>NZ_BAAAUV010000016.1:0-170864 GCF_039534125.1 Actinocorallia longicatena | reverse complement strand
TTCCCCAGGTCGGTGACCTGCGGCTGGAGCAGGCCATACCGCATCTCCGGTCCGGTCCACTCCAGACGCCGCGACACCGACGTCACGTAGTTCGCCAACGCACCGTGCGTGACCGCGACACCCTTCGGCACACCCGTCGAACCCGACGTGTAGATCACATACGCGAGCCGCGACGGGTGAATCGGTGACGTCGCGAACGCCGCGCCGCCGGAGGCGGGCTCCTCGGTCACGACCAGGCGGGCTCCGCTGTCGGCGACCAGGAACGCCAGCCGCTCGGCGGGAAGCTGCGGATCCAGCGGCAGATAGGCGCCACCGGCCCGCCACACTCCCAGGATCGCCGCGACCATCGGCGCGCCCGGCGGCAGGCACAGCCCGACGACGGACTCCGCCCCCACACCCGACGCGACCAGGGAACCGGCGAACCGGTCCGCCCGCGCCGAAAGCTCCGCATAGGTGAGCGTCTCGCCGCCGGCGACCAGCGCGACCGCGTCCGGGACGGCCGCCACCTGAGCGTCGAACAGCTCCAGGACCCCGGAGACCGGCACGTCCGCCGCGGAGTCGTTCCAGCCGTGCACGACCAGATCACGCTCGGCCGGGCCGAGCACCGGCACCGAGCGGACCCAGACGTCCGGTTCCGCCGCGACCGCCTCGAGCACCCGGGTCAGCCGCTCGCCGAGGATCCGGACGGAACCGGCGTCGAAGAGGTCGGCGCTCGCGGTCAGCAGCCCCCGCAGGCCGGCCGGGCGCCCGTCGGCGTCGAACTCCTCGGTGAGCATGGTGTGCAGGTCGTACCGGGCGGGCGCAGGAAGCACCTCGCCGGAGCCGCTGATCGCGGCCCCGGGCAGGTCCAGGACGGCCCGCTCGGTGTTCTGCATGTTCAGCATCACCTGGAACAGGGGGTGGCGGCCCAGCGATCGGGACGGCGCCAGCTCCTCGACCAGCCGCTCGAACGGCACGTCCTGGTGGGCCAGCGCGCCGAGCGTGGTCTCCCGCACCCGGGACAGGACCTGCCGGAACTCCGGGTCGCCGGACAGGTCCGTCCGGATGACCAGCGTGTTGATGAAGAACCCGACGAGGTCGTCCAGCGCCTCGTCGGACCGTCCGGCGACCGGCACGCCGATCGGGACGTCCGGCCCGGCGCCGAGCCGCGACAGCATGACGGCCAGCGCCGACTGCACGACCATGAACAGGGTGACGTTCTCACCGCGGGCGAGATCCAGAAGCCGCCGGTGGGTCTCGGCGGGCACCGCCAGCGGGACCCGGCGGCCGTCCTTGCTCGCGATCTCGGGACGCGGCCGGTCCAGCGGCAGCGTCAGCTCGTCCGGCGCTCCCGCCAGCTCCCGCCGCCAGTAGGCGACCTGCCGCGACAGCACGCTGTCCGGATCGTCGCCGTCGCCGAGCAGCTCACGCTGCCAGAGGGTGTAGTCGGCGTACTGGACGGGCAGCGGCGCCCAGCCGGGGGCCTCGCCACGGGCCCTGGCCGCGTAGGCGGTGGAGACGTCCCGGGTGAGCCGCGCCGCCGACCAGCCGTCGGTCGCGATGTGGTGCATGACCAGCACCAGGACGTGCTCGTCCGGAGCGGAGCCGGGCGACTCGACGCGCAGCAGCAGCGCGCGGAACGGGATCTCGGTGGCCAGGTCGAACGGCTCCCTGACGGCCTCGGCCGTCACCGCCGGCAGCTCCTCGGCCCGGACGGTGGCGACCCGCAGGGCCCAGTCCAGCCCGTCCGGGTCCAGCACCCGCTGGTGAGGTTCTCCGTCCGCGACGGGGAACACCGTGCGCAGCGACTCATGCCGGAAGATCACGTCGCGGAGGGCGGCGTTCAGCGCGGCGGCGTCCAGATCGCCGCCGAGCCGGACGAGCCCGGGGACGTTGTAGGCCGGGCTCGGGCCCTCGAGCTGGGCCAGGAACCACAGGCGGCGCTGGGCGAACGACAGCGGAATCCGCTCCGGACGCTCCGCGGCGCGCAGCGCGATCGCGGGCCGGTCCGCGGCCGATTCCAGCCGCCGGGCCAGGACCGCGACGGTCGGCGCCTCGAACACCACCCGCACCGGCAGCTCGACGCCCAGCACGGTCCGCACCCGGGAGGCCAGCCGGACGGCCAGCAGCGAATGCCCGCCCAGCTCGAAGAAGCCGTCGTCGACCCCGACCGACTCCACGCCGAGCACCTCGGCGAAGATCCGGCAGAGGATCTCCTCCCGCACCGTCGAGGGCGCCCGGCCCGCGGTGCCGGTGAACTCCGGATCGGGTAAGGCGGCCCGGTCGAGCTTGCCGTTGGCCGTCAGCGGCAGCGCCGCCAGGTCCACGAACGCGGCCGGGACCATGTACTCGGGCAGGCTCAGAGCCGTGTGGGAGCGCAGTTCGGCCGCGGGCACGGGCCCGCCGGCCGCCACCACGTAGGCGACCAGCCGGTCCTCACGCGCGATCACCGCGGCCTGTGTCACCGCGGGATGCGCGGCCAGGACCGCCTCGACCTCGCCCGGTTCCACCCGGAACCCGCGGATCTTCACCTGCTCGTCGGCCCGGCCCGCGAAGACGAGCTGCCCGTCGGGGGTCCATTTCGCCAGGTCACCGGTGCGGTACATCCGCTCGCCCGAGCCGTACGGGCAGGCCACGAACCGTTCGCCCGTCAGCCCCGGACGGCCGACGTACCCGCGCGCCACCTGGACGCCCGCCGCGTACAGCTCGCCCGTCACGCCCACCGGGACCGGCCGCAGCGCCTCGTCCAGCACGAACAGCCGGGTGTTGGCGATCGGACGCCCGAACGGCACCGGGCCGGGACGCCCGGGGTCCACCACGCCCGCGGTCACCGTCACCGTGGTCTCGGTGGGCCCGTAGGTGTTGACCAGCTCACGCCCCTGCGCCCACACCCGCGCGGTCGCCTCGTCGATCGCCTCGCCGCCGACGAGCAGCCGGGTCACCCCGGACAGCACCGAGGGATCGACGACCCGCAGCAGCGAGGGCACCACCCATGCGGTGTCCACGGGGAGATCGGCCAGGGAGCCGGGCTCCCTCCGCTCCCCGTCCCCCGCCACCACCAGCGTGGCGCCGCAGGTCAGCGCGACCGCGACGTCGAGCACCGAGACGTCGAAGTTGAACGAGGCGAACTGGAGCACGCGCACGCCCGGCTCGACGGCGAACACCGAGGCAGCGTTCATCAGCGCACCGTGCGAGACCGCGACGCCCTTCGGCAGCCCCGTCGATCCCGAGGTGTAGAGCAGATAGGCGAGCCCGGCGGGCGGCACGGCCGCCGACGCCACGGGCTCGGCGCCCAGGGCCTCGCCGAGATCGGTCAGGACCGGACGGGCACCGCTGTCGGCGACCATGAACTCCAGCCGCTCGTCCGGAAGCTCCGGGTCCAGCGGGAGATAGGCCGCCCCCGCCTTCCACACGCCCAGGATCGCCGTGACCATGTCCGCCCCGCGAGGCAGGCGCAGGCCCACGACGGACTCCGCGCCCACGCCCGCCGCGACGAGATGGCCGGCGACGCGGCCCGCCCGGTCCGCGAGCTCGGCGTAGGTGAGCGAGACGCCGCCGGCGACCACCGCGACCTCGTCCGGCCGGGTCTGGACCTGGCGGTCGAACAGCTCCACGGCGCTCTCGGGCGCGATCTCGGCCGCGGTGTCGTTCCATCCGTGCAGGAGCAGGTCGCGCTCGTCGTCGTCCAGGACGGGCACCGCGAGCAGCCGGAGTTCCGGATCCGCGGTCACCGCGTCCAGGACCCGGCCGAACCGCCGCGCCAGGGACTCGGCCGTCGCGACGTCGAACAGGTCCGCGGCGGCGGTGATCCGGCCGCGCAGCCCGGCCGGGGCTCCGTCGGCGCCGAAGGTCTCGGTGAACCACGCGTCGAGGTCGAACTTCGCCGCCGGGCTCGCGTTGGGGATCAGCTCGACGGTGAGGCCAGGCAGCTCCAGGGCCGAACCGGCGGTGTTGTCCAGGGTGAGCATCACCTGGAACAGCGGATGCCGGGACAGCGACCGCGCCGGTGCCAGCTCCTCGACCAGGCGCTCGAACGGCACGTCCTGGTGGGCCATCGCGTTCAGGCTGGTCTCGCGGACGCGCGCGAGGACGTCCCGGAAGGTCGGGTCACCGGTCAGGTCGGCGCGGATGACGAGGTCGTTGACGAAGAAGCCGATCAGGTCGTACATCGCCTCGTCGGTGCGGCCGGCGATCGACGAGCCGAGGGGGATGTCGGTGCCCGCGCCGAGCCGGGACAGCAGCACCGCAAAGGCGCTCTGCAGGACCATGAACGGGGTGACGCCGCTCTCGCGGGCGAGGTCGGCGAGGCGTCCGTGCACGTCGGCCGGGACGTCCATCAGCACGGGATGCCCGAGGTGGCCCGAGGCCGCCGGGCGGGGCCTGTCGGCGGGGAGCGTCAGCTCCTCCGGGACGCCGTCGAGGGCCGACCGCCAGTAGCCGACCTGCCGTGCCATCCGGCTGTCCGGGTCGCCGCCGTCGCCGAGCAGTTCCCGCTGCCAGAGCGTGTAGTCGATGTACTGGACGGGCAGCGGCGCCCAGCCGGGAGCGGCGCCGTCCAGCCGGGCGGCGTAGGCCTCGGCGAGGTCCCGGCCCAGGGGCGCGTTCGACCAGGCGTCACTGGCGATGTGGTGCAGCAGCAGGACCAGCACATGCCGGTTCCCGGTGCCCGCGGTGTCGTCGATCCGGAGCAGCCGGGCGCGGACGGGGAGGTCGCGGGACAGGTCGAAGGCGTGCCGGCCCGCCCGCTCCACGGCCTCGGCGACCTCGCCGGGCTCGATCCGCTCGGTCTCCAGCCGCCACTCGAACTCGTCGCCGCCCAGGACGTGCTGGTGGGGTTCGCCGTCGACGGCCGGGAAGACGGTCCGCAGCGACTCGTGCCGGAGGATGACGTCCCGCAGCGCCGCCTCGAGCGCCAGCGGGTCGAGCTCACCGTTCAGGCGGGCCGCGATGACGTGGTTGTAGGTCGGGCTCGGACCTTCCAGTTCCGCCAGAAACCACAACCGGCGCTGCGCGAACGACAACGGAATCATCATGGCAATCCCCCTAAGCACGCTGAACGCCCCGTTGCCGCTGGGAACGGGCACCAAGATTCGCCGGCATCGAAATTCCAGCGCATCACCAGCGGCAGAACAAGGCGAGCAGTCGAACAGGGGGCGGCGGGCGTTCAACCGCCGGGCCGGGGCAGTTGAACGGCGCACTGTCCAGGGGGACGGGCAGTGCGCCGTTCGGCCGAGGCGGCCGGGTCAGGTCGTCGCGAGTGCTTCCGTCGGCTCCAGCCGGGAGGCCCGGATCGCCGGATAGAGGCCGGCGATGGCGCCGATCAGCACGGTCGCGCCGACACCACCGGCCAGGACCCACAGGGGGACGACCGTGGGCCACTTCTGTGTCATGGCATAGGTTCCGGTGACCAGATAGCCCAGGAGCGCGCCGGCCGCCCCTCCGATCATCGACAGCAGCAGTGACTCCCCGACGAACTGCGTGCGGATCTGGCCCTTCGTGGCGCCGAGCGACCGGCGCAGGCCGATCTCCGAGCGGCGTTCCAGGACCGAGATGACCATCGTGTTCGCGACGCCGATCCCGCCCACGAGGAGCGCGACCGATCCGAGTCCGAGCAGCAGCGAGGTGAAGGTCGCGTTCGTCGCGCGGCGCAGGCTCAGCACGTCGGACGGCCTCGACACGTCGACCTCGGTCGACGCCGACGGGTTGGCCGTGGCCGCGAGGACCTTGCGCACCGCCTCGACCTGCGACTCCACCGACCGCGTGTAGACGGTCGTCGGGTGCCCGTCGAAGGCGAGGTACTTCGTCGCCGCCGGCCAGCCCATGATCACCGAGGTGTCGAGTTCCGAGGCGAGCGCGGCGTTCTGCAGGACTCCGACGACGGCCCAGGTCCGGCCGCCGATGTAGACGGTGGGACCGCCGCCCAGCCGCTGGGCCGTGGTCGCTCCGAGCACCACCGCCGGGTACTTCTCGGTCGCCTCGTTGAGCCAGACCCCCCGGTCGAGCTCCACGCCGACCGCGGTGAGCAGGTCGAGCTTGGCGGCGACCACGGACAGGCCGTTGGTCTGCGCGACCGGGATCCGGTCGTTGCGGTAGGCGTGCACGGTGCCGACCGTTCCGATGGCCGTGGCCGACTGCACCGGGGCGATTCGCTTGATCATCGCGAGGGAGTCGTCGGGCAGCGTGGACTGCTTGCCGAACATCGTCTTGCCGGGTGAGACGGTCAGCATGTTGGTGCCGAGCTTCGCCAGCTTCCGGTCGAGGTCGGCGTGGCTGGAGGCGGAGATCCCGACCACCGAGATCATCGCCGCGATGCCGATCGCGATGCCCAGCGCCGAGAGCACGGCGCGCAGCGGACGCGAGCGCAGCCCGTAGCCGCCCAGCCGGATCAGGTCGGGCACCCGCAGCCGGGCGGGCCGCAGCTCCCTGTCGGCCCGTTCGCGGTCGGCCTGCGGAACGCTCCGCGGACGCTCTCCGACCAGGTTCGGGGAACCGGGAGGATCGGTCGTGGGCGCCATTTCAGACCACCTGCCCATCGCGCATCTGGACCTGGCGGGGCAGGCTGTCGGCGATCTCCCGGTCATGCGTGATGACCAGGATCGTCGTGCCGGCCGCGTTCAGCTCGTGGATCAGTTCCATCACCCCGGCACCGGACACGGAGTCCAGGTTGCCGGTCGGTTCGTCGGCGAGCAGCAGCGGCGGGTCGCCCGCGACGGCCCGCGCGATCGCGACCCGCTGCCGCTCGCCGCCGGAGAGCTGGTAGGGCCGGTGACCCAGCCGCTTGCCCAGCCCGACCCGGATCAGCGCCGCCTCGGCCCGCTGTTCGCGGTCCCGCTTGGCGGCACCGGTGTAGAGCAGGCCGTCGGCGACGTTCCCGAGCGCGTCCCGGCCGGCCGCCAGGTGGAACTGCTGGAACACGAAGCCGATGCGCCGCGAGCGCAGCGCCGAGAGCTGCCGGTCCGACAGCGCCGACACGTCGTACCCGTCGATGCGCACGGTGCCCGAGGACGGGCGGTCGAGCGTGCCGATCAGGTTCAGCATCGTGGACTTGCCCGACCCGGACGGCCCGACGATCGCCAGCAGCTCGCCGTAGTCGACGGCCATGTCCACCGACCGCAGCGCGGCGACCCCGCCGGGGTAGCTCTTGCTGACCCCGGCCAGCTCCACGACCGGGTGGCCGGCGACGCCGTTCGAGGAGGTCATGACGGCCTCGAGAGGGTTCACGACGGCATCACCACCTTCAGCCCGGCCTTGAGCCCCGTACCGGTGATCTCCACCTTGCCGTCGGCGAACAGGCCGGTCTCCACCGCCACGAACCGCTTCGTGGTGCCGTCGACCAGCTCCACGCCGTACCCGCCCTCGGTGAGGGCGACCAGCGCCGCCACCGGAACGGTCAGCACGTCGGGACGCTGCCCGGCGGTGAAGGCGACGCTGACGGCCGCCACGCCCTGGCTCTTCACGTCCTTGTCGAAGCTGATCGTCACCTGGAACTTCGTGGTGCTCGACTGGCCGTCCTCGGCCTTGGCGACCAGGGTCGTCACCTTCTTGATCTTGCCAGAGACGATCTTGCCGTCCGAGAGCTTGATCTGGACCGCGGAGCCCAGCTTGGCCAGCGGACCCGAAGTGGCGTCCAGGACGACCGTGGCCAGCGGCGACGTGCCGGTGATCTTCTCGATCTCGGTGCCCGGCGCGACCACGGCTCCGCGCTGGAGGCTGAGCGAGTCCACCCGGACCGTGCCGTCGGCGTAGACGATCTGGGACGGCTCGACCGAGCCCGTCTCCTTGAGGCCGAGGTCGTCCTGCCACTCCTCCACCGCGTAGGCCGTCGCCCAGCTGTAGCTGGAGTCCGGGGTGAAGCCGCGGTAGCCGAGCGCCCACAGGTTGAGCTCGAACTGCTTGACGTCGCTGCCCTTCACGCCCGTCTCGAGCGTGCGGTAGGGCGGCAGCGAGCCGTAGAGCAGGGTGACCGGCTTGTTGTCGAGGCGGTAGATCGACTTCCCGCGGGAGATCGTCGAGCCCTCCACGGGCAGCGCGGTGATCGTGCCGCCGACCCGCGCCGAGATCGTCGTGCTGTCGCCGTGGGCCAGGGTGCCGTCGTGGCTCTCCCGGTCGACGAGCGTCTGCTGCGTGATCTCGGCGGTGGGCGTCGCCTTGGTGCCGGACGGGCTGGGGCTGTCATCGGGATCCGACAGGCTGAAGACCGTGATCGCGGTGGCGACCGCACCGACCGCCAGCACACTGGACGCCACGGCCGCCGTGCGCCGAGTTCTCATTTTACTTTTCCTGACCGGTCGGGAAGTACTTCTGGCACTCCTGCTGGGCCTTCTTGACGGTGGGGTCGTCGTCGTTGATCCCGAGCTTCTCGTCGATGTGCAGGTTGCCGTTCGCGTCGGGGTCGGGGTAGTTCGCGACACCGTGCTCGCGCATGCACTTCGCGGCCTGCTGGACCTTGGCGATGTCCTCGGCGGGCGCCTTGCCCTTCGCGCCGCCGCCGGGGAAGTACTTCTTGCACGCCGTCTCGGCGGCTTCGACCTTCTTGGGGTCGGTGCCCTCGGGCTCGCTGACCACCAGGCCGCCGTCCGGCTGCGGGTCGGGGTACCACGTGAGGCCCTGCTCGCGCATGCACCGGGAGTACTTGATGGGCGAGGCCTCGCTGTCGCCCGCGGGGGCGGCGCTGCTCGAGGCTCCGGGATCAGCGCTGGCGACCTTGGGGTCCTCGTCCTTGCCGCAACCCATCGCTCCCAGGGAGAGCGTCAGGCCGAGAGCGGCGATCATCACCAGCGGGCGCCTTTTCCTGGTCGTTGTCTTCATGCTTCTTTTCTACGCATCGACCGGTCACACCACGGGCACAAAAGTGCTCGGCCGGCGGCCCCCGGCGCCCCGGGAAACGGCGAAGACGCCGCCGGGCGTCTCGACGGGTCGTGCTCCGTCGAGACGCCCGGCGGCGTCGCTGGTTCCGGTCGGTCAGGTTCCGGTCGGTCAGGTTCCGGTCGGTCAGGGACGGGCGTCCAGCCAGGCGCTGATGGCGTCCCAGGCCTGCTGGAGCATGGCGGGCTGCATCATGTCGACGTGGCGGCAGGGCAGTTCGACCTCGGTGACCTCACCGGCCACGTGGGGCCGCCAGCGGTCCCCTCGGGCGCCGGGGCGTTCGTCGTCCTCCGGGGCCTCCGGGTCGCTGCCGTGCCCGGCGGCCAGCAGCAGGACGTCGCCGTCGTAGACGCCGAGCGGGTGGGACTCCCGGAGATCCCCGTTGTTCTGGATCACCTGGGCCAGGACGGCCAGCTCCTCCTCGGTGAAGCCGCTGAACACCTCGCCGAACTCCTCCTGGAGCTGGGCGGTGATCCGGTCGAGGCGTTCGGCCGGCGACGTCTCCTGGTGTTCGGCGGGCCGGTCGGGGGCCGGTTCCGGTGGCCGCTGCCCGGATTCGGCGGCGGCGCGGGACAGATGGTGTCCCTCGCCGCCCCTGTTCGGGTAGGCGTCCATGATGACCAGGGCGCCGACCTCCTGCCCGGCGGCGCGGAGCTGCACGGCGATCTCGTGTACCGGGATGCCGCCGAAGGAGTAGCCGAGCAGGTGGTAGGGGCCGGACGGCTGGATCTCCCTGATCTGTTCGACGTAGGCCGCCGCCATTTCCTGGACGGAGCCGCTCAGCGCCGTCTCGCCGTCCAGGCCGGGTGCCTGGAGGCCGTAGAGCGGGACGTCTTCGGGGGCGAACCGGGCCAGCGGCATGTAGCACCAGCTCAGCCCGCCGGCGGGATGGACGCAGAAGAACGGCGGCCGGTCTCCCTGGGTACGGATCGGCAGGAGGGTGCGGAGGGAGCCGCTGACCGACGACAGGCTGATCCGGCTGATCAGACCGGCGGGGGTCGGGGCGGCGAACACGTTGCGGATGGAGGTGGAGAAGCCCTTCTCCTTGAGCCGTCCGACGAGCTGGACGGCCAGCATGGAGTGGCCGCCGAGGGTGAAGAAGTCGTCGTCGGACCGGACCGCCGCCACGCCGAGGATCTCGGCGAACGTCTCGCAGACCAGGTCTTCGAGTGCGGTCGCGGAGCCGCCGCGCCGGTCGTCGGGCTCGTGGGCGGGGTCGCCGAAGGTGGGTGCGGGCAGGGCCTTGCGGTCGAGTTTGCCGTTGGCGGTCAGCGGCAGGGTGGGCAGGGGGACGACGGCGGCCGGGACCATGTATTCGGGCAGCCGGGCGGCGGTCTGCTCCCGCACCTGCTCCAGGGGCAGATCCTCGCCGTCGACGGGGACGGCGTAGGCGATCAGCCTCTCCTCACGGACGATCACGGCGGCCTGGGCCACCTTCGGATGCGAGGTGAGAACGGCTTCGATCTCGCCCGGTTCGATCCGGTATCCACGGACCTTCACCTGGTCATCGGCACGCCCCAGGAACTCCAGCACCCCTTCGGCGGTCCACTTCGCCAGGTCCCCGGTGCGGTACATCCGCTCACCCGGGCCGAACGGATTCGCCACGAACCGCTCACCCGTCAAACCGGAACGGCCGACATAGCCCCGGGCCAGCTGAGCACCCGCGATGTACAGCTCCCCCGCCACACCCGGAGGAACAGGGTTCAAGCCCTCGTCCAGCACGAACAGACGCGTGTTGGCGATCGGACGGCCGATCGGCACCGAAGCACCCACCACCTGACCCGCCGACACCTCGAACACACAACAACCGACCACGGTCTCCGTCGGACCATACTCGTTCACGACCGTCGAACCCGGCGCCCGCTCCAACCACGAAGCCACGAGCGAACCCGGCAACGCCTCACCACCCACGACCCAGGTGCGAGCGGCGTTCGCCACCTCGTCATCGGTCAGGGACTCCGCCAGCAGCGCCAGGTGTCCGGGGACCGCCTTCACCAGGCTGAACCCGCCGCCGTCGCGCAGGACGTCCGCCAGGCCCTCGACGTCGCCGGAGACGCCGACCACGACCGCCGCACCCGAGATCAGCGGCACCACGACACTGGTGACCGTCAGGTCGAACGCGATCGAGGAGTGCAGCGGTGCGCTGCCGCCGGTCGTCGTCCGGTAGGCCTCGGCGGCCCAGGAGACGTAGTTGGCCAGGCCTCCATGGGTGACCGCGACGCCCTTCGGCGTCCCCGTCGAACCCGACGTGTAGATCACATACGCCAGGCCGTCCGGGTCGGCGGGCGCGGCCTCCGGTGCCGTCGCGGGCTCCGCTTCCACCTGCATCGCGGTCAGCGGGTCGTCGAGCAGGACCATCCGGGTCAGTCCCGAGACGGGAAGGTCCCCTGAGGTCTCCTCATCGGTCAGCAGCAGGACCGCGCCGCTGTCGGCCAGCATGAACGAGATCCGCTCGGCCGGGTACCCGGGATCGACGGGCACGTAGCCCGCGCCCGCCTTCCAGACCGCCAGGATCCCCGTCACCAGGTCCCGGCCCGCGGGCAAACAGAGCCCGACGACCGACTCAGCACCCACACCCTGACCCACCAGGAAACGGGCCAGCCGGTCGGAAGCCTCATCCAGCTCCCGATACGACATCTCGACACCCTCGGCGACCACCGCGACCGCGTCCGGAACCTCCACCGCACACGCCGCGAACAGTTCCACCGCGTTCCCCGGCGGAAGCTCGGCCGCCGTGTCGTTCCACTCCTCCAGCACCTGACGGCGCCGCGGAGCGTCGAGCAGATCGACGGCGTGCAGCCGGGTGTCCGCGGCGGCGGTCACGGTGTCCAGGACCCTCGCGTACCAGGCGGCCATCTGCCGCGCGGTCGCCTCGTCGAACAGGTCCTCGGCCACACCGACGAAGCCGCGCAGGCCCGCCGGACGGCCGTGGTCGTCGACCACCTCGCCGATCGAGACCTCGACGTCGAACTTCGCCGCCGCCGGCTCCGCGGGCGGTTCCCCGCCGGGCGCGTCGCCCGGCGGGGAGTGCTCGGTGTCCTGAAGGGTCATCATCACCTGGAACAGCGGATGCTGGGCCAGCGACCGGGCCGGTGCCAGCTCCTCCACCAGGCGCTCGAACGGCACGTCCTGGTGGGCGAGCGCGCCGAGGGCCCGCTCTCGCACCCGGGCGAGCACCTGGCGGAACTCGGGGTCGTCCGACAGGTCCGTGCGGATGACCAGCGTGTTGACGAAGAACCCGACGAGATCGTTCAGCGCCTCGTCGGAGCGGCCCTCGACCGCGAATCCGGTCGGGATGTCGGTTCCGGCTCCGGCCCGCGACAGCATGACCGCCAGCGCGGCCTGGAGCACCATGAACACGGTGGCGCCCTCTTCACGGGCGAGCGTCACGAGCCTCTGGTGCACCTCGGCCGGTACCTGGATCGGGACGCGCAGGCCGCGGTGGCCCGACTCGGCCGGGCGGGGCCGGTCGGCGGGGAGCGTCAGTTCCTCCGGCGCCCCGGCCAGGACGTCCCGCCAGTACGCCACCTGCCGGGACAGGAGGCCGTCGGGGTCGTCGGGGTCGCCGAGCAGGTCGTGCTGCCAGATCGCGTAGTCGGCGTACTGGACGGGCAGCGGCTCCCATCCCGGTGCCCGGCCGTTCCTGCGGGCCTCGTAGGCCGTCGCCAGGTCGCGGCGCAGCGGCTCCATCGACGAGCCGTCGGTCGCGATGTGGTGCAGCAGGAGCACCAGCAGGGCGTCGCCCTCGGCCGGGCGGAGCAGCCAGGCCCGGACGGGAACCTCGCGTTCCAGATCGAACATGTGCCCCGACACCTCGGCCACCCGTGCCCGCAGCTCGCCGGGGCCGGTCTCGACGATCTCGAGACGCCAGTCCAGCTCTCCCGGTTCCATGATCCGCTGGACGGGTTCGCCCTCGGCGGCCGACGGGAACGTCGTCCGCAGCGACTCGTGGCGGACGAGGACGTCCCGCAGCGCGGCGTCCAGCGCCTCGAGGTCCGCGTCGGCGGGCACCGGGACGGTGAGCGGGCTGTTGTAGGTCGCGTTCGGGCCTTCGAGCTGGGCCAGGAACCACAGGCGGCGCTGCGCGTACGACAGCGGGATCCGGTCCGGACGGGCGGCGGCCCGCACGGCCGGCCGGGTCCCTGCGGTGGTGCCCTCGTTCAGCCGTGCGGCCAGCCCCGCGACGGTCGGAGCCTCGAACAGGGTGCGGATCTCCACCTCGACGCCGAGGGAGGCGCGGATCCTCGACACCAGCCGGGCCGCGAGCAGGGAGTGCCCGCCGAGGTCGAAGAAGCTGTCGTCGACGCCGACCGTCTCCACGCCGAGGATCTGGGCGAACGCCAGGCAGAGGAGTTCCTCCAGCACCGACGCCGGTCCCCTGCCCCGGCCGGTGGCGGTCTCGGGGTCGGGCAGCGCGTCGCGGTCGAGTTTGCCGTTCGCGGTGAGCGGCAGTTCGGGCAGGGTGACGAACGCCGACGGCACCATGTACTCGGGCAGCAGCCGTCCGGCGTGCTCGCGGACGGCGTCGGCGGGGGGCTCGTCACCCACGAGGTAGGCGATCAGCCTCTCCCCGCGGACGATCACCGCGGCCCGGGTGACCGCCGGATGCGAGGTGAGAACGGCTTCGATCTCGCCCGGTTCGATCCGGTATCCACGCACCTTCACCTGGTCATCGGCACGCCCCAGGAACTCCAGCACCCCTTCGGCGGTCCACTTCGCCAGGTCCCCGGTGCGGTACATCCGCTCACCCGGGCCGAACGGATTCGCCACGAACCGCTCACCCGTCAAACCGGAACGGCCGACATAGCCCCGGGCCAGCTGAGCACCCGCGATGTACAGCTCCCCCGCCACACCCGGAGGAACCGGCCGCAGACCCTCGTCCAGCACGAACAGACGCGTGTTGGCGATCGGACGGCCGATCGGCACCGAAGCACCCACCACCTGACCCGCCGACACCTCGAACACACAACAACCGACCACGGTCTCCGTCGGACCATACTCGTTCACGACCGTCGAACCCGGCGCCCGCCCCAACCACGAGGCCACGAGCGAACCCGGCAACGCCTCTCCGCCCACGACCCAGGTCCTGGCGGCGTTCGCCGCCTGCTCATCGGTCAGGGACTCCGACAACAACGCCAGGTGCGCGGGGACGGCCTTCACCAGGCCGAAGCCTCCGCCGTCCCGCAGCAGGTCGGCGAGACCGTCGGCGTCTCCCGGGGTTCCGGCCACGACCGCCGAGCCCGAGATCAGCGGCACCACGACACTGGTCACCGTCAGGTCGAACGCGATCGAGGAGTGCAGCGGAGATCCACCGCCTGCCGCCATGCCGTAGGCATCAGCAGCCCAAGAGACGTAGTTCGCCAGGCCACCGTGGGTGACCGCGACTCCCTTCGGCGTCCCCGTCGAACCCGACGTGTAGATCACATATGCCAGACCGTCCGGGCGCGCCTCGATCTCGAGGGCCGTCGCAGGTTCCGCGGCCACCTGCATCGCGGTCAGCGGGTCATCGAGCAGGATCATCCGGGTCGCTCCCGAGACGGGAAGATCCCCCGACGTCTCCTCGTCGGTCAGCAGCAGGACCGCACCGCTGTCGGCCAGCATGAACGAGATCCGCTCCGCGGGGTAGGCCGGGTCGATCGGCGCGTATCCGGCGCCCGCCTTCCAGACCGCCAGGATCGCGGTGACCAGATCGGCCCCCGCGGGCAGGCACAGGCCCACCACCGACTCGGTGCCCACACCCTGGCCCACCAGGAAACGGGCCAGCCGGTCGGAGGCCTCGTCCAGCTCCCGATACGACACCTCGGCACCGTCCGCGACCACCGCGACCGCCTCCGGAGCCTCCGCCGCACGCGCCGTGAACAGCTCCACCGCGTTCCCCGGAGGAAGAACGACCGCCGTGTCGTTCCACTCCTCCAGCACCTGGCGGCGGCCGGTCTCGTCCAGGAGCGGCACCGTGTGCACGGAGGCGCCGGGGTCGGCCGCCAGCGCGGCGAGGACCCGTTCCAGCCAGACCGAGAACCGCCGCGCCGTCATCGGGTCGAACAGGTCGTCGGCGACGGTGATCGAGCCTTCCAGCCCGGCCGGACGGCCCTGGCCGTCGAAGAGCTCACCGGCCATCACGTCCACGTCGAATCGCGACGCCACCGGCACCGCGCCGGACTCCCGGGGACGTTCCCGCGATCCCTCCAGCACGATCCGCTCGTGGTTCTGGAAGGTCAGCATCACCTGGAACAGCGGATGCCGGGCCAGGGAGCGGACCGGGGCCAGCTCCTCCACCAGCCGTTCGAACGGCACGTCCTGGTGGGCGAACGCGCCCAGGGACGCCTCTCGCACCCGGGACAGCACCTGGCGGAAGTCCGGTTCGCCCGACAGGTCGGTGCGGATCACCAGCGAGTTCACGAAGAACCCGACGAGATCGTTCAGCGCCTCGTCCGACCGGCCGGCGACCGCGGCGCCCACCGGGACGTCGCGGCCCGCGCCCAGCCGCGACAGCAGTACCGCGACGGCCGCCTGCATCACCATGAACATGGTGACGCCCTCGTCCCCGGCGATCTCGGTGAGGCGGCCGTGCACGTCGGCCGGGACGCGCATCGGTGACAGATGGCCCCGGTGCGAGGCCTCCGCCGGGCGGATCCGGTCCACCGGCAGCGCCAGTTCCTCCGGGGCTCCCGCCAGCGTCTCGCGCCAGTAGGCCACCTGCCGGGACAGCAGGCTCGCGGGATCGGTCTCGTCGCCGAGGAGTTCGCGCTGCCAGATCGCGTAGTCGGCGTACTGGACGGGTAGCGGCTCCCATCCCGGTGCCCGGCCGTTCCTGCGGGCCTCGTAGGCCGTCGCCAGGTCGCGTCGCAGCGGCTCCATCGACCAGCCGTCGGTCACGATGTGGTGCAGCAACAGCACCAGGACCTGCTCTTCGTCGCCCGCGCGGAACAGCCATGCCTTGACCGGTGCCTCGCGGGACAGGTCGAAGCCGTGCTCGGAGGTCTCGTCGATCCTGCGGGACATGTCGCCGGCGGCGACGTCGGCGATCTCGAGGGTCCAGTCGAGTTCGTCCATGGTGAGAATGCGCTGGTGGGGCTCGCCGTCGACGGCCGGGAAGACCGTGCGGAGCGACTCGTGGCGGCCGATGACGTCGCGCAGGGCGGCGTTGAGGACGGGGACGTCCGCGGGGCCGGACAGGCGCATCGCGTTCGGGTTGTTGTAGGTGCCGCTCGGGCCGTCGAGCTGGGCGAGGAACCACAGGCGGCGCTGGGCGAACGACAGCGGGATCCGCTCGGGACGTTCTCCCGCGGTGATCGCCGCCCGGCCCGTTCCGGCCTCCGCCAGACGGGCGGCGAGCTCGGCCACGGTGGGCGCCTCGAAGATCGTCCGGATGTCGACATCGACACCCAGGACCGCACGGATCCGCGAGACGAGACGGACGGCCAGGAGGGAGTGACCACCGAGGTCGAAGAAGTCGTCGTCGACGCCGACGGTCTCGACGCCGAGGATCTGGGCGAAGGCGTCGCAGAGGAGGGCCTGTTCGGCGGTGGCCGGGGGGCGCCCGGCTCCGCCGCCGGACTGGTCCGGTGCCGGGAGGGCCTTGCGGTCGAGCTTGCCGTTGCCGGTCAGCGGCAGGGCGTCGAGGAGGACGATCGTGGCCGGGACCATGTACTCCGGCAGCCTCTCGGCGGCATGGGCTCGGATCGCCTCGACCGGCAGGTCGTCGGCGGGCACCACGTAGGCGACCAGCCGGTCGTCCAGGGCGATCACAGCGGCCTGGGCCACCGAGGGATGACCGGTCAGGACCGACGCGACCTCTCCCGGCTCGATCCGGTAGCCGCGGACCTTCACCTGGTCGTCGGCGCGTCCGGCGAAGACGAGCCTGCCGTCGGCGGTCCATCTCACCAGGTCGCCCGTTCGGTACATCCGCTCCCCGGAGCCGAACGGGCAGGCCACGAACCGCTGGCCGGTCAGGGCCGCCCGGCCCACATAACCCCGGGCGAGCTGCGCGCCCGCGACATAGAGCTCGCCGACCACGCCCGGCGCCACCGGAAGCAGCCCGTCATCGAGCACGTAGAAGCGGGTGTTACCGACCGGACGGCCGATCGTCACGGTGCCGCCGGTCAGCTCGGTCGTCGCCACACCGACCGTGGTCTCGGTGGGACCGTAGTGGTTGAACACCCGCAACCCGGCCGCAAGCGCCTCCTCCACCCATTCGGGACGGGCGGCCTCCCCGCCCAGGACCAGGGAGTGGCCCAGGGGCAGGCGCCCGGCCTCGATCGCCATCGCGTGCGAGGGCACCAGCTTCACCGCGTCGATCCGCTCCCGCCGCACATAGTCGGCGACGGCCTCCGCGTCCACGACGGCGTCCGGATCAAGAATGTGCACCTGGCCACCGGTCGCCAGCGCGGAGAACAGAACCGTGTTCCCCAGGTCGGTGACCTGCGGCTGGAGCAGGCCATAACGCATCTCCGGTCCGGTCCACTCCAGACGCCGCGACACCGACGTCACGTAGTTCGCCAGTGCTCCCTGGCCGACGGCGACGCCCTTCGGCACACCCGTCGAACCCGACGTGTAGATCACGTAGGCGAGTCCGTCCGCGACGAGCGCGGGAGCCATCAGCGGGGCATCCGTGCCCGCGAGGATCATCGGGTCGTCGATGGCGACCATCGGGATCCGGCCGACGGGAAGATCGTCCAGAACCTCTTCGGCGCCCAGCAGCAGCGAAGCACCACTGTCGGCCAGCACGAACGCCAGCCGCTCCACGGGGAGCTTCGCGTCGACCGGCAGGTAGGCGGCACCCGCCTTCCACACACCCAGAATCGCCGCGACCATCTCCTCACCCCGCGGCAGACAGAGCCCGACCACCGACTCCGCACCCACACCCTGGCCGATCAGATACCGGGCCAGCCTGCTCGCCCGGGCGTCCAGCTCGGCGTAGGTCACCGGCGAACCACCGGCCACCAGCGCCATCGCCTCCGGACGGAGCCCGGCCTGGCGCTCGAACAGCTCCACCACGCTCGCGTCCGGGCCCGGCACCGCCGTGTCGTTCCAGGCCCGGACGACCAGATCGCGGTCCGCGGCGTCCTCCAGCCGCACCCGGCTCAGCCGCAGCGCCGGGTCCTCGGTCACGGTCTCCAGCACGCGGACGAACCAGCCCGCCACCCGCTCGGCGGTGGCGGCGTCGAACAGGTCGACGGCGACCGTCACCGTGCCGTCGATCCCGGCCGGACGGTCGTCCTCGTCGAAGGACTCCGCGACGGGTACCCAGAGGTCGAACTTGACCATCGTCTGGGCGGCGCTGTCCCGTTCGGACGGGTCGCCGTCCTCGGACCCGGCCCGCCGGGTGCGGCCGGTGTCCGTCATGACCACCTGGACGAGCGGGTGCCGGGCCATCGACCGGGCCGGTGCCAGCTCCTCCACCAGGCGCTCGAACGGCACGTCCTGGTGGGCCATCGCCCCCAGGCTCGCCTCCCGCACCCGGGCCAGCACCTCACGGAACTCCGGATCGCCCGACAGGTCCGCGCGGATGACCAGGGTGTTGACGAAGCAGCCGACCAGGCCGTCCAGGGCCTCGTCGGTGCGGCCGGCGGTCGGCGAACCGATCGGGACGTCGGTCCCCGCACCGAACCGCGACAGCACCACGGTCAACGCGGCCTGCAACACCATGAACGCGGTCACGCCCTCGGCCCGGGCCAGTTCCACGATCCGCTGGTGCAGTTCCGCCGGCACCCGCCACGCGACCGTGTGGCCGCGGTGGCTCGCCACCGCCGGACGGGGCCGGTCCATCGGCAGCGCCAGTTCCTCCGGCGCTCCCGCCAGTGCCTCCCGCCAGTAGGCGATCTGCCGCGACATCAGGCTGCCGGGGTCGTCCTCCTCGCCCAGCAGGTCGCGCTGCCAGAGCGCGTAGTCGGCGTACTGCACCGGCAGCGGCTCCCAGGCGGGGGCCTCGCCGCGCGTCCGCGCCTTGTAGGCCGCCGACAGGTCGCGCAGGAGCGGCGCCTCCGACCAGCCGTCTCCGGCGATGTGGTGGATCGCCAGCACCAGCACGCGCTCGCCGGAGTCCGCCCGGAACAGCCAGGCGCGGATCGGCACCTCACGGGACACGTCGAAGGCGTGGTCGGACGCCTCGGCCACCGACCGGGCCAGGTCTCCGGCGGTGACGTCGACGGCGTCGACGCTCCAGTCCAGCTCGTCCAGGTCGAGGATGTGCTGGTAGGGATCTCCGTCGACGGCGGGGAAGACGGTCCTGAGCGCCTCGTGCCGGCCGAGGACGTCGCGCAGGGCCGCGTTCAGCGCCGGGACGTCGACCTCGCCGGGCAGCCGGACGGCGGTCGGCATCGTGTAGGTCGCGCTGGGGCCCTCGAGCTGCGCCAGGAACCACAGGCGCCGCTGGGCGAACGACAGCGGGATCCGTTCCGGGCGGTCCCCGGCGCGCAGGGCGATCCGGGTCCGTCCGGTGGTCTCGGCCAGCCGGGACGCCAGCAGCGCCACGGTCGGCGCCTCGAACAGGGTCCGCAGCGGCATCTCGACGCCGAGCAGGGTCCGGATCCTCGAGATCAGCCGTACGGCGAGCAGGGAGTGGCCGCCGAGGTCGAAGAAGCTGTCGTCGACGCCGACGGAATCGACGCGCAGGATCTGCGCGAACGCCGCGCACAGCAGCTCCTCCTGGACGGTCGCGGCGGCCCGGCCGGTGCCCGCCGTGTACTCGGGCGCGGGCAGCGCACGCCGGTCCAGCTTCCCGTTGACGGTCAGCGGCAGCGCGGGCAGGAACACCACGGCCGAGGGCACCATGTACTCCGGCAGCCGTCCTCCCACGGCGGTCTTCAGTTGCTGGGCGTCGATTTCGCCGGCGGTCACGACATAGGCGACGAGGCGCTTGTCTCCCGGCACGTCCTCCCGGACGATCACCGCGGCCTGCGTCACCGACGGATGACCCGAAAGAACCGCCTCGATCTCACCCGGCTCGATCCGGAAACCACGCACCTTCACCTGGTCATCCGCACGACCCAGGAACACCAGCTGACCCTCGGAGGTCCACTTCACCAGGTCACCGGTGCGGTACATGCGGCCGCCGGTGAAGGGCGAGGCGACGAAACGCTCTCCAGTGAGTCCCGGCCGTCCGACGTAGCCTCGGGCGACGCCGGTCCCGGCCAGGTAGAGCTCTCCTGGGACCCCGGCCGGGACCGGCCGGAGGCCGTCGTCGAGGACGTAGGCCATGGTGTTGCGCAGCGGCCGGCCGATGACCGGAACCCGTCCTCGCACCGGGGCCGAGAGCGCGTCGATCGTGCATTCGGTCGGGCCGTAGAAGTTGAAGCCGATCGTGCCGGACTCGGCGAACTCACGCCACAGCGACTCCTCGATCGCCTCGCCGCCCAGCATCACCACCTGCGGCCTGCCCTCGGTGAGCAGCCCCGCCGCCACCAGCTGCTGGGCGTAAGACGGCGTCACGTCCAGGAAACCGATCCCCCGCTCCGCGACATAGTCCACGAACGCCCTCGGGTCCAGCCTCACCACGTCCTCGAGGACATGCACCTCATGGCCGTCCGCCAGGAGCAGCACACCCTCCAGAGAGGTGTCGAAGGAGAACGAGGCGCTCAGCGCCACCCGCAGACGGCCACCGGCCGCGGCCACGAATCCGTCGCGGTGATGGGCCAGCAGGTTCACCACGCTGCGGTGCTCCACCACGACGCCCTTCGGCACCCCGGTCGAACCCGACGTGTAGACCACATAGGCCGCGCCGCTCTCGCGCAGGGCGTCCCGCCGCTCGTCATCGGAGACATCCGCCACGGGCATCCCGGCCAGAGCCGCCGTGGTCTCCGGCGAATCCAGCACCAAAGACAGCACACCTGTGGGCGGGACCACCGATCCCGCGGACACGACCAGCACCGGCGCGGCATCCCTGACAAGGAAGTCGATGCGGTCCTGGGGCAGCCCCGGATCGATCGACAGGAAGGCACCGCCCGCCTTCCAGACCGCCAGCATCGCCACCACCGTGCCAGCCGAACGAGGCAACACCAACGCCACCACCGACTCCGGCCCCACACCCGCCCCTATCAGCACCCGGGCCAGACGATTCGCCGCCGCATTCAGCTCCCCGAACGAGGCAGCGAACCCACCGAACACCAACGCGGTCGCCTCCGGCGTCCGCGCCACCTGCTCCTCGAACAGCACAGGGAACGTCTTCGCCGAAAGCTCCTCCGCCGTGTCATTCCAGACCCGCACGACCCGGTCCCGCTCCGCCGCGTCCAGAACGTCGACCGCGCTCAGCGGGGTCTCGGGAGCGGCCGCGACGGCCTCCAGCACCCGTGCCAGCCAGACGGCGATCCGTCCTGCGGACTCCGCCTCGAACAGGTCGGCCGCCACGGTGACCGAGCCCGAGAGCCCCGCCGGACGGTCTTCTTCGTCGACCTCCTCGACGATCGTCACATCGAGGTCGTACTGGACGGTCACGGCCTTCGGACCGGTGTTCTCCGGGCCCCGATCGTCGGCGTCCCGCACTACGCGCTCGTTGTTCTGCAGGGTCAGCATCACCTGGAACAGCGGATGCCGCGACAGCGAACGGACCGGAGCCAGCTCCTCGACGAGCCGCTCGAACGGCACGTCCTGGTGGGCCATGGCGCCCAGGCTCGCCTCGCGGACCCGGGCCAGGATCTGCCGGAAGTCCGGGTCACCGGACAGGTCGGTGCGGATGACCAGCGAGTTCACGAAGAACCCGACGAGGTCGTTGAGCGCCTCGTCCGCGCGGCCCGCCATCGGCGATCCGACCGGGATGTCCCTGCCGCCGCCGATCCGGGAGATCAGCACCGCGAGCGCGGCCTGCACCACCATGAACATGGTGACGCCTTCGGCGCGGGCCAGGTCGGTGAGCCGCTGGTGCACCTCGGCCGGGACGCGCAGCCGCATCGAGTGGCCCTCGTAGGAGGAGACCGCCGGACGCTGCCGGTCGACCGGCAGCGCGAGTTCCTCCGGGGCGCCCGCGAGGGCGTCCCGCCAGTAGGCGACCTGCCGGGACAGCAGGCTCTCCGGGTCGTCCGGGTCGCCGAGCAGGTCGCGCTGCCAGATGGCGTAGTCGGCGTACTGGACGGGCAGCGGCTCCCAGACCGGGGCCGCACCGCGCTTGCGCGCCTCGTACGCCGTCGACACGTCGCGGGTGAGCGGGGTCATCGACCAGCCGTCGGTCGCGACGTGGTGGAGCAGCAGCACCAGGGTCAGGTCCTCGGGGCCGGACCGCAGCAGCCAGGCCCGGATCGGTACCTCGGCCGAGAGGTCGAAGGCGTGCCGCGACACCTCGTCGACCCTCGCCCGGAGGTCCTCCGCGGGCACGTCGTCCTGCTGGACGGCCCAGTCCAGCTCCTCCGGTTCGAGGATGCGCTGGTAGGGCTCGCCGTCGACCGAGGGGAAGATCGTCCGCAGGGACTCGTGGCGGCCGATCACGTCCCGCAGGGCGGCGTTGAGCGCGGCCACGTCGGTGTCACCGGGCAGCCGCAGGGTGATCGGGCCGTTGTAGTCGCCGTTGGGGCCTTCGAGCTGGGCCAGGAACCACAGGCGGCGCTGGGCGAAGGACAGCGGGATCCGGTCCGGGCGTTCCGCCGCGCGCAGGGCGATCCGTGCCTGTTCGGTGCTGCCGGCGATCCTGGCGGCGAGCTGGGCGACGGTCGGCGCCTCGAACAGGGTCCGCAGGGGCAGTTCGACGCCGAAGACGGTCCGCACCCGGGAGATGAGCCGCACGGCCAGCAGGGAGTGTCCGCCCAGCTCGAAGAAGCCGTCGTCGATGCCCACGGTGGCGACGCCGAGGATCTGCGCGAAGACTCCGCACAGCAGCTCCTCCTGGACCGTCGCCGGTTCCCGGCCGTCGCCGCCGGAGTACTCGGGTGCGGGGAGGGCCCGCCGGTCCAGCTTTCCGTTGACGGTCAGCGGCAGCGCCGGGACGGTGACGACCGCGGACGGCACCATGTACTCGGGCAGGCGTCCGGCGACGAGGGCGCGCAGTTCGGCGCCGGTGATCGTGCCGTCGGCGGGCACCACGTAGCCGACGAGGCGCTTGTCCCCCGGCACGTCCTCCCGGACGATCACCGCGGCCTGCGTCACCGACGGATGACCCGACAGAACCGCCTCGATCTCACCCGGCTCGATCCGGAAACCACGCACCTTCACCTGATCATCCGCACGACCCAGGAACACCAGCTGACCCTCGGAGGTCCACTTCACCAGGTCACCGGTGCGGTACATGCGCTGCCCTGCCGCGTAGGGGCAGGCCACGAAGCGTTCGCCGGTGAGGCCGGCGCGGCCGGCATAGCCGCGGGCGAGCAGCGCTCCGGAGAGGTAGAGCTCTCCGGGGACTCCGACCGGGGCCGGTCGGAGGCCGTCGTCGAGGACGTAGGCGCCGGTGTTGCGCAGCGGGCCGCCCACGACCACGGCCGTTCCCTGGATCCGGGCGGACAGTGCGTCGATCGTGCATTCGGTCGGCCCGTAGAAGTTGAAGCCGATCGTGCCGGACTCGGCGATCTCCCGCCAGAGCGGTTCTTCGAGGGCCTCGCCGCCCAGCATCAGCACCCGCGGCCTGCCCTCGGTGAGCAGCCCCGCCGCCACCAGCTGCTGGGCGGAGGACGGCGTCACGTCCAGGAAACCGATCCCCTGCTCGGCGACGTAGTCCACGAACGCCCTCGGGTCCAGCCTCACCTCGTCCTCGAGCACGTGCACCTCATGGCCGTCCGCCAGGAGCAGCACGCCCTCCAGAGAGGTGTCGAAGGAGAACGACGCGCTCAGGGCGGCCTTCAGCCGCTCTCCGGCCGCCGCCACGAATCCGTCACGGTGATGGGCCAGCAGGTTCACGACGCTGCGGTGCTCCACCACGACGCCCTTCGGCACCCCGGTCGAACCCGACGTGTAGACGACGTAAGCCGCGCCGCTCTGTTCCAGACGGCCCCGCCGCTCGTCATCGGAGACATCCTCCACGGACAACGCGGCCAGAGCCGCCGTGGTCTCCCGCGAATCCAGCACCAAAGACAGCACACCCGCGGGCGGAGCCACCGATCCCGCGGACACGACCAGGACCGGCGCCGCATCCCCGATGAGGAAGTCGATGCGCTCCCGGGGCAGCGCCGGATCGATCGACAGGAAAGCACCGCCCGCCTTCCAGACCGCCAGCATCGCCACCACCGTGCCAGCCGAACGAGGCAACACCAACGCCACCACCGACTCCGGCCCCACACCCGCCCCTATCAGCACCCGGGCCAGACGATTCGCCGCCGCATTCAGCTCCGCAAACGAGGCACTGAACCCGCCGAACACCAACGCGGTCGCCTCCGGCGTCCGCGCCACCTGCTCCTCGAACAACACGGGGAACGTCTTCCCGGAAAGCTCCTCCGCCGTGTCGTTCCAGACCCGCACGACCCGGTCCCGCTCCGCCGCGTCCAGGACGTCGACGGTGCTGACGGGGGTCTCCGGCGTGGCCGACACGGCCTCCAGCACGCGGGGCAGCCATTCGGCGAACCGCTCGGCGAAGACCGGTGCGAACAGGTCGGCCGCCACGGTCACCACGCCCGACAGGCCCGCCGGACGGTCTTCTTCGTCGACCTCTTCGACGATCGTCACATCGAGGTCGTACTGGGCGGCGACGACCATCGGGGCGGCGGACTCCCGGCCGCGGCCGCCGCCCTCCCGGACCATGCGCTCGTTGTTCTGCAGGGTCAGCATCACCTGGAACAGCGGATGCCGCGACAGTGAACGGACCGGAGCCAGCTCCTCCACCAGCCGCTCGAACGGCACGTCCTGGTGGGCGAAGGCCGCCAGGGTCGTCTCGCGGACCCGCGAGAGCACCTCACGGAAGTCCGGATCGCCGGACAGGTCGGTGCGGATCACCAGCGAGTTCACGAAGAACCCGACGAGGTCGTTGAGCGCCTCGTCCGCGCGGCCCGCCACCGGTGAGCCGATCGGGATGTCCCTGCCGCCGCCGATCCGGGAGATCAGCACCGCGAGGGCCGCCTGGAGCATCATGAAGGTGGTGACGCCCTCGGTGCGGGCCAGGTCGGTGAGCCGCTGGTGCACCTCGGCCGGGACCCGGAGCCGCACCGAGTAGCCCTCGTAGGAGGAGACCGCCGGACGCTGCCGGTCCGCGGGCAGGGTCAGTTCCTCCGGGGCGCCCGCGAGCGCCTCCCGCCAGTAGGCGACCTGGCGCGACAGCAGGCTCTGCGGATCGGTCTCCTCACCGAGGAGTTCGCGCTGCCAGATGGCGTAGTCGGCGTACTGGACGGGCAGGGGCTCCCAGACCGGGGCCTGGCCGCGCCTGCGGGCCGAGTAGGCCGTCGAGACGTCCTGGGTGAGGGGCGTCATCGACCAGCCGTCGGTGGCGATGTGGTGCAGGAGGAGCACCAGGGTCGGGTCCTCGTCGCCGGTCCGGAGCAGCCAGGCCCGGATCGGCACGTGGACGGAGAAGTCGAAGGCGGATCGCGACACCTCGGCGACCGCCGCGCGCAGCCCGTCCGCGGGGACCTCGATCTCTTCGACGGCCCAGTCCAGCTCGTCCATCCCGAGGATGCGCTGGTAGGGCTCGCCGTCGACCGCCGGGAAGATCGTCCGCAGGGACTCGTGGCGGCCGATCACGTCCCGCAGGGCGGCGTTCAGCGCGGGGACGTCGAGGTCGCCGGGGAGCCGCAGAGTGATCGGGCTGTTGTAGTTGCCGTTGGGGCCTTCGAGCTGGGCCAGGAACCACAGGCGGCGCTGGGCGAAGGACAGCGGGATCCGGTCCGGACGCTCCACCGCCGCCAGAGCGACCCTGGCCTGCGCCGTGCTGTCCGCGATCCTCGCGGCGAGCTGAGCGACCGTCGGCGCCTCGAACAGAGTCCGGATCTCCACCTCGACACCGAGCGCCGCACGAATCCTCGACACCAGACGCGCCGCCAGCAGAGAGTGACCACCCAGGTCGAAGAAACCATCGTCCACGCCAACCGAGTCCAAGCCGAGGACCTGGGCGAAGGCATCACACAGCAGCTCCTCCTGCACCGTGGCCGGGGCCCTGCTCTCGCCCGCGCTACCGGCGCCCGCGTAGTCAGGGTCGGGCAGCGCCTTGCGGTCGATCTTTCCGCTGCTGGTCAGGGGCAAGGCTGACAGGACGACGAACACCGACGGAATCATGTACTCGGGCAGCCGCCGGCCGACGTGCTCCCGCACCAGATCGACCGGAAGATCCTCTCCGACCAGATAGGCGACCAGCCGCTCATCACGGACGACCACAGCCGCCTGAACCACACCCGGGTAAGCCGACAGGACCGACTCGACCTCACCCAGCTCGATCCGGAACCCACGCACCTTCACCTGATCATCCACCCGCCCGGCGAACACCAACTGGCCCTCAGCGGTCCACTTCACCAAGTCACCGGTCCGGTACATCCGCTCACCCGTGCCGAACGGAGACGCCACGAAACGCTCAGCCGTCAGACCCACACGACCCACATAACCGCGAGCCAGCAGAACACCGGAGACGTACAGATCACCCGGCACCCCAACCGGAACCGGCTGCAACGCCTCATCCAGCACGAACACCCGGCCATTGGCGATCGGGTGGCCGATCACGGGGGCGTCCCCCGCCGCCAGCGGCAGCGACATCGACGCACACACCGTCGTCTCCGTCGGACCATAGGCGTTGATCAGACGCCTGCCCTCAGACCACGGCCCCACCAGGCCTGGATCAAGAGCTTCACCGGCGGACACCAGGGTCCGCACCGAACTTAGATCCGCCGGGTCGAGCACGGCCAAAGCCGCAGGCGGCAGCGTCACATGGGAGACCTCGAAACCGGCTAGCACCTCGACCAGACCATTGCCCGGCAACAGCCTGTCCGCGTCCGCGACCACCAGGGCCGCACCCGAACACCACGTGACCAGGACCTCGGAGACGGCGGCGTCGAAGCTGGGTGAGGCGAACTGCAACACCCGATCCCCCACACCAACCGCGAACCGATCAGCCTGAGCCGTCACGAGGTTCACCGCACTGCGATGAGAAACCGCCACACCCTTCGGCACACCCGTCGAACCCGACGTATAGATCACATACGCCAAGGCGTCAGGGCGAACGGACACCGCGACGGGCTCCGACGGGCCGGACACATCGGCGACATCGACCGTCAGCACACCGGCCGACGGCAGATCGTCCAGCAGATCACCCGAGCTCACCACCACGATCGCCCCACTGTCCGCGATCATGAACCCGACCCGTTCGGCGGGCAGCGTCACATCGATCGGCAGATAAGCGGCACCCGCCTTGAGCACGCCCAGCAGCGCCACCGCCAGATCCACACCACGCGGCAGCAGCACCGCCACCAGCGACTCCGCGCCCACACCCAGACGATGCAGGTATCCGGCGAGCCGGTTCGCCCGGGCGTCCAGCTCGCCGAAGGACAGCGTCAGCCCGTCCGCGAGCACGGCGGCCGCGTCCGGATCCGCCGCCACCCGGGCGTCGAACAGGTCCAGCGCGGTTTCCGCGGCGATCTCGGCCGCCGTGTCGTTCCAGCTCTCCAGGAGGAGCCGCCGCTCGTCCGCGTCCACGACCGGGATCGAGCCGACCGGGAGGGCCGGGGTCTCCGTGACCGTCGCGAGCACGCGGGCGAGCCAGGCCGAGAACCGCTGTGCCATCGGGGCCTCGAACAGATCCGCCGCGACGGTGATCGAGCCGCGCAGCCCGGCCGGACGGCCTTCGGCGTCGAAGACCTCGCCGACCATCACGTCCACGTCGCAGCGGACCACGGCTTCATGCGTCGAGGTGGCGCTGGGCTGGGCGACCGGGAGGTCGACGGCGACGCGGTCGGTGTTCTGCAGGGTCAGCACGACCTGGTAGATCGGATGCCGGGACAGCGACCGCGACGGCGCCAGCTCCTCGACCAGGCGCTCGAACGGCACGTCCTGATGGGCGAGGGCGCCGAGCGTCGTCTCACGGACCCGCGACAACACCTCACGGAAGTCCGGATCACCCGACAGATCGGTCCGGACCACCAGCGAGTTCACAAAGAACCCGACCAGATCGTTCAACGCCTCGTCCGAACGCCCCGCCACACCCGAACCGATCGGAACATCCGTGCCCGCGCCAAGCCTCGACAGCGTCACCGCCAGAGCAGCCTGCACCACCATGAACATCGTGACACCCTCGGCACGGGCCAGCTCGGCCAGCCGCTGATGCACCTCCGGCGACACCCACAGCGGAGCCAGGTGCCCGCGGTGGCTCGCCACCGCCGGGCGCGGCCGGTCCACCGGCAGCGCCAGTTCCTCCGGAGCTCCCGCCAGGGCCTCGCGCCAGTAGGCGACCTGCCGCGACAGGAGGCTGCCGGGGTCGGACTCCTCGCCGAGCAGCTCACGCTGCCAGATCGCGTAGTCCGCGTACTGGACGGGCAGCGGCTCCCACACCGGGGCCAGGCCGCGCCTGCGCGCCGAATACGCCGTCGAGACGTCCTGGGTGAGAGGCGCCATCGACCAGCCGTCGGTCGCGATGTGGTGCAGGAGGAGCACCAGCATCGGGTCCTCGTCGCCGGGCCGGAACAGCCAGGCCCGGATCGGCACCTCGACGGAGAAGTCGAAGGCGTACCGCGACACCTCGGCCGCCGCCTCGGACAGGCCCTCCGCGGGCACCTCGACCTGCTGGAGGGCCCAGTCCAGCCCGTCCAGGTCCAGAATGTGCTGGTAGGGCTCGCCGTCGACCGCCGGGAAGATCGTCCGCAGGGACTCGTGGCGGCCGATCACGTCGCGCAGCGCTGCGTTCAGCGCCGCCACGTCGACGTCGCGGGGCAGCCTCAGGGTGATCGGGCCGTTGTAGTTCGCGTTCGGGCCCTCGAGCTGGGCGAGGAACCACAGGCGGCGCTGGGCGAACGACAGCGGGATCCGCTCCGGACGCTCCACCGCGGCCAGGGCCACCCGGGCCCGCTCCGTGGTGCCGGCCAGCCGGGCCGCCAGACCGGCCACGGTCGGGGCTTCGAACAGGGTGCGGATCTCGACCTCGACACCGAGCGTGGCGCGGATCCGCGACACCAGCCGGGTGGCGAGCAGCGAGTGCCCGCCGAGCTCGAAGAAGCTGTCATCGACGCCGACGGAGTCCAGGCCGAGGACCTGGGCGAAGGCGTCGCAGAGCAGCTCTTCCTGGACGGTGATCGGGCCCCGGCGCGCACCGGCACCTCCCGTGCCCGGGTAGTCCGGGGCGGGCAGGGCCTTGCGGTCGATCTTCCCGCTGCTCGTCAGCGGCAGGGCGGGCAGGACGACGAACGCCGACGGGATCATGTACTCGGGCAGGCGGCGGGCGGCGTCCTCCCGCACCAGGTCGACCGGAAGGTCGTCGCCGACGAGGTAGGCGACCAGCCGCTCGTCACGGACGACCACGACCGCCTGAACGACGCCGGGATGCCCGGACAGGACCGACTCGACCTCACCGAGTTCGATCCGGAAGCCGCGCACCTTGACCTGATCGTCCGCGCGGCCGGCGAACACGAGCTGCCCGTCGGGGGTCCACTTCGCCACGTCGCCCGTGCGGTACATGCGGCCGCCCGCCGCGTAGGGGGACGCCACGAACCGCTCGCCCGTCAGGCCGGCCCGTCCGACGTAGCCGCGCGCCAGCAGGACACCGGAGACGTAGAGGTCTCCGGGCACTCCGACGGGTACCGGGCGCAGCGCCTCGTCCAGCACGAACACCCGGCTGTTGGCGATCGGGAAGCCGATCACTGGGGCGTCCCCCGCCGCCAGCGGCAGCGACATCGACGCGCACACCGTCGTCTCCGTCGGACCGTAGGCGTTGATCAGGCGCCTGCCCTCAGACCACGGCTCCACCAGACTGGGATCCAGGGCCTCACCAGCGGACACCAGAGTCCGCACCGAACCCAGCTCAGCCGGTTCCAGCACCGCCAGTACCGCGGGCGGCAGCGTCACATGGGAGACCTCGAAACCGGCGAGCACCCCGACCAGACCGTTGCCCGGCAACAGCCGATCGGCCTCCGCGACCACCAGGGCCGCACCCGAACACCACGTCACCAGAACCTCGGACACGGCGGCATCGAAGCTCGGAGAAGCGAACTGCAACACCCGATCCCCCACACCGACCGCGAACCGATCAGCCTGAGCCACCACGAGGTTCACCGCACTGCGATGAGAAACCGCCACACCCTTCGGCACACCCGTCGAACCCGACGTGTAGATCACATACGCCAGGCCATCGGGACGCACCGCCGGGGACAGCGCGTCCGAAGGGCCGGACACCTCCTCGACGTCCACCGTCAGCACACCCGCCAACGGAAGATCATCCAGCAGGTCACCCGTGCTCAGAACGACGATCGCCCGACTGTCCGCGATCATGAACCCGACCCGCTCGGCGGGCAGCGTCACATCGATCGGCAGATAGGCCGCTCCCGCCTTGAGCACGCCCAGCATCGCCACCGCGAGCTCCACCCCACGCGGCAGCACGACCGCGACGAGCGATTCCGCACCCACGCCCAGACGGCTCAGATGACCGGCGAGCCGGTTCGCCCGGGCGTCCAGCTCTGCGTAGGACAGCGACAGCCCGTCCGCGAGCACGGCGGCCGCGTCCGGATCCGCCGCCACCCGGGCGTCGAACAACTCCAGGACGTTCCCCGCCGGAACCTCGGTCTCCGTGGCGTTCCCGCCGGTGAGCAGCCGGTTCCGCTCCTCCTCGTCCAGCACGGCGACGGTGTCCAGGGCGGCGTCCGGGGTCAGCCGCAGCGCGGTGACGAGGTGCTCGGTCGCCGTCAGGAGCATCCGGCCGATGGCCTGCGGGTCGATCGGGTCGATCGCCTCGACGGTGAAGCTGAGCCTGTCGCCGCCGAGGTCGTTGACCGCGATCGCGACGGGATAGCTCGTATAGGCACGGGCGAAGACCTTGCGGATCCCGCCGGCGGCACCGCGCGGCTCGGCCTCGTTCGTCTCGGCGCGGCTGCTGTAGCGGTAGTTGAACAGGGCCGAGAACAGCGGCAGCTCACCGCTCATCCCCGACGCCGCCTGCGCGACCGCGAGGGGCGCGTGCTCGTGCTCCAACAGCGCCGCGAGCTGGGCCCGCATCCCCTCCACCGCGTCCCGGACGCTCACCCGCGTCCCCGCCCGCACCGGCAGCGTATTGATGAACGGACCCATCACCCGGTCGGCACCCGCACCCGCGTTCATCCGCCCGAACAACACCGTCCCGAACACGACGTCGTCACGGCCCGCGAGGACGCCCAGGACGCGTGCCCACACGACGTGCAGCACGGTCGCGGGGCTGACTCCCATCAGCCGCGACACCTCGCGCAGTTCGGCCACCAGGTCGACCGGGATCTGGAGGCCGGTCGCCTCCACGCTGAGGCCGTCGCCGAGGATGTCGGTCAGCCCGAACGGCGCCGTCGCCTCGCTCACGTCGCCCAGCAGCTCGGCGAAATAGCGCTCGTGCTCCTCGCGGGCCACGCCGCCGCGCGCCTGCGCGACGAAGTTCCGGAACGGCATCGCCCGGGTCAGTTCCGAGGCCCGGCCGGACAGCACCGCGCGCAGCTCGCCCAGGAGGACGTCCATGCCCAGGTGGTCCTGGATCATGTGGTGCATCCGCATGAGGGCCAGGCAGCGTCCGCCGCCGATCTCGGTGACGGTCAGGTCGAGCAGCGGAGCGCGGCCGAGGTCCATCGACGAGCCCACCGCGGCGATCAACCGGGACACGAGCTCGTCACCGTCCGCGGGCCGGTCGTCCAGCACCTGGACGGAGTCCACCCGGACCCGCGCCCGCCGCCACACGACCTGGACGGGCTCCGGAAGCCCCTCCCACACCACGGCGGAGCGCAGGATGTCGTGCCGGTCCACGACCTGCTGGAGCCCGGCCGCGAAGGCGTCGAACCGCTCCCGCGAGTCGAACTCCAGCACCTGCAACGTCGCGTACGCGTCATCGCCGCCGGCGGCCAGCAGGTGGTGGAACAGCAGGCCCTCCTGCAGCGGAGCCAGCGGATAGACGTCCGCCACGTTCGCGGCACCGCCGTCGACGGACGCCGCGATCCGGTCGATCTCCGGCTGGGACAGCGTCACCAGCGGCAGCATCTCCGGCGTGATGTGGAGGGCGTCCTCAGGGATCAGGTTGTCGGGCACCTCCACCGACACCGAGCCCGCCGCGGCGGCGAGGCCCGCGGGGGTCGGCGCCTCGAACAGCGCCCGCACCGACACCGAGACGCCGGCCGACCGCAGCCGTTCCACCAGCGAGACCGCGAGCAGCGAGTGCCCGCCCAGCTCGAAGAAGTTGCCGTCGACCCCGACCGACTCCACCCCGAGGACCTCGGCGAAGACCCGGCAGAGGACCTCCTCCCGCACCGTCGCCGGGCCCCGGCCCTCGCCCGTGGAGAACTCCGGTTCGGGCAGGGCGGCCCGGTCGAGCTTGCCGTTCGTGGTCAGCGGCAGCACCGCCAGCTCCACGAAGGCGGCGGGGACCATGTACTCCGGCAGTCGCCGCGCCGCGTGCTCGCGGACCTCGTCGAGGGGGATCCCCTCCCCCACCAGGTAGGCGACCAGCCTGTCGTCCCGGACGAGCACCGCTGCCTGCGTCACGTCCGGGTGCCCGGTCAGGACGGCTTCGATCTCGCCCGGCTCGATCCGGAACCCGCGGATCTTCACCTGCTGATCCGAACGCCCCGCGAACACCAGCTGCCCGTCCGACGTCCACTTCGCCAGGTCACCCGTACGGTACATCCGCTCACCCGAACCGAACGGACACGCCACGAACCGCTCACCCGTCAGGGCGGCCCGGCCCACATAGCCGCGCGCCACCTGGACACCCGCGACATACAGATCACCCGCCACTCCGGCCGGGACCGGCTGCAACGCCTCGTCCAGCACATACAGCCGGGTGTTGGCGATCGGACGCCCGAACGGCACCACACCGGGACGCTCAACGTCCACCGGCGCCGCAGCCACCATCACCGTCGCCTCAGTAGGCCCATAGGTGTTGATCAGTTCGCGACCCTCGGCCCAGGCCTGCGCGGTCGCCTCGTCGATCGCCTCGGCACCCACCAACAGCCGCGACACCTCCGGCAGCGCCCCGGGTTCGAGGACCCGCAACAGCGACGGCACGACACTCGCCGCCTGCACCGGAAGATCCGCCAGCAGAGCGGGTTCCTGCCGCTCCTGATCGCTCGCCACCACCACCGTCGCACCGCTGCTCAGCGCCACCGCGACATCCAGGACGGAGGCGTCGAAACTGAACGACGCGAACTGCAGCACACCCACCCCGGGCTCCACCGCGAACACCGCCGCCAGGTTCGCCAGCGAACCATGCGACACCCCGACACCCTTCGGCACACCCGTCGAACCCGACGTATAGATCACATACGCCAGCCGACCAGGCAACACCGCAACGGGCGCCGCAGGATCGGACGCCAACGCCTCATCAAGATCGGTCAGGACCAGACCGGCCCCGCTGTCGGCCACCAGGAAGTCGAAACGCTCGGCAGGAAGCTGCGGATCCAACGGCACATACGCCGCCCCCGCCCTCCACACACCCATGATCGCCGCGACCATCCCCGCGCCACGCGGCAGACGCAAACCCACCACCGACTCGGCACCGACACCCGCCGCACCCAGCCACCCGGCGATCCGATCCGCCTGATCGGCAAGCTCCGCATACGTCAGCGAAACCCCATCAGCGACCACCGCCACCGCGTCAGGCCGCTCCACCACATGACGCCCGAACGCCTCCACGACACCGCCACTGGAGAACTCCGCAGCCGTGTCGTTCCACCCGTGCAGAAGAAGATCACGCTCGGCCTCCTCCAGCACCGGCACCGCCAGCACCCGCAGCTCCGGAGCAGCCGTCACCTCGGTGAGCACCCGCTCCAGCCGCTCGGCGACGGCCCTGACCGTGGCGGGATCGAACAGCTCGACCCCGGCCACCAGCATGCCGCGCAGCCCCGCCGGACGCCCCTGCTCGTCGAACACCTCCCCGACCGTCACCTCCAGGTCGAAGCGCGCCGCGACCGTGCCGTCGCCGGTCGTCACCGCGGGATCGGCGGCACGCGACCTGGGCAGCTGCGCGACGGCGCGCTCGTTGTTCTGCACCGTGAGCATCACCTGGAACAGCGGATGCCGCGACAGCGACCGCGACGGAGCCAGCTCCTCCACCAGGCGCTCGAACGGCACGTCCTGGTGAACGAGGGCGCCCAGAGTCGCCCCCCGCACCCTGGACAGCACCTCACGGAAGTCCGGGTCCCCCGCGAGGTCGGTGCGGATGACCAGCGAGTTCACGAAGAACCCGACCAGATCGTTCAACGCCTCGTCCGAACGCCCCGCCACCGCCGAACCGATCGGAACGTCCGTCCCCGCACCGAGCCGCGACAACGTCACCGCCAACGCGGCCTGCAACACCATGAACGTCGTGACACCCTCGGCACGAGCCAGATCCACCAGCCGCCGATGCACCTCCACCGGCAGGTCCAGCGGGGCGCGGTGGCCGCGGTGGCTCAGCACCGCGGGTCGCTGTCGGTCGGCCGGCAGCACCAGTTCCTCCGGGGCACCCGCCAGCGTCTCCCGCCAGTACGCCACCTGACGTGACAGCAGGCTCTCCGGATCGGTCTCCTCGCCGAGGAGCTCGCGCTGCCAGATCGCGTAGTCGGCGTACTGGACCGGCAGCGGTTCCCACGCCGGAGCCTCACCGCGCGAGCGGGCCTCGTAAGCCGTCAGCAGGTCGCGGGCCAGCGGCGCCATCGACCAGCCGTCGGTCGCGATGTGGTGCAGCAGCAGCACCAGCGTCGACTCCTCGGAACCCGAGCGGAACAACCACGCCCGGACCGGAACCTCGACGGAGAAGTCGAACGCGTACCGCAGCACCTCGGCCACCGAGGAGCGCAGCTCGTCCGGGGACACCTCGGCCTGCTCGACGGCCCAGTCCAGCTCGTCCAGTCCGAGGACGTGCTGGTAGGGCTCGCCGTCGACCGCCGGGAAGATCGTCCTGAGCGATTCGTGGCGGCCCAGCACGTCGCGCAGGGCGGCGTTCAGCACGGTGACGTCCACATCGCCGGGCAGCCGCATCGGGATCGGGCTGTTGTAGGTCGTGCTCGGCCCTTCGAGCTGGGCCAGGAACCACAGGCGGCGCTGGGCGAACGACAACGGCACCCGTGCCGGGCGCACCACCGCGGACAGGGGTGCCCGCGCCCGTTCCGTGCCCTCGGCGATCCGCGCGGCGAGCTGCGCCACCGTCGGCGCCTCGAAGAGGGTCGGGAGGTCCACTTCGACGCCGAGCGCCGCCCGGATCCGGGACGCCAGCCGCACGGCCAGCAGGGAGTGCCCGCCCAGGTTGAAGAAGCTGTCGTCGACCCCGACCGAGTCCAGGCCGAGGACCAGGGCGAAGGCGTCGCAGAGCAGTTCCTCCTGCACCGTGACCGGCCCCCGGCCCGCGCCGGCGCGCCCGGGTTCCGGCAGCGCCCTGCGGTCGATCTTCCCGCTGCTCGTCAGCGGCAGCGCGGGCAGCACGACGAACGCCGACGGGACCATGTACTCCGGCAGGAGCCGCGCGGCGTGCTCACGCGCCGCGGCGACGGAGGGATCGTCGCCCACGAGGTAGGCGACCAGCCGCTCGTCACGGACGACCACGACCGCCCGCGCGACACCGGGACGCCCGGACAGGACGGCCTCGATCTCGCCGAGCTCGATCCGGAACCCGCGGAGCTTCACCTGGTCGTCGACGCGGCCGGCGAAGACGAGCCGGCCGTCGGCGGTCCACTTCACCAGGTCGCCGGTGCGGTACATCCGCTCGGCCGCGCCGAACGGGCAGGCCACGAAGCGCTCGCTCGTCAGCCCCGCCCGGCCGACATAGCCGCGGGCGAGGGGCACCCCGGCCACGTACAGGTCGCCCGGCACCCCGACGGGGACCGGCTGCAACCGCTCGTCCAGCACGTACACCCGGCCGTTGGCGATCGGCAGGCCGATCACCGGCGCGTCGCCCGCCGCCAGCGGCAGGGACATCGAGGTGCACACGGTCGTCTCGGTCGGACCGTAGGCGTTGATCAGGCGCCTGCCCGCGGACCAGGGCTCCACCAGGCCCGGATCCAGGGCCTCGCCCGCGGACACGAGGGTCCGCACGGAGCCCAGGTCCGCCGGGTCGAGGACCGCCAGCACGGCGGGCGGCAGCGTCACGTGCGAGACACCGAAGCCGGAGAGCACCTCGACGAGGCCTCCGCCGGGCTTCAGCCGGTCGGCGTCCGCCACGACCAGGGCGGCGCCGGAGCACCAGGTCACCAGGACCTCGGAGACGGCCGCGTCGAAGCTCGGCGACGCGAACTGCAGCACCCGGTCCCCCGCACCGACCGCGAACCGATCGGCCTGGGCGACCACGAGGTTCACCGCACTGCGATGGGTGACCGCGACGCCCTTCGGCACACCCGTCGACCCTGACGTGTAGATCACATAGGCCAGCCCGTCGGGACGCACCACCACGGGCGGTGCCTGCGACGGGCCGGAGACGTCCGCGACGTCCAGCGACGGCACGCCGGCCAGGGACAGCCCGTCGAGAAGGTCCGCCGTGCCGAGGACCACGGCCGCCGCACTGTCAGCGATCATGAACCCGACGCGCTCGGCGGGCAGGGTCACATCGATCGGCAGATACGCCGCCCCCGCCTTCAGCACGCCCAGCAGCGCCACCGCCAGATCGACGCCGCGCGGCAGAACCACCGCCACCAGCGACTCCGCACCCACACCCAGACGGCCCAGATGACCGGCGAGCCGATCGGCCCGCGCGTCCAGCTCGGCGAAGCTCAGGGAGACACCGTCGGCGAGCACGGCCGCGGCGCCCGGATCCGCCGCCACCCGCGCGGCGAACAGGTCCAGCACGGTCCCGGCCGGAATCTCGGCGGCCGTGGCGTTCCAGTCCTCCAGCACCAGGCGCCGCTCGGCGGCGTCCACCACCGGCACCGCGTGGACGGGCAGTTCCGGAGACTCCGTCACCGCCGCCAGCACCCCGGTCAGCCAGCCGGCGAACCGCTGCGCCATCGGCGCCTCGAACAGGTCGGCCGCCACCACCAGCATCCCGCGCAGACCCGCCGGACGGCCCTGGGCGTCGAAGGTCTCCCCGGCCATCACCTCCACGTCGCACCGGCCGGCGACCTCGAGCATCGAGGAGGCGTCATCGTCCCGCTCCCCGGGCAGTCCCACGACGACCCGGTCGACGTTCTGCAACGTCAGGACGACCTGGAACAGCGGGTGCCGCGCCAGCGACCGCTCCGGTGCCAGCACCTCCACGAGCCGTTCGAAGGGCACGTCCTGGTGGGCGAGGGCCCCCAGGGTCGTCTCCCGCACCCGCGCGAGCACCTGCCGGAAGTCCGGGTCCCCGGCGAGGTCGGTGCGGATGACCAGCGAGTTCACGAAGAACCCGACCAGATCGTTCAACGCCTCGTCCGAACGCCCCGCCACCGCCGAACCGATCGGAACGTCCGTCCCCGCACCGAGCCGCGACAACGTCACCGCCAACGCGGCCTGCAACACCATGAACGTCGTGACACCCTCGGCACGAGCCAGATCCACCAGCCGTTCGTGCACGTCGGCGGGCACCCGCAACGGCGCCACATGGCCCCGGTGGCTGGCCGCCGCCGGACGCGGACGGTCGGCGGGAAGGTTCAGCTCCTCGGGCGAGCCCGCCAGCGCCTCCTGCCAGTAGGCGACCTGCCGCGACAGCAGGCTCCGCGGGTCGGTCTCCTCGCCGAGCAGCTCGCGCTGCCAGATCGCGTAGTCGGCGTACTGGACCGGCAGCGGCTCCCACACCGGGGCCTCGCCGCGCCTGCGCGCCGCGTAGGCCGTCGAGACGTCCCTGGTCAAAGGCGCCATGGACCAGCCGTCGGTCGCGATGTGGTGCAGCAGCAGCACCAGCGTCGACTCACCGGCGTCCGAGCGGAACAGCCACGCCCGGACCGGAACCTCGGCGGAGAAGTCGAACGCGTGGCGGGAAGCGGCGGAGACGGCCGCCGGGAGTTCCTCCGCGGGCACCTCGGCCTGCTGGAGGGCCCAGTCCAGCTCGTCCGGCCTGAGAATGTGCTGGTAGGGCTCGCCGTCGACGGCAGGGAAGATCGTCCGCAGGGACTCGTGGCGGCCGATCACGTCCCGCAGGGCGGCGTTCAGCGCGGCCACGTCGACCTCACCGGACAGCCGCAGGGTGATCGGGCTGTTGTAGGTGGCGTTCGGGCCCTCCAGCTGGGCGAGGAACCACAGGCGGCGCTGGGCGAACGACAACGGGATCCGCTCCGGACGCTCCACCGCACTCAACGCCACCCGGGCCCGCTCCACATCGGCACCCTCCAGACGCACCGCCAACCGCGCCACCGTCGGAGCCTCGAACAACGTCCGCAACGGCAACTCCACACCGAAAACCGTCCGCACCCGCGAAATCAACCGCACCGCCAACAGCGAATGCCCACCCAACTCGAAGAAACCGTCATCCACGCCCACCGAATCCAGACCGAGGATCTGCGCGAACACCCCGCACAGCAACTCCTCCTGGACCGTCGCCGGTTCCCTGCTCTCGCCGCCGGAGTACTCCGGCGCCGGGAGGGCCCGCCGGTCGAGCTTCCCGTTGACGGTCAGCGGCAGCACCGGCACCACGACGATCGCCGAGGGAACCATGTACTCCGGCAGCAGCCGCGCCGCGTGAACGCGCAGGTCGGCGCCGGTGACCGTGCCGCCGGCGAGGACCACGTAGCCGACCAGGCGCTTGTCGCCCGGCGCGTCCTCCCGGACGATCACCGCGGCCTGCGCCACGTCCGGATGCCCGGCCAGGACCGTCTCGACCTCGCCCGGCTCGATCCGGAAGCCGCGCAGCTTCACCTGGGCGTCGGCCCGCCCCACGAACACCAGCTGACCGTCGTTGGACCATTTCGCCAGGTCACCCGAGCGGTACATCCGCTCCCCTGCCGAACCGTAGGGGTGGGCGACGAACCGTTCCCCGGTCAGTCCCGCACGTCCCAGATATCCGCGCGACACCTGCGCCCCGGCGACGTAGAGCTCACCGGTCACGCCCGGTGCGACGGGCCGTAGCCGCTCGTCGAGGACCAGCATCGACGTGCCCGGCAGGCCGCGCCCCACCACGCTCCCGGACTCCTCCCCCGTCACCTGCCAGTGCGTGGAGTGGACCGTCGTCTCGGTGATCCCGTACATGTTCACCAGGCGCGGGCCGCCCGTGACCGACCAGCCGGCCACGCGCGCGGGGTCCAGGGCCTCACCGGCGAACACGACCAGGCGCAGGTGTTCCGGAGGCAGCTCCCGCACCGCCGAGAGCTGGTAGAACGCCGACGGCGTCTGGCTGAGGACCGTCACCCCCTCCCGCTCGATCAGCCCGGCGAACTCCTCCGGGCTGCGCGACACCTCGTAGGGCACCACCACGAGACGGGCACCGTGCAGCAGCGCCCCCCACATCTCCCACACCGACACGTCGAACCCGAACGAGTGGAAGCAGCTCCACACGTCCGCAGAATCCAGCGACAGCAGATCACCGGCGGCCTCCAGCAGGCCGACCACGTTGCGGTGCGTGACCACCACGCCCTTCGGCGTCCCCGTCGAACCCGACGTGTAGATCACATAGGCGGCCGCGTCCGGCGACACCGGGACGTGATCCGGCAGGCCGTCCACCCCGGCCGCCGCCTCCGGACCGTCCACCACGATCATGGGCACCGGCCCCGGCACCAGCGACGCGCACGACCGCGACGTCACGACCGCGGCGACCCGGGCGTCCGACAGCACGACGCCCACCCGCTCCGCCGGCGACCGCGGGTCGACCGGCACGTACGCCGCACCCGCCTTCACCACCGCGAGCAGCGACACCACCACGTCGAGCCCGCGTTCCAGCACGACCCCCACCATCGAGCCCACGCCGACGCCGGACGCGCGCAGATGACCGGCGAGCCGATGCGCCCGGGCGTCCAGCTCGCCGTAGGTGAGCGTCGTCCCGTCCGCCGAGACGGCGATCGCGCCCGGATCGGCCGCCACCCGGCGGGCGAACAGCTCGGTGAGCGTGATCTCGGGAACGGAGGCCGCCGTGTTCCAGCCCGACAGCAGCAGCTCGCGCTCGGCGGCGTCCACCACCGGCACGGTGCCGACCGGCGCGTCCGGCGCCTCCGTCACCGCTTCCAGGACCCGCGCGAAACGCCGCGCGAACACCCCGGCCGAGCCCTCGTCGAACAGGTCGGCGCTGACCGCCACCGACCCGCGGAGCCCCTCGGGGCGGCCCTCGTCGCCGAACACCTCGGTGACGTTGACGTCCACGTCGAACCGGGCCGCGCCGGTGATCGTGCCCTCGGGCGCGGCCCGGCCCCCGGCGGGGTCCAGGGCGGACTGCTGGTTGTTCTGCACCGTCAGCATCACCTGGAACAGCGGATGCCGGGCCAGCGACCGGGACGGCGCAAGGTCCTCCACGAGGCGTTCGAACGGGACGTCCTGATGGGCCAGCGCCCCCAGTGTCGTCTCCCGCACCCGCGCCAGGACCTGCCGGAAGTCCGGGTCTCCGGACAGGTCCGTGCGGATGACCAGGGTGTTGACGAAGAAGCCGACGAGATCGTTCAGGGCCTCGTCGGAGCGGCCCGCGATCGCCGATCCGATCGGGACGTCGGTGCCCGCGCCGAGCCGCGACAGCGTGACCGCCAGGGCGGCCTGCATGACCATGAACGTCGTGACGCCCTCGGTCCTGGCCAGGTCCACGAGCCGCCGGTGCACCTCGCCGGGCACCTGGACGGCCACCCGGTGTCCCCGGTGGCTCGCCACCGCCGGGCGCGGCCGGTCCACGGGCAGGGTCAGTTCCTCCGGCGCGCCGGCCAGGGCGTCGCGCCAGTACCCGACCTGCCGCGACAGCAGGCTGCCGGGGTCGGACTCCTCGCCGAGGAGTTCACGCTGCCAGATCGCGTAGTCGGCGTACTGGACGGGCAGCGGCTCCCACGCCGGGGCCTCACCGCGCCTGCGCGCCTCATAGGCGGTCGAGACGTCCCTGGTCAGGGGCGCCATCGACCAGCCGTCGGTCGCGATGTGGTGCAGCAGCAGCACGAGCACGCATTCCTCGGCGCCCGACCGGAACAGCCAGGCCCGGACCGGCACCCGCACGGCGAAGTCGAAGCCGTGCCGGGAGGCCTCGGCCACCGCGGCCTGTGTCCCGCCTTCCGGGACCTCGACGACCTCGAGGTTCCAGTCCAGCTCCGACGGGTCGAGGACGTGCTGGTAGGGCTCGCCGTCCACCGAGGGGAAGATCGTCCGCAGGGACTCGTGGCGGCCGATCACGTCCCGCAGGGCGGCGCCCAGGGCGGGGACGTCCACGTCGGCGGGGAGGCGCAGGGTGATCGGGTTGTTGTAGGTCGGGTTCGGTCCTTCGAGCTGGGCGAGGAACCACAGGCGGCGCTGGGCGAACGACAACGGGATCCGCTCCGGACGCTCCACCGCACTCAACGCCACCCGGGCCCGCTCCACATCGGCACCCTCCAGACGCACCGCCAACCGCGCCACCGTCGGAGCCTCGAACAACGTCCGCAACGGCAACTCCACACCGAAAACCGTCCGCACCCGCGAAATCAACCGCACCGCCAACAGCGAATGCCCACCCAACTCGAAGAAACCGTCATCCACGCCCACCGAATCCAGACCGAGGATCTGCGCGAAAACGCTGCGCAGCAGTTCCTCCTGGACGGATGCGGGCCCCCGGCCGTCGGCGCTGGAGTACTGCGGGTCGGGCAGCGCGGCCCGGTCGAGCTTGCCGTTGGCCGTCAGCGGAAGGGCGGGCAGCACCACGAACGCGGCCGGGATCATGTACTCCGGCAGCCTCCGCGCCGCGTAGGCGCGCAGCTCGGACACGTCTCCCACGGCATAGGCGACCAGCCGGTCCTCCCGGACGATCACCGCGACCTGTTCCACCGACGGATGCCCCGACAGCACCGCCTCGATCTCGCCCGGCTCCACCCGGAACCCGCGGATCTTCACCTGCTGGTCCGACCGCCCGGCGAACACGAGCTGACCGTCAAGGGTCCATCGCGCCAGGTCACCGGTGCGGTACATCCGCTCCCCGGAGCCGAACGGATCCGCCACGAACCGCTCACCGGTCAGGGCGGCCCGGCCCACGTACCCACGCGCCACCTGCACGCCCGCGACATAGAGCTCGCCCACCACCCCGGCCGGGACCGGCTCCAGATTCTGGTCGAGCACGTAGAGCCGTGTGTTGGCGATCGGCCGCCCGAACGGCACCACGCCGGGACGGTCCACGTCCACCGCGCCCGAGGCCACCATCACGGTCGTCTCGGTCGGCCCATAGGTGTTGACCAGCTCACGGCCCTCACCCCAGGCGCGGGCCGTGGCCTCGTCGATCGCCTCGGCACCCACCAGCAGCCGCGACACCTCCGGCAGCGCCCCGGGTTCGAGGACCCGCAACAGCGAAGGAACAACGCTCGCCGCCTGCACCGGGAGCCCGGCCAGCAGACCAGGTTCCTGACGCTCCCTGTCCCCCGCGATCACCAGCGACGCACCGCTGCTCAGCGCCACCGCGACGTCCAGCACGGAGGCGTCGAAACTGAACGACGCGAACTGCAGCACACCCACCCCGGGCTCCACCGCGAACACCGCCGCCAGGTTCGCCAGCGAACCATGCGACACCGCGACGCCCTTCGGCACACCCGTCGACCCCGACGTGTAGATCACATACGCGAGCTGTGCCGGAAGCACCGGAGCCACCGGCCCCGGCTTCCCGGTCAGCGCCTCCTCGACGGTCGCCACCGCCACCGGCAGGAACCCGCTTCCCTCGGTCAGCACCAGATGGGCACCGCTGTCGGCGACCAGGAACTCCAGCCGCTCGGCGGGAAGCTGCGGATCCAGCGGCACATACGCCGCCCCCGCCCTCCACACACCCAGGATCGCCGCGACCATCCCCGCGCCACGCGGCAGGCACAACCCGACGACCGACTCCGCACCCACCCCAGCCGCACCCAGCCACCCGGCGATCCGATCCGCACGGTCGGCGAGCTCCGCATACGTCACCGACACCCCATCAGCGACCACCGCCACCGCGTCAGGCCGCTCCACCACATGACGCCCGAACGCCTCCACGACGCCGTCACCGGAGAACTCCGCGGCCGTGTCGTTCCAGCCGCGCAGAAGCAGGTCCCGGTCGGTCTCGTCCAGCACGGCGACCGTGTCCAGGGCTGTGTCGGGCGTCAGCCGCAGCGCCGTGACGAGGTGCCCGGTCGCGGTCAGCAGCATCCGGCCGATCGCCTGCGGGTCGATCGATCCGACCGTCTCGACCCCGAACCCCATCCGGTCGCCGCCGAGATCGTTGACCGCGATCGCCACCGGGTAGCTGGTGTTCGCCCGCTTGTACACGGTGCGGATGCCGCCCACGTCGTCGCGCGGCTCCTCGGGCTCGCCCGACCGGCCGCGGCTGTTGTAGCGGTAGTTGAACAGGGCGGAGAACAGCGGCATGTCGCCGCTCATCCCCGACGCCTGCTGCGCGACCGCGAGGGGCGCGTGCTCGTGCTCCAACAGCGCCGCGAGCTGGGCCCGCATCCCCTCCACCGCGTCCCGGACGCTCACCCGCGTCCCCGCCCGCACCGGCAGCGTATTGATGAACGGACCCATCACCCGGTCGGCACCCGCACCCGCGTTCATCCGCCCGAACAACACCGTCCCGAACACGACATCATCACGCCCCGCGAGGACGCCCAAGACGCGCGCCCACACCACATGCAGGACCGTCGCCGGGCTCACCCCCAGCAACCGCGACACCTCCCGCAGCTCCGTCACCAGGGCGTGCGGGATCGGCAGGACCGCGGACACCACGCTGAGGCCGTCGCCGCGGACGTCGGTCAGTCCGAACGGCGCCGTCGCCTCGCTCACGTCGCCCAGCAACTCCGCGAAATAGCGCTCGTGCTCCTCGCGGGCCACGCCGCCGCGCGCCTGCGCGACGAAGTTCCGGAACGGCATGGCGGGAGCGAGTTCGTCCACGCGGCCGTTCAGCACCTTGCGCAGCTCGTCCAGGAGGACGTCCATGCCGAGGTGGTCCTGGATCATGTGGTGCATCCGGAACAGCGCCAGGACGCGTCCGTCGCCGGCCTCGGTGACGTGCAGGTCGAGCAGCGGCGCGCGGCTCAGATCCATGATCGAGCCGACGGCGGCCGTCAGCGCGGCGGCCCGGTCGGCGCCGGGATCCCCGGCCGTCTCGACCGCCTCCACCGGCACCCGCGCCCACCGCCGGACGACCTGGACGGGCTCCGAGAGCCCCTCCCACACCACACCGGTCCGCAGGACGTCATGGCGGTCCACGACCTGCTGCAACCCGGCCGCGAAGGCCTCGAACCGTTCCCGCGAGTCGAACTCCAGCACCTGCAACGTCGCGTAGGCGTCATCGCCGTCGGCCGCCAGCAGATGGTGGAACAGCAGGCCCTCCTGCAACGGAGCCAGCGGATAGACGTCCGCCACGTTCCCGGCGCCGCCCTCCACGGAGGCCACGACCCGGTCGATCTCCGGCTGGGACAGGGCCACCAGCGGCAGCATCTCCGGCGTGATCCGCCCGGCACCGTCCGGGATCAGGTTCTCCGGAACCGGCACCGCCTCCGGAGCAGCCGCCCCCGCCAGACCCGCGGGCGTCGGAGCCTCGAACAGCGCCCGCACCGACACCGGCACACCCGCGACCCGCAGCCGCTCCACCAGCGACACCGCCAGCAGCGAATGCCCGCCCAGCTCGAAGAAATTGTCGTCGACGCCCACCGACTCCAGGCGGAGGACCTCGGCGAAGACCCGGCAGAGGATCTCCTCCTGCACCGTCGCCGGGCCACGGCCGACGGCACCGGCGAACTCAGGAGCGGGCAGCGCGGCCCGGTCGAGCTTGCCGTTGACCGTCAGCGGAAGGGCGGGCAGCACCACGAACGCCGACGGGACCATGTAGTCGGGCAGCCGCAGCGCCACGTGCTCGCGGAGCACCTCGCCGGGCAGCTCGTCGCCCACCACGTAGGCGACCAGCCGGTCCTCCCGGACGATCACCGCGGCCTGCGCCACACGCGGGTGGGCGGCCAGCACCGCCTCCACCTCGCCGGGCTCCACCCGGAAGCCGCGGATCTTCACCTGCTGGTCCGACCGCCCGGCGAACACGAGCTGACCGTCGGCCGTCCACCGCGCCATGTCTCCGGTGCGGTACATCCGCTCCCCGGCCCCGTACGGAGACGCGACGAACCGCTCGCCCGTCAGCCCGGCCCGGCCCACGTACCCGCGGGCGACCTGGACACCGGAGACGTACAGGTCACCCGCGACACCGGCCGGGACCGGCTGCAGGCCCTGGTCCAGCACGAACAGCCGGGTGTTGGCGATCGGCCGCCCGAACGGCACCGCACCGGGACGGTCCACGTCCACCGGCGCCGCGGCCACCATGACGGTCGTCTCGGTCGGCCCGTAGGTGTTGACCAGCTCACGGCCCCGCGCCCACTCCCGCGCCGTCGCCTCGTCGATGGCCTCCGCGCCCACCAGCAGCCGCGACACCTCGGGCAGCGCGGCCGGATCGAGAACCCGCAGCAGCGACGGAACGACGCTCGCCGCCTGCACCGGAAGATCGGCCAGCAGGCCGGGCTCCTGCCTCTCGCGCTCCCCCGCCACGACCAGGGAGGCGCCGGAGCTCAGCGCCACCGCGACGTCCAGCACCGAGGCGTCGAAACTGAACGACGCGAACTGCAGCACACCCACCCCGGGCTCCACCGCGAACACGGACGCCAGGTTCGCCAGCGAACCATGCGAGACCGCGACGCCCTTCGGCACACCCGTCGACCCCGACGTGTAGATCACATACGCGAGCTGAGCGGGTAAGACGGGGACCGGCAGGCCCGGCTCGGCCGCCAGCGCCTCATCGATGACGACCACGGGCACGGGCAGCGACACGGCCTCCTCGGCCAGGACCAGCCGGGCGTCGCTGTCGGAGATCAGGAAGTCGAGCCGTTCGGCCGGAAGCCGCGGATCCAGCGGCACGTACGCCGCCCCCGCCTTCCACACGCCGAGGATCGCCGCGACCATCTGGACGCCCCGCGGAAGGCACAGCCCGACCACGGTCTCCGGGCCCACTCCCGCCGCGCTCAGGAAACCGGCGATCCGGTCCGCCCGGCCCGCCAGCTCCGCGTACGACAGCCGCTCACCGTCGGCGGTCACCGCCACCGCGTCCGGCCGCTCCAGGACCTGACGTTCGAACAGCCCCACGACGCCTTCGGCCACGAAATCGGCCGCCGTGTCGTTCCAGCCGTGCAGCAGCAGATCACGCTCGCCGCCGTCCAGCACCGGCACCGCCCGCACCCGGATCTCCGGATCAGCGGTCACCGCCTCCAGCACCCGCACCAGCCGCTCGGCCAGCACCTCCACCGAGCCCAGATCGAACAGATCGGCCGCGGCCGTCACCGAGCCGCGCAGCCCGGCCGGGCGGCCCCGCTCGTCGAAGACCTCCCGGATCGACAGGTCGAGGTCGAACCGGGCCGGAACCGTGGCGGCCCGCTCCTCGGGGGCCTGCTCCCCACCGGGAGTCCGCCCCGCCTGCTCCAGCGTGCCGCGGTCCCGGTTCTGCACCGTGAGCATGACCTGGAACAGCGGATGCCGCGACAGCGACCGCGCCGGTGCCAGCTCCTCCACCAGGCGCTCGAACGGCACGTCCTGGTGCTTGAACGCGCCGAAGCTCGCCTCCCGCACCTGCCGCAGCACCTGGAGGAACGACGGATCACCCGACAGGTCCGCGCGGATGACCAGGGTGTTGACGAAGAAACCGACGAGGTCGTTGAGACCCTCGTCGGTGCGGCCCGCCACCGGGGCGCCGATCGGGATGTCGGTGCCCGAGCCGAGCCGTGACAGCAGCACCGCCAGCGCCGCCTGGAGCACCATGAACGGTGACGCGCCCTCCCGGCGGGCGAGGGCGGCGAGTGCGCGGTGCACCTCCGCGGAGGCCGACAGCGGCACCCGGTGGCCCCGGTATCCGGCGACCGGCGGACGGGGGCGGTCGGCGGGAAGGGCGAGTTCCTCGGGCACGCCGGACAGCTCCCGCCGCCAGTAGTCCACCTGGGTGGACAGCAGGCTCTCCGGGTCGTTCTCATCGCCGAGCAGCTCCCGCTGCCAGAGCGTGTAGTCCGCGTACTGCACCGGCAGCGGCGCCCAGTCCGGCGCCGCCCCGCCCGCGCGCGCGGCGTAGGCGGCCGCCAGGTCCCGGCCCAGCGGTGCCCACGACCAGCCGTCCGCGGCGATGTGGTGCACCAGCAGGAACAGGAAGTTCTCCTCCCCCGACTGGAAGAGGCAGGCGCGGATGGGGACCTCCGCGGCCAGGTCGAAGGTGTACCAGGCCGCCTCCGCGACGGCCTCGGGAACCCGCTCCACCCGCCGTACCTCGAGCTCCCAGTCGAGCCCGGCCATCGGGAGGACGTGCTGGTAGGGCTCTCCGCCGGAGACTCTGAAGACGGTCCGCAGCGACTCGTGCCGCTCCAGCACGTCCCGCAGGGCCGTGCCGAGGGCCGGAACGTCGACCACCCCGTTCAGCCGGACGGTCTGATGCAGGTTGTAGACGGAGCCCGAACCCTCCAGCCTGCTGAGGAACCACAGTCGGCGCTGCGCGAACGACAACGGAATCATCGGTTCGTCTCCTTATGCATCCGCGGCCACGTTGCTGAACGCAGAATCATCAATGCGGTCCCCCTAGCCGGCCTCGAAATTCCAGCGCATCGCCAGCGGCAGAACAAGGCGAGCAGTCGAACAGCGGAAGGGGCTGTTCAACCGCCGGACCGGCGCAGTTGAACAGCGCAATGGCCGGTCACGGCTCCGGCGCGTACTTCTGGCAATCCTGCTGCGCCTTCTGGAGGGCGGGGTCGTCGGGAGAGATCCCCATGCCCTTGTCGATGTTGATGCTGCCGTTCTCGTCGGGGTCGGGGAACTTCGCGAATCCGTGCTCCCGCATGCACTGCGACACCTTCCGGAGCTTGTCCAGCTCGTCGGAGGTCTTCTTGTTGCCGCTGCCGCCGCCCCAGGGGGCGTACACCTCGCATTTCTTCTGGGCCTGCTGGTACTTGGCCCGGTCGAGGCCCTGCGGCTCGTTCGCGCTCAGGTTCCCCCCGGCGTCGGGGTCGGGGTACCAGGAGAAGCCCTGGTCGCGCATGCATCGCGAGAACTTCAGAGGCGAGGGCCCGTCGTCGTCGGCGGATCCCGCGACCTTGTCCTTCCTGACCGGGTCGCCGTTGTCGTCCCCGCCGCATCCCCCGATTCCCATGGCCAGTGCCAGGGCGAATACGGAAAGGACCAGAAGCGGGCGGTGTCTGCTCGTCATTGTCGCCATGGTTCAAGTTCTACGCTCAGGCCAGTCACACGACGGGCACAAAAGGCGGCTACCCGGAAATCGCGGGCTGCCTTTCCGCCGGGAAGTCCACCCGGATCGCGAGACCGCCTTCGGACCGGGCGCGCACGCTCAGCTCCGCCGAATGCGCCAGGGCGATCGTCTGCACGATCGACAGGCCCAGGCCGTGGTGGCCGTCGCCCGCGGTGCGCTGGAGCCGCTGGAACGGATGGAGCAGCCGGTCCACCATCTCCGGCGGGACGGGCGGCCCCGTGTTGGTCACCGCCACGAAGCAGCCGTCGCCCGTGACCCCGGTGACGACCTCCACCCGGCCGTCCGGGATGTTGTAGCTCATCGCGTTGTCCACCAGGTTGGCGACCAGCCGCTCCACGAGGGCGGCGTCACCGGTGACCCGTGCCGGCCGGACCCACTCCCCGATGGTCAGGTTCTGCTTGCAGGCCCTCGGCTCGGCCGCGCGCAGCACGTTTCCGACGAGCTCGGAAAGGTCGACGGGCTCGGGACGGTCCAGGCCTCGTTCGCTGGTCGCCAGCACCAGCAGCGACTCCAGCAGCTTGGCCTGCTGCTCGCTGACGACCACCAGATCGGCGAAGCGCTCCCGGTAGGACTCCACCGTCGCGTCCGGATCGATGATGGCCTCCTCCAGCAGGGCGTGCTCCAGTGTCAGTGGCGTCCTCAGCTCGTGGGCGGCGTTGGCGACGAACCTCTTGTGCGAGTCGAGCGCCGTCTCCAGCCGGCCGAGCAGCCCGTCCACGGTGTCGGCGAGGGCCCTCAGCTCGTCGCGCGGCCCGGTGAAGGCCAGCCGCTCGTGCACGTTCCGCGCCGAGATGAGCTGGATGCTGTCGGTCATGGTCCGCAACGGCCGCAGCACCCGGCTGGCCACCAGCCAGCCCAGCACCGCCGAGATCACCGACATGATCGCCAGCGCGATGCCCGACTTCACGAGGAGCTGGTGCCCGAACTCCGCGTGCTGCTGCGCGGCGCCCAGCCGGGCCGCCTCGATGAGCCGCCGTTCGGTCTCGGTCAGCGGGACGCCCTCCGGCGTGCCGTCGCCCACGAAGATGTTGCTGAAGCTCTGGTCACCCGAAGGCGAGGTGTTGAAGCTGGACATCGAGACGCCCGCCCCGCTCTGGGTCACGAGGAAGTAGGTGAGGGCCAGCAGGACAGCGCCGGAGACCAGGAACATCACGCTGTAGAGCAGGGTCAGCCGCAGAAGGACCCGCATTCCGGAGATCCTGTTCCTCAGGCCCATGGCAGGTCCCAGCCCTTCAAATGCGATAACCCCCTCGGGGGACCGTCTCGATGACCGGAGGATCACCGAGCTTCGACCTCAGCCGGTTGATCGTGGCCTTGACCGTCGTGGTGAACGGATCCGTGGCCTCGTCCCACACCCGTTCCAGCAGCTCCTCCGCGGAGATCACCCGGCCCCGCTCGGTGAGCAGGTACTCCAGCACGGCCAGTTCCTTCGGATTGAGCGGCAGCCTGACCCCGGCCCGGGTCGCCACCCGCTGCGCCGGATCGAGCCGCAGCTCACCGTGCTCGAGGACGGGTGGCACCGCGGTCTGGGACCGCCGGCCGAGCGCCCTGATCCGCGCCACCAGCTCGGGATAGGCGAAGGGCTTGGGCAGGTAGTCGTCGGCGCCGATGGTGAGGCCCTCGACCCGGTCGGCGATGGTGCCGGCCGCCGTCAACATCAGCACCCGGGCGCGCGGGGTGTCCCGATCCGCCTCCCGCATCAGCTGCCTGCACACGTCGTCGCCGTGGACGCCGGGCAGGTCGCGGTCGAGGACCACGACGTCGTAGTCCACCTCGTAGGCGCGTTCGAGCGCCGCCGTCCCGTCGTGGGCGACGTCCACCGCCATGCCCTCACGCCGCAGCACCCGTGCCACCGAATCCGCCAGCAGCACCTGATCCTCGACCACCAGGACCCTCATCCGTCTTCTTCCCGATCTGTTCCGAAACTGTCTCCGACCGCGGCAGCGTAACGATCGCCAGACTACCGACACGGTCGTCACACGGCCGTCACAGCGCGCTCCCACGCTCCCGCGCCCGGGGTTCCGCGCCCGGGGTCACGGTCTCAGCGCGTCAGCGCCTCTTCCTCCGCCTGGATCTCCAGGAGTTTCGCGCTGAGGTCCCCGCGGCTGCGGACCCCGAGCTTGCGGAGCACCCGGGTCATGTGCTGCTCGACCGTGCTGAGCGTGATGAACAGTTCCTCGGCGATCTCCCGGTTGGACTGGCTGCGGGCGGCCAGGCTCGCGACCCTGAGTTCCGCGTCGCTGAGGCCCAGCGCGTTCTCCTGCTCGGCGGACGCGGTGTCGCGGGCCGTCCCGGCGGGAGTGCTCGGCCTCGCCTGCTGCCTCATGCCCAGCTCCCGCATCAGGCGCTGCGCCTTGCGGTTCAGCGATCGCGCCTGCTTCTCGTGGCCGAGCTTGTAGTGCGCCCGGCCGAGCTCCTCCAGCGCCTGGGCCTCCTTCAGCCGGTGGCCCTGATCCCGGAAGATGTCGACGGCCTCCTGGAGCAGCGGCAGCCGCTTCTTCGGCTCGCAGGCGCCCGCGAGAACCCGCAGCGAGACCCCCCGCATCCACGTGCGGCCGGGTCCGAGCAGCGCCATCTGCTCCTCCACCAGCTCCCTGGCCCGCTGGGCGTCGCCCAGCTCCAGATACGCCTCGGCCGCATCCGTCCGCCACTGGACGAGGGCGTGCAGCTCGATCCCCAGGTCGCTCATGAGCTCCCCGCAGGCGTAGAAGTCGTCGAGCGCCGCGTAGGGGTTGCCCGACGCGAGATGGAAGTGGCCGCGCGCCCAGAGCAGCATCACCCCGCCGGGCGTCGCGTAGGCCGCCTCGGGCACCGGGACGCCGAGGAACGCCGCGGCCTTGTCGGGGTGGCCGAGCAGGGACTCCGCGTAGATCAGGGCGCTCAGCGGGGCCGTCACGGGCACGCCCCATCCCTGGGCGGGGACCAGCTCCAGCGCGCTGCGCGCCGACTCGGCGGCCTCGGCCAGCCGGCCCATCCGGATCTCGACGAGCGCCCGGACGGCCACCAGGATCGCCTGCCAGACGGGCGAGCGGTGCGTCACCGCGTCCTTCTCCAGCTTCCGGCACCAGGAGTCCGCCGTGGACAGCTGGTCCACGAGGATCAGGGAGATCAGCGCGGCCACGATGACCGTCATCGTGTTGTCGTTGAACGGCGTCGTCTGGAGCGCCTGCTCGGCGCGGACCACGATCTCGCCGCTCTCCTCCTCGCACACCACCGCGGCCAGCAGGGCGGACGCGCGCAGCGGCGGGCTCTGCATCGGCGTCAGCGGCTCGAGGGAGGCCTCGATCGCGCTCTGGCGGTCGATGCCCGGCAGGCCCGGATAGCCGTAGACCATCCACAGCCGGACGAGATCGAGTTCGTGCGGGACCCGGAAGCCGGCCGCGGACCGCTTGCGCGAGGTGTCCGCCTCGATCAGGACCTCGAGCACGCGCAGCGCGTCCTCCGTCCGCCCGAACCACAGCAGGCAGCCCGTCACGACCCGGGCGTCCCGCGCCCCCAGCCGGCCCTGCGCCGCGGCCTCGGCCAGTTCCGGCAGGTAGTGCTCGGCCATCCGGGGATTCACCCGCCAGGCGGCGCTGACGATCGCGGTCTTGATCTCCAGGCTCGCGGCCTCGTCGGTGCAGAGGTCGCGGGCGACGCGCAGGCAGTCGAGCGCCAGCGTGACGTCGTTCTCGGCCAGCGCCCGCTCGGCCCCCTCGCGCAGCGTCGGCAGCACCCAGGGCGCCGTGATCCGCTGCGCCTGCACCAGATGGGCCGCCACGACGGTCGTCGTCGCGCCGTGCTCGTGCAGGACCCACGCGCTGCGCGCCTCGAGCCGGGGACGCTGGTAGTGGTTCACGCGCTTCTTCACCGCGGCGCGGACGGCCTCGTGCCGGAACCGCCCGTCGGGCAGGAGCAGCCCCATCTCCGCCAGCGCCGTCAAGCCGCCGTCGACGACCTGCACGGGGCTGCTGAGCACCTCGGCTATCCGCACCCTCGAGGCCTCGTCGCCGAGGATCGACGCGGCCCACGCCGTCCATCGCACGGCGGCGTCGCTGCGGTACAGGCAGATCTCCACCGCCTCGGTGAACAGCTCACCGGGGAGGACGGGCCCGGTCTCGGTCCCCGCGGCTCCGGCCCTGTGATCCTCGAGCAGGGCCCTGACCAGCAGCGGGTTCCCCCCGCTCAGCTCGTGGAGGTCGGCCGGCGAGGCACCGGTCCCGTCGGCCCCGGCCAGCTCCGCCACCTCCTCCGCGGAGAACAGGCCGAGATTGATCGTGGAACACCAGGGCAGGTGGAGCAGCTCCGCCTGGAAGTCCGGATCACCCGGCTGGCTGCTGCTCTCCCCCAGGACGAGCAGGATGCGCGAGGCGTCGAGCCGGTAGGCCAGGTACCTGAGGAACTCCTGCGAGGCGGGATCGCCGTGGTGGATGTCGTCGATCAGCAGCACCAACGGCCGCTCACGCGCCAGCGCGAGCACCGCCCGGCACAGCGCCGACAGCTCTCCCGCGGCCGACCCGAACCTCAGGCGCGTCTCCTCCAGCAGCTTCATCAGGGACCTGGAGTCCGGAGACGCGGACTCCACCCCGTGCAGAAGCTGGCCGATCACACCCAGCGGCAGGGTGCGTTCCGCGGCCGAGCCCGTCGCCTGCAGGAGCAGGGCTCCCGACGCGGCCACATGTTCACCGAACGCCCTGAGCAGAGCGCTCTTCCCGATGCCCGCCGGCCCTCTGACCAGCGCGATGCCCGCCTGACCCGCTATACATGCCTCGTAGTTCTCGAGGAGAGCCGACATTTCTCTGCCGTCTTCCCTAAGTTCCACGTCTGTGTCACCCCCGATGCAGACCGCCGCCCGCTCGTGCAGGCGGCACACTACCCAGCGATCGTCCGGCCGTGAATCCCCTCAGCCCACCGCGCTGCGCCCCGCTCCCCTGAGCAGGGCGACAGCGCCCCATGACGGTCACAACACCCCTCATGGACGGACCGAGCACCCGCGACCGGCTCCGCCGAACCCCGTACCTCGGCGCCCCCGAGATGACGCCTCCGCATACTCCTCGTCAATATTGATCATTTACGGTGCCGAGTATTGCACGGCGAATTCCGCAGAGCCATCTCGTTGGATTAGGAAAACAGCGAGGGACCGTTCCCAAATCCGCGCCCGGCGCGCCATGCCGCGGGCGGGACCGGTCCCACCAGGGACGGCCCGGCACGGGCCTCGCCCGGGGCGGGGGCCACGTGCGGCCGCCCGCCGGGGTCGGCCAGATCCGGCGCCATCACCACGAAACACCCCTCACTGACGCGCGTGTCATACAGCACACACCCGACGAGGACGCAACAGGCATGGCCGAACGGGATCTTCCACCCGGACCGCCCGGGATCGCCTCCGGCCGGCCCGGCGAGATCATCGGTTCACCATTCCCGGCGGCGCGCTCCCCCGCACCGTCGGCATTTCCCCGGGAATTGCTCCGGCCATTCCCACGCCGCCATTGACAGGAAGTGGACCCGGCGGCCGCTCCGGCGAGGCCGGTGACGCGTTCCCGCCCGCGTCTGGTCTCCGGCGGAACACGCGGTTACCGTGAAGATCCCCTCCGAAGGAGCCCCGCGTGCCCTCCTCGCCGGTGAACGACTCCATCAACCTGATCAGTGGCGACTTCTGGGGGCGCGATCCCCACGACGAGCTGCTCTGGATGCGCGAGAACGCCCCCGTCTACTGGGATCCGCACGCCGGGGTCTGGGGCGTGTCCAAGCACGAGGACGTCCGGGCGCTGTCCCGCGCTCCGGGGGCCTTCTCCAACGCCGAGGGCATCCGGCCCGACACCGGGCCGACCCCGATGATGATCGACATGGACGATCCGGCCCACAAGCTCCGGCGCAAGCTCGTGAGCAGCGGATTCACCCCCCGCCGCGTCGCCGACCAGGAGGGCTACCTGCGGCGGGTCTGCGACGAGATCATCGACGAGGTCTGCGAGCGGGGCGAGTGCGACTTCGTCGGCGAGATCGCCGCGATGCTGCCCCTGATCGTCATCGGGGACGCGCTGGGCGTCGCCCCCGAGGACCGCAGGACGCTGCTCGCCTGGTCCGACGACATGCTGAGCGCGCTGACCGGAGGCGACGATCTCGACCTCCTCGTCAGAGCCGCCGACGCGTTCGCCGGCTTCACCGACTACGCCGGCGGCGCGATCCGGGAACGGCGCGGCCGCCCGCGCGACGACCTGCTGAGCACGCTGGTCCACGCCGAGGTCGACGGCGCCGCCCTCGACCACGACTCGCTGGTCCACGAGTCGCTGCTCATCCTGATCGGCGGCGACGAGACCACCCGGCACGTGATCTCCGGCGGGATGTACCAGCTGAGCCTGCATCCCGGCCAGCGACAGGCGCTCATCGACGACCCGTCCGGGATCCCCGCCGCGGTCGAGGAGATGCTGCGGTGGGTCTCCCCCATCAAGAACATGAACCGCACCGCGACCCGCGACTTCGAGCTGCGCGGCCAGACGATCAGGGAGGGCGACAAGGTCCTCCTGCTCTATCCCTCCGCCAACCGCGACGCCGACGTCTTCCCCGACCCGTTCCGCTTCGACGCCCGCCGCACCCCCAACGACCACGTCGCCTTCGGCAACGGCCCCCACTTCTGCCTGGGCAACAGCCTCGCCCGCCTGGAGCTGAAGGTGATGTTCGAACGGCTGCTGGCGCGGCTGCCCGACCTCGAACCCGTCGACGGCCCCGAACCGTCGCACCGGCCCGCGAACTTCGTCTCCGGCTACGAGTCGCTCAAGGTGCGCTTCTCCCCCGCCCCGAAGTCGACCCGATGAAACGCGATGGGAGCCTCGCCCGTGCCCTCATGTAAAGAAGTCGCCGCCGACCTCGCGGCGACCGCGGGACTGTACTCGAGCCTGGCCGGGATCGTCGCCGGATTCGCCTTCGCGACGGTGCTGGCGCTGGTCACCACCCGGCTCGGCCGGGAGGAGGCGCGGACCGGCCGGCTGAACCCGGTCGTGCTCGTGCTCATCGCGACGTTCCTCGCCCTGGTCCTGACCAGCCTCGGCAACGCCGTCCTCGCGGCGACCACGATCTCCGGAGGACGCGCGGCGAGCGAGGTCTCGGTGCTCGGCTCCGGCTTCGTCAGCGCCGGGATCCTCGCCCTCTACGCCATCCTCCAGGCCCTCGAGGCGGTGGGCGACGAGGCACGGGAGCTGTCCCTGTTCGTCCGCAGGACCATCGGCCGCGTCGTCACCCCGCTGTTCATGTTCTACATCTCCTCGGAGGTCGGCATCTACCTCGACCAGCGACACGGCGACGGCCACGGCCTCACCCCCCTCGACGTCCTCGGCCTCACCCTCGTCACGATCCTCCTGGCCATCGGCGCGGTCCTCTACCCCCTCTGGGCCCGTGGCCGCGCCCTGGGCCTCCTGCCCGGCACACCCGTGAGCGTCCGCGACTTCACCCGCGTCTTCCTGGCCGTCAGCTTCCTGTCCACCGCGACCTTCGCCTGCATGGACCAGTTCATGACGCCCTGCGCCTCCGCCCACCCCCTCCTCGAAGCCGCCGTCCTCCTCGTCACCTTCCTCTCCCTCGCCTTCGCCTCCCACCACCTCGCCGTCGGCGAGGCCGTATCGATTCCACAACGACCGGAAGCGGAGAGGCGTTGATGCGTACAGTCTCCGCAGGGGCCGTCCACACGGGAGCGGGGGCATGTGAGCGAGATCTTGCTTTGTCACGGCATCGGAAGAAGGACCCGGAACCGGCAGAGCATGCACGAGCAATGGTGCGAGGCCCTCAATACGGGACTGCACGACAGCGGGCTCGACCGTGTCGCCGCCGACCGGGTCACCGCGGTCACCTATGCGAACTGCTTCCGCTCCGCCGGCACGAAATCGATCGGCGACCCGGACGACGAGGACCGGATTCCCGCGTTCGGCCTCGTCCATCTGCGTGATCCGCTCGAACTCGAACTCCTCGAGGCCTTCGCCTCCGGAGTCCCCGACCCCGAGGGCTCGCCGACGAAGGGACTCCCCCAGGACGCGCTGCGCAGGCTCCAGCGGAGCAGGTTCCTCGGCGACCCTCCGGCCAAGGTCATCATCTGGATGATCAAGCAGGTCCGCGACTACCTCACCGACGACGCCCTCCGCAGGTGCGTCCAGGACCGCTTCGCCGCGGCGGTGACGCCCGGGACCCGGGTGGTCGTCGCCCATTCACTGGGCAGCGTCGTCGCCTACGAGACGCTGCTGGCCCACCCGGAATGGAAGATCGACACGCTGGTGACCATCGGCTCGCCGCTCGGCCTGAAGGCCATCGGCGACCGGCTCCGGCCGCCGGTCTCCGAGAAGACCCCCGGAGCGTGGCCCGGGGTCCGTCGCTGGCTGAACGTCGCCGCGGAGGAGGACCCGGTCGCCCTGGTCAAGAAGCTGAAGCCCCTGTACGGGAAGGACGTCGAGGACCTGCCCGTCCTCAACGGCCGCCTCTCCGCCCATCTCGCCACGCGCTACCTGACGACCCACGAGGTCGCCAACGGGATCGCCGATGCCCTCCGGCCCCGCTGAGCAACGCGTCGACGAGCTGCACCGGCTCTGCGTGATCGCGGGAACCCAGACCTTCGGCACGGGGGTCGAGAACCTCGATCACGTCCCCGACGAGCTGGCCCTCGTCCGCAGCGTGCTCAGGGACGACTGCGGCATGGAGGTCCACCCGCGTCCCGGACTTGATCCCACCTCCCCCGCCGACTTCCTCGACGGCCTGCACGCCGCCATCGACCGGGCACCCGACGTCCTCGTGCTCTACTACACCGGCCACGGATTCCTGCGGCAGGACACCGAGCTCCTCCTGCCCCTCGCGAACGGCGACCCCGGCCGTCCGGCCACCGTCCTGCCGGCCCAGGCGCTGCTGACGGAGCTGCAGGCGGCGGAACTCGGCGAGGTCGTGGTCATCCTGGACGTCTGCGACTCCGACGCCGCGGCCGACGACCTCAGGCTCTGGGAGATCCGGACCGGGGCCGCGGGCAGGGCGACGGGCAGGGTCCACCTCATCACCGCGGCGAGGAAGGTCGAGAAGGCGCAGCAGCTGGCCTTCGCCCGGGCGTTCACCGCGGCGATCCAGTCCCCGGGCATCTCCCCGAACGACCGGTACATCCCGCTGAAGAAGCTCGAAGCGGAGATCCAGCACCGCCTCGGCGACCTCTACCAGAACGTCACCTACCACCCACCGCGCGGCGCGGAGGAGAGCCGGGCGTTCCCCAATCCCGACAGCGGCCGGCGGCAGACCTCCCGGCCGCTGGAGGCGAGGGCCGAGACCGGCTGGGTCTTCTGCGGCCGCGACCGCGCCGTCGAGCAGGTCGTCGCGTTCCTGGCCTCGACGGGCACCGGCGGACGCTGCTGCGCGATCACGGGGAAATCGGGCACCGGCAAGTCCATCCTCCTCAAGTGGATCGCCTCGGCGTCGAGCCGCCGCCCGTTCCCCACCTCGGACCCGGACGCGGTCTCGGTGGTCCCGGAGGGCTGCGTTCATCTGCGGCTGGACGCGCACGGCCAGGAGGGCTACACCCTGCTGTCCCAGGTGGCCCGGCGATTCGGCGTCGAGAAGGAACCCGGAGAACCGGGATTCTTCGACGAGCTCGACACCGCGCACGGGCCGAAGGCCATTCTCATCGACTCGATCGACAAGGCGCGTGAACCGGACGAACCGATCAGTGAGGTCCTCGCCCCGCTGGCGGAGCTCTCCTCGGTGCGGCTCGTCGTCGCCTCCGGCGCCCCGCCGCGAGGCCTCCCCGCAGAGGAGATCTGCCTCGATGACGCCGTCCATTCCGACAGCGCGGAGATCGCCCGGCTGGTCCGATCGGTCCTGGTCAAGCACGCGAATTCCGTGCATCATGAGGCGACGGAGAACGACCTCGGGGAAATGGTCCGCTGGGTGGTGGAGCGTTCTGAGAGCGTGTTCCGATGGGCTTACCGTTACGCGATCGACCTTGCCTACCAGACCTTCGAGGAAGTTCGTGCCTTGATGCCGGACTCGATCACCGACCGCTACGCCCACCGGCTGAGAAGGATCTCCCCCGAAGGGGATCCCCACTGGGCCAGGGACCTGCTCGCGCCGCTCGCCTACGCCCTCGGCGCGGGCATGCCGGACCACCGCCTCTGGTCCGAGGTCGCCCACCGGCTCCGCGCCCGCCGCGCCAGCGAGGCCGAACTGGAACATCTGCTGTCGCAGGCCGCCGACTACCTCGACGAGGCATCGGATCCCGGACCCGACGGAGGCTGGCGCCTGAGCTCCGACGTCGCCGACTACCTGATCCAGGATGCCGACACCGCCGCGGCGCACACGGCGTTCACCGAGGCCATGATGGCCGCGCTGCCCGGCGGCGAGACCACCGGCTGGTTCAGGGCCGACACCTACACCCAGCGCAACTTCGCCGAGCACGCCCTGCTCGCCGGCGCCCTCACCCCCTTTCTCGACGACCCCGAGTTCCTGCTCGCCATGGACGCCCACCGGCTGCGGCGGGCCCTGACCCTCGACGGGCGGGACAAGGCGCGCAAGGTGCGGGAGCTGTGCGAATCGGTGACCGTCCACGGCTCCCACACCGAGAACCTCTCGCAGATCGCGCTCCTGGCGGCCGCCTTCAGGCTTCCGGAACTCGCCGACGCCGCCCGCCGCAGGACGACGGGCTGGACCGCCTCCCTGGCCGACCGGCACGGCTCGGACGCCGTCGACGTGGTCGGGCCGGCCGAGGCCCGGCGTCTCGTCATCGGGACGCTCGACGGCCGCCTCCTGGCCTCGGGCCCGATCGGCGGCCTGGAGCCCCTCGTGCAGGGCGCCGACCCCGTCTCCGCCTTCGGCACCCGCCTGGTCCACGGCGTTCCCTACGTCGCCGTGGGGCACTGGAGCGGCACCGTCGACATCCACGATCTGGTGAGCGGGGAGACCTCCACGATCGACGACCTCGACTCCAGGATCGTCGCCTGCGACTTCGGTGAGCGCGGCCTGGTCGTCGCCACGGCACGAGGCTGGCGGATGCACGAACTGGGCGTCGGCGAGGGGCCGCTGGTCCCGTCCGGCGGCCACGCCCTGTCGGCCGTCGCCCAGGCCGACGTGGACGGTGAATGGATCGTCGTGGGCGCCTGCACCGACCGGGTCCGGGTCTGGGCCGCGGACGGCACGTTCCTGCGTGAGTTCAGGACCGGTCAGCGCCGGGCCCTGACGTCCGTGGTGGTCCTCGATGACTCGATCTTCGTGGCGAGTGACGACGGCACCGTGTTCCAGTCCGATGTATACGGATATGACGGTCACATCCTGTTCGAGGAGTTTCTGAGCGCGGAACGCGTCACCACGCTCAGCCTCATCCGCGACGAAGGGAATCCGCGGCTATTGGTGACCGGAAAGAATGGAACCGCCATCATCGCGACATTTGACGGACGCGACCCATCGCACCTTGTTACCATGCATGTCGGACTTGCGATCAACGCCGCCGTTCTGCCGAATGACCGGGAATTGGTCATCTGCAGCGATGTGGGAACGGCGCGCCTCCACATTTGACGATCAGGTATGGGAGAGTCGTGCGGCGCTCGGAAAGCCAGGAGAAAGCCTACGACGCGACACTCGCCCTCCATGCTCTGACGGCCTTCCTCGACAACGGCGACGCCTCCGATCCCGCACATCTGCTCCGCCTGATCCGCACCCTGCGGCAGCGGGTGGAGTCGCTCAAACCGGGCACGCCGGTCCCCTCTCGCCCCCGGCGCGTCGACACCGCGTCCGAACCGCCGTGCGGCTTCGGCGCACTCCTGTCCGAACTGCTCGAACCGGGCTCCGGGCGGCTCTCCGCCGATCTCGTCCGGGCGCTCGCGGACGACAAGGTCGTCGCGGAGGTCTACGCCATCGAGGAGAGGTTCGAGGAGCTCTACGGCGACGAGCGGCCGTCCCAGGCGCTCCCGCCGCCGCCGAACGGCCCGGCGGCGCACCACGTCCCGATCGTCGCGGCCGGCGGCTGGACCGCCATGGCCGCGGTCGAGGCCTCCTACACCACCGGAGACCCCGCCGCCGTCCCCCCGGCCGGGACGGCGTCCTCGGGGTCCCGGGTCTGGTCGCCGCTGAGCGAGGCGTTCCTGCTCGCCGCGGACGAGGCCCTGGCGGGAGCGCGCGGCCTGCTCGCGCGCCTGGGCCGTCCGCAGCCCGCCCGGGTGGGCGCGGTGTTCGACACCACCGGGATCCTCGCCCCGTCCACCGTGCCGGACGGCCTCGGCGCGGGCACGATCGCCCTGACCTACATCGCCCGGCAGGCCGGACTCGGCACCCCTGCGGAACTGGACGTCCTCGTCCTCGCCCAGGTCTCCAAGGACGGCCTCTGCACGCCCGTCACCGATCACACCGGCGCGGCGGACCTGGCGCGCTCCGCCGGGCTGCGGGTGCTCCGCTGCGTCACCGGCGGCTGGGAGATCGAGGGAGCGGCCGGCGGCCCGGGCTCGAAGAGCCGGGACGCCTCCCTCGCCGGCGCCGCGCAGCTGCTGTGGGACGAGGAGTGGACGGAGGCCAAGGACTCCTGGTCGGCCTCGGCGCTGAAGAGCCACAACTGGCGGGTCCTGCGCGTGGCCGGCAAGGGCGCCCAGCAGATCTCCGCGAGCGGCACGCCCTGGGGCGTCCCCGTCGAGGGCGTCCAGTGGGTCGAGGCGCCCCAGGTCGACGCGCTGGCGAGTCAGCTCCTGCTCCAGCCGCACCTGTCGATCGTCCTGGGCGGCCAGCCCGGCAGCGGCAAGACAGTGATCGCGGGCAAGCTCACCCAGCGGCTGATCAACGCCAGATGGCAGATCCTCGTCCTGCGCCCCGACGACAACTGCCTGCCCGCCGAGGGCGACCTCTCCGTCATCGTCGGCTCCGCCCTGAACCTCAGCAGGCTCGTCCCGAACGACAAGACGCTCGTCATCATCGAGGACCTGCACCCGCTCGGCGGGGGGAGCCTCGCGGCCCTGTCCGATCTGGCCTCGGTGCTGGGCGTCAGCGTCCTGGGGCTGCTCCGCTTCTCCGAGGGCCTGGTCGAGGAGTGGGACACCCCGTCCATCTCGGCGATCGAAGCGGTCGTCAGCCCGGACGACGTCGCGGACCTCGCCCGGAAGATGGCCGCGGAGTTCCCCAAGCTCTACGAGGTTCCCGACGACCTGATCGAGCCGCTGGTCGACCTGGCCAATCGCGACCTCTGGCTGCTGAGCCGGCTGATGAGCGACATCGCGCGGAACAAGCGCGCGGGCACCTTCGCCACCATCAGCGAGACGCTGGTCCACCTGATCACCGCCCGTCTCGCCGGGCTGGAGGGCTTCGAGCAGGACCGGGATCAGGTCCGGCTGGTCGCGGCCCTGTCGATGCTCGGCCAGCCGACCCCCGAGGGGCATCTGAGCGCGACGGCCCTGAAGACCCTGGCCTCGCTGGGCGCCCATCCCCTGTTCGGCCTGGTCCGGCTCCCGAGCCGGGAACTGGCCCGGCTGGTGTTCGACCGCACCTCCGCCGACGGCCAGGCGGACGACCACGAGGTCCAGGCCGTGCCGGTCATCCTTCCGCACCTGGCGCGGCTGCTGAGGGAGCGGCGGTCCGGCCTCGCCGTGGACCTGCTGAAGCGGCTGCGCGTCTACGACCTGAACGCCCTGGACAAGTCCGGCGGCGACCAGGTGTGGGAGGAGATCGTGCGCTGGTCCGCGGCGGCCGCGCCCCCCACGGTCGCCGCGGCGCTGTCGCACCTCGACTCGTTCGCGTCGGACTTCCGGATCTCCGATCTCCTCCCGGACCTGATGCGGCGGACCGCGACGGTGCGGGACCTCGACGCGCCACGGCTGTCGTCGGTCGTGGAACTGCTGCAGAAGCACCGTCTGGCGCTCCAGGACACCGAGGCGATGCGCTCCTTCGTGGAGTGGCTCGCCGATCCGGAGACCGGGCTGGGCGCCGTCCTGCGGCGCCCTGCGAGGATCGGCGAGCGGTACAACGCGGTGCTGAGGCTCTTCCGCCTCCACGAACCCGAGATGCCCGCGATCATCATCGCCCAGGCCCCGGTGCTCGTCCAGGGCATCGACAAGACCTCCGCGGTCGACCTCGTCCAGGTGCGCAGGCTCGACATCCTTCTGGCCCGCTGCTACCGGGTGGTCGAACGCGGCGACGGCTGGAAGCCCGGCGAACGGGTCAACGAACAGCTTCCCCTCGAGCATTTCCCCGAGGTGTACGACCTGCGGGATCACCGCCCGCCGAGCGGCTCCGGGCTCGGGGCGCTGCTGGCCCAGCTCTCCCTCCGTCTCCACTTCGACCCGAGGATCGACTGGGACGAGCTCATCCAGGGGAACGAGGGCCTGCTCCGCTCCGCCTTCACCCGGGCCACGGCGCCGGAGATCTCGATGGTGCTGGGAGATCTGTCCGCCAACCACCGGGGCTTCTGCACGAAGCTCATGCACCGTCTCGCCGTGAGCGGGGCGATGCGCAGCCTCATCCGCACGGCGGCACCGGCGGACGCGGCCAACCTCATCGCGACGGTCGGCCGCATCCACAAGGACACCGCGAACAAGATGCTGCACGAGGATCGTGCGGAGGACCTCGCCCGGGTGCTCGCCACCCGGATCATCAAGCTCAAGGACGGCAAGGGCGCCGGGCTCCTGCTGAGCCGGACCCACGAGGCCGACGAGCTGTTCTGCTCGTCGGGGCCGCGGTTCGCCTCCCTGCTCGCCGAGGAGCTCGGTGAGGAGTTCGCCGTGCGGCTCGTCAGCAAGGAGCGGCGTCCTTCGATCCTCTACTACTTCCTCAAGGGCATCTGGCAGGCCGACGCCAGCTACCGCAAGGTCGTTGAGGACGACGCCTTCAACCTGATCGTCAGATCCCTCGGCTCCGCCTACCGCGTCAACCGGCCCTGGGCGGCGCAGCTCGCCGTGCTGCTCGCCGCGGACGACTACCTCGGCGAGGAGTTCCTCCAGCGGATCTCCGAGGCCGTGCCTCCCAAGATCCTCGCCCGCCAGATGACCCAGCCGAGGCTGCGGGTCGACGCCGCGCTCCACATGCACCGGCTGGGCCGGGCGATCAGCCCCGACCTGCCCCGGCTCTACGCGGAGGTCCAGGGCCGCGACGAGCTCTGGCGGCGGCCCCGCAGGCTGGAGCGGGCCTCCGACGTGGCGCAGCGGCTGTCCGTCATCTCGACGACCCTCCGGATGTCCGACCCCGGCTGGTCCAACGCCCAGATCCTGCAGCGGTTCAAGCAGAACGCGCCGGACTGGGACTGGGGCGAGGAGATCAGCAAGGTCCGGACCACATCGGATCTCACCGCGTCGCTGAACTCGCTGCAGAAACTGGATCCGGGGACCGCGAGCGCCGCGCTCGAGACCCTGAAGGCCGTGCCGGAGGGCCGCAGTTACAGCGCGCTGGAGGACGTGGCCGTCCGGTCCGCGTCGCGCCCTCCTGACCTGGCCGAGCTGCTGCACTGCGTCGAACGCATCGAGAAGGAGCAGGGCCGGAAACTCCTCTCCCACATCCGGCAGAAGCGGCACTTCTGGACCGCTTTCACCGAAGAGATCCGCTACATGCAGGATCCGGTCACCCAGGGACGGGTGGGACGCCACCTGGCGGACCTCGGGGTGACCCCGCAGACCGGCGACTCCGAATGGATCAAGAAGCTGCTGAACGGGCGGTGGCTCGGCCTCGTCGGCCAGCTCGCCAGCCCGAGGGCGCTCTGCGGGCTGCTCAGGCTGTCCTACATCTGGGACGAGCAGTGGGGGCACCAGCTCGCCGCCAACGCCAACCAGGGCGCCGTCCTCGCGCGGATCAAGAAGGGCGCGGCCGAGGACCTCAGGGAGGTGCCGCGCCTGCTCGAGATCCTCACGCGCTGCGGCCAGAACGACCTGGCCCAGGCCGTCATGGACCAGATGACCCAGTTCCCGAAGGACGAGCTCGCCCGGTCGCTCGGGCTGCATCGCGCGACGGAGCTGCTCCGCCGGTACCGCGAGGACAGGCCCGCCGACGTGCAGCTGTTCGGCCCCGCCGTCGGGCGGGCCGTGGAACGGGCGAGCCGGCGGCATCTCGTGCTCGACCACGGCGCGCACTGGGCCTCGATCGGCTGGGCGGCCCAGACGCTCGGCGAGTGCGGTCTCGGTGACGCCCTGCCGGACGCCGTCCCGATCCTGCCGGTGAACGCCGCCTTCGCGGCAGAGATCTGCTGGGCGGCGACCTGGATGCCGGAATCGGAGTGGACCCGGGCGCAGGTCGCGGAGCTCCTGGACATCGCCGTCCGCCAGGACCGGTCCTCCACCACGGGCAGCAGGCTCGCCTACGCGCTCGTGGCCGGGGCCAGAGCCGGACGGACCGCCGCGTTCTTCGAGGACACGGCTCACTGGAGCCAGGTGACCGAGGCACCGCTGGGCACCCTGTGCCTCGCCTACCGGGAGGCGTCCGGGCATGCCGCGCTCGGCGTCCTGACGCGATCGCTCAAGCCCGCGCTGCACAAGCGGCTGAAGTCCCCCGTCCACCGGATCGACCCGTGGCGCGCGGAGCTGCTCCAGCTCCTCGGGCCCGCCCAGCGGTTTCCCGGTGCCCCCTCCCCGAGCGCGCTGTTCCGGGCGAAGCCCGGACCCGACCAGGGTCCGCCCTCGCCGTGAAGTTACCTTGGACGTACGAAGGGTCGCAGATCGTTCTCGGGGAGGTCGTTCGTGAAGTGGGCAGTCGGGTGGTTCGTGGTGGCGGCGGCGGCCGTCGTGTACGTGTTCTGGGTGCTGGCGGACGCGGGGACGTTCGCGCTGGAGGACCTGGCCTCGGGGACCAAGTGGCAGGCGATCTTCGGTGGGGTGGTGGCGGCGCTCTCGCTGGGGCTCGCGTTCGTCAACGACATCGAGTCGCGGCCCGATCCTGAGGTCGCCCCGCACCACTGAGACCGTCGCGCCCCCGCCCCGGACCGGGTCAAGGTTCCTTGGGGCGGGGGCGCGCTTGTGTTGGGGTCCTGGCTGGAAAGCCATGATCATGACAGGGACGCCGCGCGAGGAGTACGAGACGGGGAAGCTCCTGCGCCGAGCCGTTCCCCGCTCGTCCCACGCCGCGTGGTCGCCGCCGGGGAACCGGCGCAATCCCGTGCTGACCGTGCTCGCCCAGGACGAGCGGCGGCTGCCCGACCTCGTGCCGCTCCGCCACCGGCGCATGGCGGCCTCGCCGTTCGCGTTCCTGTGCGGCGCGGCCGCGGTGATGGCGGGCGATCTGGCGTCCACCCCCTCGACGGGGCTGGGCGTCCAGGCCTGCGGTGACGCCCACGTCATGAACTTCGGCTTCTACGCGAGCCCCGGTCGCTCACTGGTCTTCGATCTGAACGACTTCGACGAGACCCTTCCCGGCCCCTGGGAGTGGGATCTCAAGCGGCTGGCCGCCAGCCTGGCCGTCGCCGCCCGCGACCAGGGCTTCGGCGACGAGGACGCGCGCGACCTCGCGCGGAGGGCCGCGGCCGCCTACCGGCTCCGGATGCGCGAGCTCGCCGCGATGCCCGACCTCGCCGTCTTCTCCACGGTGACCAGGGGCGACGAGGTCATCGAGCAGATCATGAAGCGCGGCCTCCGCGACCGCCCCAAGAATCTCGACCAGACCCACCGCCGCGACAGGCTCCCCGCGGTCGGGACGCTCACCGCGACCGTCGACGGCCGGCTGCGGATCGTCGAGGATCCGCCGCTGCTGGTCCGCGACGGCACCGAGTCGACCGAGGACCTGGTCAAGCACTCGCTGGCCGAGTACAGCCGGTCCCTCCGCGAGGACGTCGCCGAACTGCTGTCGCGGTACCGCTTCGTCGACGCCGCCCGCAAGGTCGTCGGCGTCGGCGGCGTCGGCACCCGGTGCTACGTCGTCGTCCTCCAGGGCCGCGACGCCCACGACCCGCTGGTCCTCCAGATCAAGGAGGCCACCCGGTCCGTCCTCGAACCCCACCTGTACTCCAGCGCCTACCGCAACCAGGGCCGCAGGGTCGTCGTCGGCCAGCGGCTCCTGCAGTCCGCCAGTGACGTCTTCCTCGGCTGGTCGGCCGACGGCCCCGGCAACTACTACTGGCGCCGGCTCCGCGACCTGAAGTCCGACATCGACCCGACCACGATGAACCCCTACGGCCTCACCCTGTACGCCGAGCTCTGCGCCCGGACGCTCGCCGTCGGCCACGCCAACACCGGCCGGCGGATGCGCATCGCCGGCTACCTGGGCACCTCCACGGTCTTCGACGAGGCGATCGCGGAGTTCGCCATGGCCTACGCCGACCAGACCGGGCGCGATCACAAGATCTTCACCACGGTCAGCTGACCCCGCGTCCCGGCCGTGACCCGGGTGAATACACTGGTGAGCGTCCCCGGGACCCACCGGGGCCCCGGACGAGACGCGCCGTACCCGGACCGCACGACGACGCCCAGGAGGCGTCGCCATGTCCCAGCTCGTCCAGATCTCGGGTTCCCTGCTGGTCCTCGCGGGTTTCGTCCTGAGCCAGCGCGGCGTCCTCGACGCCCGGTCCCCCCGCTACCTGCTCGCCAACCTCGCCGGCTCCTCGATCCTGGCCGCCGAGGCGCTCGTGCTGCGGCAGTGGGGCTTCCTCCTCCTCGAGGGCGTCTGGGCGGCCGTCTCCGCCGCCTCCCTGCTGTCCCTGCTCCGCACCGCCCGCCGCTGAGGCTCAGCGCAGCGGGATCCGGAAGTCGTCCTCGACGGGCGGGGCCAGCTCGTGCGCCCGGCAGCCCGACGCGCCGATGCAGCGGATACGCAGCTCGCCGGGGGTGACGTCGATGCGCAGGAAGCTCTTGAAGAACGGCGGGAGGTCGGAGTCGGCCGTCTCGGAGAAGAGCTTGTGGTAGGCCTTGCGGACCGGCAGGCGGAACCAGGAGGTCAGCCTGCCGGTGGCGCCCGGCACCCCGAGCAGCGACGCGATCATCCTGGCCCGCCGGCCCGGCTTCACGTCGTCGGCCTCGGGCCTGCTGGGCGGGATCCCGAGCCGCTCGGAGACCGCGGCCGCCGCCTCGGGATAGGAGATGTCGAAGAACCGGCGCAGGCCCAGCCAGCGCAGCCGCCGCCCGTAGAGCCGGCTGTAGAAGACCAGGGAGTCGCCGCGCAGCGGATAGCAGGTGAAGGTGTCCTCCACCACCGTCGAGGTCCTGGCGATCGTGTGCGTGGCGTGCATGAACGCCCCCGACCCGCCCGCCACCACGTACTGGACGATCTCGTCGCGGCCGTCGCGCTGGAGGACGATCGGGTAGCGCTGGTAGTTGTGGATGTCCCCGCCGATCACCGCGACGTAGGAGAACTCCCGGACGATCTCGTCGACCGTCCCGCCGCCCTCGATCGAGCCCGGCTGGTGGACGTCGTCCTTGTAGATCGGCTTTCCGGTGATCAGGAGCTTCGGGCGCGGGTCCGCCGACACCCGCCGCAGCCACGCGCCCTGCTCCCGGTCGAGGCGCCCCTGGATCCCGGTGTCGATCCCGATGATCCGCAGTTCGGGGCTGTCGATCACCCAGTAGGGCCCCGGCTGGACGGCCTGCTGCTCCACCATCGACCGCAGCTTGCGCCCCTCGGCGAGCTTCTCCTCGTCGGCGGGTTCCGGCCGCCGCCACAGCTTCCGCGCGACGAACCCGAGGCTCCCGTGCCACCAGTCGCCCGGCGAACCGTCCCCCTGACGGTCGCAGAACACCCGCATGAACCCCTCGAGCCCGTCGTACCAGTCGTGGTTGCCGGGGATCGCGTAGATCGGCTTGCGGTAGTCCTGGTAGGGCTTGAAGAACTTCTGCGGATAGTCGTTGACGCTCCCGATCGGGTAGATCACGTCGCTGGCGATCACCGCGAAGTCGGTGTCCTGCCCGATCTTCAACATGCCCGGGACCACCGCGAACTGCGACTGGTCCCCCTCTCCTGTGTCGCCGAGCAGCAGGAAGGAGAAGGTCGTGTCCGGTTCGCTGCGCAGCAGCATGTCGCCGGGTTCACCGATCCAGCGGCGCCTGATGTCGTCGACCGGGTCGCCGAACCGCTTGGCGATCACATCGTTCCTCGACCGCCACAGCACCGACGGCCGCAGCCACGACAGCGCCTGCTGCGGGCCGAGCTCGCGGTAGTGGCCGTCCTCCTGGCAGCCCCATCCGGCGCTGGCGGAGGAACGGTGTGAGTTTCGGGGGGTCGTCACCCTCCAAGGTCATCACGTGCGGCGCCCCCGCGGCAAGGAATCCCGGTTTCCGCCCGAATCGTTAGTGCCGGGGGTGCTGGTACTGGCCGGTCAGCGGGATGTCCTCGGCGGGCGAGGGCGGGATCACGTCCTGGGGCGCCGTGACGGGCGCCGGGGCGTGCCTGCGGCCCCTCGGCTGCTGCGGCAGGCCCTGCGCGAGCGCCTCGATGAACGGAGTGATCTCCGTCGACGCCAGCCGGAAGGTGGCCACGCAGGTGCCCTGGTTCCAGAGGCTGAGGACCACGACGTCGGCGTCGGGGTGCCAGCTCAGACGCATCGCCCGCTGGTCGCCCCGGGCGTCGAAGAAGACCTCTCCGGTCTTCGGAAGGGGGGTGGCGCTGGACATCCGACCATAATGTCGCTGGTCAGAGGACCTGTCCACCCCTCAGGAGGCCCCAAAGCGCTGATCGGTCGAGACCACCTCGCGCCCCAGCGGCATCAGGGAGATGGGGATCATCTTCAGGTTGGCCCAGCCGAACGGGATCCCGATGATCGACACGAACAGCGGGATGCTGGTGAGGATGTGGCCGAGCGCCAGCCACCAGCCGGCGAAGACCACCCAGATCACGTTGCCCACGAAGGACGGGGCCCCCGCACCCGGCTTCTCGACCGTCGTCCGCCCGAACGGCCACAGCACGTAGCCCGCGATGCGGAACGAGGCGATGCCGAACGGGATCGTGATGATCAGGATGCAGCAGACGACCCCGGCCACGAAGTAGCCGAGGGCCATCCAGATCCCGCAGAAGACCAGCCAGAGGATGTTCAGGACGAACTCGATCACCTTCATGATCCCAGCTTACGGACGAATCACGCGCAGCGCCGAGGGCAGGACCCCGACCGTGACCGGAAGCCTGCCGGGCAGCTCTCCGTCGCAGCCGTAGGGAAGATCACGGGAGGCCTCGATCCTGACCTCCGTGCCGCGCAGCACCTCGACCTCCGGACGGCCGACGTGCGATCCGGTCTCCAGCTCGTTCATGACCGTCACGAACAGCCGGCGCGAGCCGTGCCTGATGATCACGACGTCGATGAGCCCGTCGTCGACGACCGCGCCCGGGGCGATGCGGCGGCCGAAGCCGTAGTAGCCGGAGTTGGCGGCCACGACCGTGTAGGCCCTGCGCTCCATCGGGGTGCCGTCGACCGTCACGGTGTAGGTCGTGGGCCGCCAGCCGGCGAACGCGCGCAGCGCCCCCCAGGTGTAGGAGGCCTTGCCGCGCAGCAGCCGGGTGTCGTTGGCGTAGGTGTTGGCGACGGCGTCGACGCCCGCGTAGACGCTGCCGAGCGCGGGTTCGCCGTTGACCGTCAGGACGTCGACCGGGGTCGCCTCGCCGTGCAGCAGCAGCTCGGCGAGCTCCTCGATGCCGGTGGGCAGGCCGAGCTGGCGGGCGAAGTCGTTGCCGCGCCCGGCCGGGACGATCCCGTAGACGGCGTCGGTGCCGGCGAGCGCGCCGCCGACCCCGCCCGCCATGCCGTCGCCGCCGACGCCCAGGACGACGTCGCCGCGCGCGGCGGCCGTCCGGGCGAGGTCGCGGGCGTGACCGAGGTCGCGGCTGTACTCGACGGTCAGCGTCGCTCCGGCCTCGCGCAGGCGGCGGGCCAGGGGGATGAGCGTGCGGGCGGACGCCGAGCCGCCCGCGGTGGGGTTGACCACCGCAGTGAAAGTCCTCACGGGACCAGAATGCCCGGATTGAGGACTCCGTGGGGGTCCAGCTCCGCCTTGATCGCCCTCAGGACGCCGACGCCGAGCGGACCGATCTCCTCGGCGTAGGCGGCGAGATGGTCGGAGCCGACGCCGTGGTGGTGGCTGATCGAGCCGCCCGCCGCGATGATCGCCTCGTTGACGGCCGTCTTGGCGGCCGGCCAGTCGATCTCGGGGGTGACGATCGTGAAGTACAGCGACGCGGCGCTCGCGTAGACGTGCGAGATGTGGCACATCACGAGATGGCCCGGGAGGGCGTCGCGCACGGCCTGGTAGAGCACCGGCAGGTTCGACCAGAACGTCGTGGTCTCGAGGGTCTCGACGAACGCGCCGACGTCCAGGAGGGAGTCGCGCAGATAGGGGGCGGCGAACCGGCCGTGCGCCCACGACTCTCCCGGCTCCTCCCCGAGCGGCGTGCCGCCGAGCGCGGTGAGGACCGTTCCGGCCCCTGCCCTCCGGGCCGCGACCTCCTCCGGCTCGCCCTCGAAACCGGCGATCGCCAGGCAGCCGCTGCCGCCCTCGCCGATCGAGCTCGCCCTGGCGAGACCGACCAGGGTCTCGGTCTCGTCCGACAGCCGGAGCACGGTCGGGACGGGTCCGTCCTGGATGAGGGCGCGCAGCGCCGCCGAGCCGGTGGCGAAGTCGGGGAAGCTCCAGCCCTCGTAGACCTTGACCGCGGGCACGGGCCTGATCCGGACCGTCAGCTCGGTGATCACGCCGAAGGCGCCCTCGGAGCCGAGGAACAGCTGGCGCAGATCGGGTCCCGCGGCCGACTTCTGGGCGCGGCCCATCGTGATCGTGCCGGCGGGCGTCGCGACCGTCAGGCCGACGACCAGGTCGTCGAAGCGGCCGTATCCCGCGGAGGACTGGCCGCTGGAGCGCGCGGCGGCGAACCCGCCGACGCTCGCCCACTCGAACGACTGCGGGAAGTGGCCGAGGGTGAAGCCGTGCCCGCCGAGCAGTTCCTCGACCCGCGGCCCGCGCAGGCCGACCTGGAGCGTCGCGGTCCTGGAGACCTCGTCGACGGCCACGAGGGCGTCGAGGCGGCGCAGGTCGAGGGCCACGAAGGCGTCCGCGGCGGGGGCGAGGCCGCCGACCACGGAGGTGCCGCCGCCGAACGGGACGACGGCGAAGCCGTGCTCGGCCGCCAGAGCGAGGATCGCGAGGACGCCCTCGTGGTCCGCGGGCAGCACGACCGCGTCCGGGGTGTGGACCGTCTCGCCCTGCCGGACCGCCAGCAGGTCGGGGGTCGACTTGCCGCGCGTGTGCCTGACCCTGGTCTCGGCGTCGGTGCGGACCTCGCCGTGCGCGGCGAGGTCCGCCAGGGCCTTCCCCGCCAGCCGCGGCGCGGGTGGCACGATGTCCCCCAGCGCGACGGGCGGGAGGTCGCGCGGCTTGACGCCGAGCATGTCCCTCAGCAGCGCCACGACCTGTTCGGGCAGTGGCGCCGCCTTCCCCGGGTCGCCCCAGCCCGACCACAGCATGTCGCTCATCACCGGCTCCTCACGGATATGTGCTCTCACGGTCGTGTTGTGGTTCACTGTGACACATGACGTCGATTCGTCACAACACCCGCCGCGTCGACGAGGACGTCGTCCTCGACGCCGCCCGCGCCTGCGTCCTGGCCGTCGGCGTCCGCCGCACGACCCTGACCGACATCGCCCGCCGCGCGAACGTCTCCCGGATGACGCTCTACCGGCGCTGGCCCGACGTCCAGACCATCGTGGGCGACCTCATGACACGCGAGTGGCTGGCCCTGGCCGAGGCGGTGATCGCCGGGGCGACCGGTGACGCCCGCACCCGGCTGGTCGACACCCTCACCAAGGGCACCCGCCTTCTGCGCGAGCACCCCCTGCTGCGCAAGATCATCGAGGTGGACCCCGAGCTGCTGCTCCCCTACGTCCTGACCCGGACGGGCGCCTCCCAGGAGGCGTTCCTCGAACTGATCGAGGGCGAGCTGGCCAGGGGGCACGCCGACGGCTCCATCCGCACCGACGCCCCCCGCCGGCAGGCCCGCACCCTGCTGCTGATCGTCCAGTCCTTCGCCCTCTCGCTGCCCACCATGACGGGCCCCGGCGAGCTGGCCACCGAGCATTTCGACGCCGACCTGCGCCGCGTCCTCACCCTCACCCTCAGGCCCTGACGGAGAAGCCCATGGAACCGAAGAGCTCCCTGAACGCCGCCCGCAGGGCACGCGAGCTGGCCGAGGACGACGTCACCGACGTCCTCGTGATCGGCCTGGGGATCACCGGGGCCGGGGTCGCGCTGGAGGCCGCCTCCCGCGGGCTCAGCGTGACCGCCATCGACGCCCACGACCTGGCGTTCGGGACGTCGCGGTGGAGTTCGAAGCTCGTCCACGGCGGGCTGCGCTACCTGGCCTCCGGGCAGGTCGACGTCGCCTACGAGAGCGCGGTCGAGCGCGGCACCCTCATGACGCGCACCGCACCCCACCTGGCCAGGGCGATGCCGTTCGTCATGCCGCTGACCCCGCTGGTGCCGGGCCGCAACGCCGCGCTGGCCGAGATCGGGCTGCGGGCGGGCGACCTGCTGCGGGCGGCGGCCAGGACCCCGCGCCGGGTCCTGCCGGGTCCGCGTCGGCTGTCGGCGGCCGAGACCGTCGCGCTGGCACCCGCGCTGCGCCGGGACGGGCTGCGCGGCGGCCTGCTCTCCTGGGACGGGCGGCTCTGCGACGACGCCCGGCTCGTGACGGCCGTCGCCAGGACCGCCGCCGCGCACGGGGCCCGGATCATCACCCGGTGCCGGGCTCTGGAGGTGACGGGCTCGGGCGCGCGGGTCAGGGACGAGCTCACCGGTGCCGAGAAGGACATCAGGGCGCGGAAGGTGATCAACGCCGCCGGCGTGTGGGCGGGCGGGCTGGTCCCCGGCGTGCGGCTGCGGCCGTCCAGGGGCACCCACCTCGTCCTCGACGGATCCGCGCTCGGCGGCCTCAAGGCGGGCATGCACCTGCCGATCCCGGGGTCCACCAGCCGGTTCGCGCTGGTCCTCCCCCAGGGCGACGGCCGGATCTACGTCGGCCTCACCGACGAGCCCGTCGAGGACATCCCCGACGTGCCCACCGTTCCGGAGGCCGACATCGGCTTCCTGCTCGACCTGCTCGGCACCGTCCTGGACGCGGGCGTGCGCCGTTCCGACGTCGTCGGGGCGTTCGCCGGGCTGCGCCCCCTGCTGGACGCCGAGGGCACCACCGCCGACATCTCCCGCAGGCACGCCGTCCTCACCTCACCCGACGGCGTCGTGACGATCGTCGGCGGCAAGCTGACGACCTACCGGCGGATGGCCCAGGACGCGGTCGACGCCTCCCTCCCGGACAGCGGGCCGTCCCGGACGGCCGCCCTCCCCCTGGTCGGGGCCGCCCCGGCCGCCGATCTCGCCCGCCTCGACGCCCCCGCCCGCCTCCTGCGCCGCTACGGCACCGAGGCCGCCGACCTCGTGGCCCTGGCCGCCGACGACCCCTCGCTGCTCGAACCGGTCCTGCCGGAAAGCCCGTTCCTGCGGGCCGAGCTCGTGTGGGCGATCATGCATGAAGGCGCCCTGGACGAGCATGACGTCCTTGACCGCAGGACGCGTATCGGGCTGGTCGAAAAGGACCGTGCCACTGCGCTCCCGCAGGTCGCCGCCCTGTTTGACGAAAGATCATCAACGGTATGAGGTGTGTCACGGACACTGGCAGGGCAGGACGAAGTTAGGTTAGGGTGGCCTAACTTGCCGGGGAAAGGGGTCGCTCGTGTCGCACGGAAAAAGCTGTGAGCACTGCACGGGATCCCACACCGGAGAGTTGCCCTGCCTCGCCACCGCCACCACCAAGGCGCGCGCGTGGCTCCTGCTCGAGCATCCCGGCCCCTGGGCCGAGCGGATCGAGCAGATGGGGCTCCCGATCGTGGCGGAGGCCACGAGGGCGGGGGTACGCCCCCAGCTCATCCGCAGGCCGGGCCGGCGCCACTCCGGCCTCCCGCTCCGGGTCTTCGTCGGCTACTCCGGCGAGACCCCCTGGCTGGAGAGCCGGGTCATCACCGACCCCGCGGAGCTCGACTCGCTCGATCTGGCGAAGGTGGCCCGGGGGGAGCGCCCGTTCTGGGGCGAGCTCACCGACGAGGCCGTCCTCCTGGTCTGCACCCATGCCAAGCGCAACGTGTGCTGTGCCAAGACGGGCGGACCGCTGGCGCGGCATCTGGCGAAGCGGTACGGCGACAAGGTCTGGGAGACCAGCCATGTCGGCGGGGACCGCTTCGCGGCCAATCTGGTGTGCTTTCCGCACGGTCTCTACTACGGCGCGCTCGAGGCGCGCAGCGCCGAGACCGCGGTGGAGGCCTACCTGCGGGGCGAAGTGGTGCTCGAACACCTGCGCGGCAGGGCCGGGCTCCCGGAGTCCGGGCAGGCCGCGGAGCACTTTGTGCGCCAGCACACCGGTATGCTGGATGTAAATGCGGTGCGGGTCACATCTGTCACTGGAACCGGTCCGTTCGAGGTCATGGTCACCGCGGGTGATATCACCTGGTCAGGCGTGGTCGAAGCGGTAGAAACCTCCGGAACCTGTGGGTCCGAGTGCAGTGAGTCCGTCCAGACATACCAAATGAGGGACCTCACTCTTCACAGCGAGGCCGCCCTCGTGTAACCTCTTTTAGGCCCCACTCGGGGATGCTGCGCCGCGAGCCAACCCAGATTTGGGAACACAGCGGCAACTCCAGACGTTGGAAATTAGGACGCCGCAAACTCGGTTTCGTTGCGTGCGTTCGCAACGTCTATGTCCTTATTTGCTCAGAAAACAACTGAGGTGGGTGTTTCATGGCTCAGGTACGTCGGCAGGCTAACCTCCCGCGGCCCAGCTGGGGCTGGCAGGACGCCGCCGCGTGCCGGGGGGAAGACCTTGTGCTCTTCTTCGGTCCCGACGGCGAACGTCAGCCCGAACGAGAGATTCGCGAGCGCAAGGCCAAGCAGGTCTGCATGGGCTGCCCCGTCCGCACGGATTGTCTCGACTATGCCGTCTCCCGTCCCGAAAAGTACGGTACGTGGGGCGGGCTGAACGAGGACGAGCGCGCTTCGGAGCGTCGCCGCCGCATGCGCCGCGCCAACGCCGCCTAAGGGCACCAGCCGCCCGAAGGCACGACAGCGCGTCTGCAGATCACACTGCGCACCCCGGCACCGGTCTCACGGAACCCGCTCACGCCGAGCTGGTTCCGGGTCTCGGTCAACCACAACGTTCACGGCCTCGCAAGCCCTATTGCGGGGCCGTTTGCGTTTCCCAAGCACAGCCTAACCCCGTCTGGGAGCGGTTTCGACCAACCGCCATACCAGACTGGTCCAGACCACTGCCGCTCAGGGTCCCTTAACAACACGAAAGGCCCGTGCCACCAAGGCAACGGGCCCCACGCTCGGCTCTGACCGCCGATCAGGCGGCCGACAGCCAGTTAAGAGCATTGGTCCGGGTGACGAGCTCCAGGGTCTCCTCGTCGACACCCGCGGCGCGCAGCGCCGGCAGGACGCCGGTGAACAGCACCCCGTAGCCGGGCCCGTCATAGTGCCTGAGCTGCTCCATCCGGGACAGGCCGCCGCTCAGCAGCAGCCGGGAGGCGTGCCCCGCCTCGATGAGGTCCACGGCCGCCCTGGCGGATTCCGGCGACGACAGCGCCAGGTTCCCGAAGGAGACGTAGGCCCCGGTCTCGGCGATCTTGCGGTGCACCGCGGGGTCCTCGACCAGGTCCTGCTGGCCGACCGCGACCCGCTCGGGCGAGACGCCCTCCGCCATCAGAAGCTCGAGCTGGGCGAGCCCGGCCCTGCCGTGGGTGGCGATCGGGAGCCCCGACTCCACCGAGGCCTGGGCGGCGGCCCGCAGGACCCGTTCCTCCCGCTCGGTGGGCTGGTCCCCCCAGGTGCCGATCTCGCCGATGACGCCCGGCAGAACCGACGTGCCGTCCATGCCGTACCCGATCTCGGCCATCATCCGCTCGGCGAGGCGCTCGACGGTCAGGTCCCTGATCGAGGCGGGGTGGAACGGCTCGCAGAAGAAGCCCGTCCCCGCGACGACCGCCACGCGGCTGCCGGCACTGATGCGGGCCAGGGCCGAGGCGTCCCGGCCCATCCCCACGCAGCTCAGCTCGACGACCAGCGAGACATCGTGCTCCTTGCGCAGACCGGTCAGCTCGGCCGTGACGTGCATCTCCTCGTCCAGCCAGCGCCGGGGGTCGGATCCCTCCCCGACGGGCCACCGCAGGTCGACGCGCAGGTGCTCGTGGGCGAGCACACGGCCGGAGAGCGCGGACAGGGGCGCGGGGCCGGTGACCGTGCGGATGCGCGCTTCCGTATCAGTGGATTCAGTGGGGTCAGGAGCCGTCATAAATCGGGAGATTACGCGAAGTTTGCCCGATTTAGAGGTATTACCCCAGATTCTTTACCTGGCACTCGAGCTGGGCCTTGGCCCGTGCTGCCGAGGTCTCCCCCGCAGGCCAGAGCCTGTCGATCTCCGCGTTCAGGCACGCCCCGACCAGGACGGCGAACGCCGTGACGTACAGCCACGCCATGACGGCGATGGGCGCCGCGAGCGAGGCCGTGGCCGAGACCCCGGAGACCGTCCCGGACAGGTACTCGCGCAGGATCACGCTGCCGGCGATCCAGAAGACCAGCGCCAGGACCGCTCCGGGCGTCTCGCGCCACCAGGCCGTGCGCACCGGCACGCTCAGGTGGTAGAGCAGCGACAGGAAGAAGATCGACAGCGTGACGACGACCGGCCAGTAGAGCATCGAGACGAAGTGCGCGCTGCCCGGTATCCAGGCCCGGACGAGCTGCGGCCCCGCGATCAGCATCGGGATGACGACCACGGCGACCAGCAGGCCGACGATGTAGAGGAAGAAGGACTTGAGCCGCGCCCGGATGACCCCCCGGACTCCGTCGAGCCCGTAGGCGATCGAGATCGTGTCGACGTAGACGCTCAGCGCCCGCGACCCGGCCCACAGGGAGATGAGGAAGCCCAGGGAGAGGATCTCTATGTGCTTCTTGTTGAGCACCTCGTCGACCATGGGCGCCACCACGTTGTTGACGGCGTCCTGGGTGAGGAAGGTGCCCGACTTGTTCTTGATCCACAGACTGAGCTCGTTCACCGTGCTCTCGCCGAACGCCCCGCGCAGATAGCCCGCGCTGGAGATCAGTCCGAGGATCAGCGGCGGGAGCGACAGCAGCGCCCAGAACGCGGCCTCCGCGGCGAGCCCGGTGATCCGGTACTTGAAGGCCGTGATCGAGGTGCCTTTGGTGAGCTGCCACAGCACCCTGTGCACGCGCGCACGCCGGACCAGCGCCAGCACCCTCCTGGGTGCGGCGGTGGCCGAGGAGTCCGCGACCTGCGGGGCGGCAGTCGTCACAGGCACCACGGTAGAGCCTTCCACGCCCGGATCATGCCGCCTCGCCCAAGTCGATAGATCAGATTCAGCGTGCCTTCTTGGTATGATGTCTGACACACCCCCGCTGTTCGGGGCACGTGTAACAGTAGGTGACAATTAGTCATGATCTGCATGCCGTGCCGGGAGCGCCGCCATCCCGAATGCCGTGGCGGAACCTGGTGCGACTGCCAACACCATGTCCCGGATGCGGCCGAGGAAACAAGCGAGGCACCCCTCAACTGGGTGAGGCAGGGGTGATCATGACGCTCTCCTGGGCCTCGACGCTCTGTCCACATGACGGACGCGGCTGGACAACCGGCCACACCGCGTGTCAAAGTCAGAGCATGACTGCTGCCCTCGACCCGATGCTGGCCAAGCGCCGGCACGTGGACTTTCTCCGGGTCCGCAGCGCCATCTGTCGGTAACGCCCCAACCACGCCCCGACCTGTTTCCCGGGCGCGTGGCGATGCCGGCGTCCCGTCTCACCTGTTCTGACAGCCCGCTTCGTCACGCCTGCCCTCCACCAGATATACGAGTCCTGGAGAGGACGCGCGCCGTGCCACCCCGTAGCAAGCGTGGAGAGGGCCAGTGGGCTCTCGGTTACCGCGAACCGCTGAACAAGAACGAAGAGAACAAGAAGAACGACGACGGGCTGAACGTCGGCCGCCGCATCGTCGACATCTACTCCAAGGGCGGGTTCGACTCGATCGACCCGGCCGACCTCCGCGGCCGGATGCGCTGGTACGGCCTGTACACCCAGCGAAAGCCCGGGATCGAGGGCGGCAAGACCGGGATCCTCGAGGACGAGGAGCTCGACGACAAGTACTTCATGATGCGCGTCCGCATCGACGGCGGCCAGCTCAGCGTGGCCCAGCTGCGGACCCTCGCCGACATCTCCAACACCTACGCCCGCGGCACCGCGGACATCACCGACCGGCAGAACATCCAGTACCACTGGATCGCCGTCGAGGACGTCCCCGCGATCTGGGACGCCCTGGAGGCCGTCGGCCTCGACACCATGGAGGCCTGCGGCGACACCCCGCGCGTCATCATCGGCTGTCCGCTGGCCGGGGTCGCCGAGGACGAGATCATCGACGCCACCCCGCAGGTCCACGACGTCCACCAGCGCTACATCGGGACCAAGGAGTTCTCGAACCTGCCGCGCAAGTGGAAGTCCGCCTTCTCCGGCTGCACCTCGCACTGCACCGTCCACGAGATCAACGACGTGGCGCTGGTCGGCGTGGTCAACGACCAGGGCGAGGCCGGCTACCAGGTGTTCGTCGGCGGCGGCCTGTCGACCAACCCGATGTTCGCCAAGCACCTCGGCGTGTTCGTCAAGCCCGAGCAGGCCCACGAGGTCTGGAAGGGCTGCATCTCGATCTTCCGGGACTACGGGTACCGCCGCCTGCGGCACCGTGCCCGGATCAAGTTCCTGATGGCCGACTGGGGTCCCGCGAAGTTCCGCGAGATCCTGGAGAAGGAGTACCTCGGCTTCTCCCTGCCCGACGGTCCCGCCCCCGCCGCGCCCGTCGGCCGCCGCGACCACGTCGGGATCCGCCCGCAGAAGGACGGCAACTACTACGTCGGGTTCGCACCGAAGGTCGGCCGGGTCAACGGCGACATCCTGCACAAGATCGCGGACATCGCCGAGCGGTACGGCTCCGACAGGCTGCGCACCACGGCCGAGCAGAAGATGGTCGTCCTCGACATCCCGCTCGAGAAGACCGAGGCCATCGCCGACGAGCTCGAGGCCATCGACCTCCAGGTCCGTCCGTCGGAGTTCCGCCGCCAGACCATGGCCTGCACCGGCATCGAGTACTGCAAGCTGGCCATCGTCGAGACCAAGGCCCGCGCCGCCGACATGATCGACGAGCTCGAGAAGCGGCTGCCGACCTTCGACCAGCCGCTGACGATCAACATCAACGGCTGCCCGAACTCCTGCGCCCGCGTCCAGGTCGCCGACATCGGGTTCAAGGGCCAGCTGGTCGTCGACGAGAACGGCGACCAGGTCGAGGGCTTCCAGATCCACCTCGGCGGCCAGGTCGGCGCGTCCTTCGGCAAGAAGGTCCGCGGGCTCAAGACCACGTCCAAGGACCTGACCGACTACGTCGAGCGGGTCGTCCTCAAGTTCGAGGAGCAGCGGACCGAGGGCGAGACGTTCGCCCAGTGGGTCGCCCGCGCCGACGACGCAGACGTCCAGTAACAGGGATCACGAAATGAGCGAGCGCGCGGTCCCGTTCTACTGCCCGTACTGCGGAGAAGAAGACCTACACCCCTTCGAGGGGGACGGGACCTGGCACTGCCGGGCCTGTGCCCGCAAGTTCCGCGTGAATTTCCTCGGGATAGGAGCCCCCCAGTGACCGTCATCCTGGACACCAGCAGACCCTCGCTTTCGCTCGAGGACATCGTCGACTCGGCCGCCACCGCGCTCGACGGCGCCAGCCCACTGGAGATCATCCGCTGGGCGTCCGCGACCTTCGGCGACCGGATCTGCCTGACGTCCTCGATGTCGGACGCCGCGCTCATCCATCTCGTGTCCAAGGTGAAGCCCGGGATCGACGTGCTGTTCGTCGACACCGGGTACCACTTCGCCGAGACGATCGGCACCCGCGACGCCGTCGAGGCCGTCTACCCGGTCAACGTCATCAACGTGACGCCGTCGCGGACCGTCGAGGAGCAGGACCGCGACCTCGGGCCGCGGCTGTACGGCCGCAACCCCGACCTCTGCTGCCACCTGCGGAAGGTCGAGCCGCTCGGCCGCGCGCTCGAGGGCTACATGGCGTGGTTCACCGGCGTCCGCGCCGATGAGACGCGTTCCCGCAAGGCGATGAAGGTCGTCGAGTGGGACCGCAAGCGCCAGATGGTCAAGGTCAACCCCATCCTCCACTGGACCGAAGCGGAGATGGACAACTACATCGAGGACAACGGCATCCTCGTCAACCCGCTGCACTACGACGGCTTTCCCTCGATCGGCTGCGAGCCCTGCACGTCGCGGGTCGAGCCGGGCGAGGACCCGCGCAGCGGACGCTGGGCCGGACTGGGCAAGGTCGAGTGCGGCATCCACATCTGACGCCGCCGCTGGTGGCCGTCGCCCACGGGTCGCGAGACCCGCGGGCAGCGGCGACGGTGGAGTCCCTGCTGTCCCTCGTGCGGGCCCGCGGCCTGGACGTGCGCACCTCCTACCTCGACCACTCACCGCCCAACCCCGTCCAGGCGCTGTCGGGTCTCGACGACGCGGTGGTCCTGCCGCTGCTGCTGACCGCCGCCTTCCACAGCAAGATCGACCTTCCGGGGGTGCTCGCGGCCGCCCGGCGGCGCAACCCGCGCCTGTCGGTCCGGGTCGCCGACACCCTCGGCCCGCATCCGCTGCTGCTCGACGCCCTGGAGCGGCGGTTGGCCGAGGCCGGGGTGGCGCCCCGCGCCGACACGGCCGTGGTCCTGGTCGCGGCGGGCTCCTCCGACGGCTCGGCCAACGCGGCCGTCGCGGGGATGGCCCGGGCCTGGCGCGGCAGCGGCTGGTGGGACGTCCGCCCCGCCTACGCCTCCGCGGCCTCCCCCACCCCGGCCGAGGCGATCCACGCCCTCCACGAGGCGGGCGCCCCTCGGGTGGTCGTCGCCTCCTACTTCCTGGCGCCCGGCTACTTCGCCGACAAGGTCGCCGCGGCGTCCTTCGAGGCCGGCGCCCTGGCCGTCTCCCCCGTGCTGGGCGACGCCCCGGAACTCGCCGACCTCATCCTCGCCCGTTACATCGAGGCCTCCTCCGCTCCGGCGCGGCCCCGGCCCCGGGTGGCGTCCGGCCGCTGAACCTCGCCTCATCCACCGTGGCCCGGCGGTTTCCGGGCGGTGGCCGCCGTCGGCCTGCCGAGGGTGCGCAGGAGCTCGGGGATCTCGCCCGCGGTGAGGTCGCCCACCCGGGCCTTCTCCGTCATGCCCAGCGAGGCCAGCGCCGAGCGGACCCTGGCCCCGGGATAGCGGGTGCGGAGCGTGGCACCGAGGTCGAGGCCGGCGGCGGGCGGCGCGCGCAGGGCCTTGGCCAGGGAGACTCTGCCCGACCTCAGCTCCTTCAGGTAGGCCGCGGGGGCCTTGGCCGGCCGGGCGGGCGTCGGGGTGACGCCCTTCGGCTGCGGGGGCGCGGCCGCGGGGCGGGCGGGGTCGCCGTACGGGGGCGGCGCGAGCGGTTCGGAGCCGGGTAGCCCCGCGACGGCCGGAGCCGAGCCCGGCGGCGGCGCCGGAAAGGCGGGCGGAACCTGGATGAGGGCGGCCAGGAGGCCGACGGCGGACCCGGCGGCGAAGGCGGCCGCGACCGCGGCGGGCCGCGCCTCCCTCGCGGCGAGGAACAGAGCGATCAGCGCGGCGCACAGCAGGATGCCGGAGGCGAGGCCGAGCTGGATCGGGACCAGCGCGGGCGGCGGCGGAAGGAAGATCGCACCGAGGATGCCGAGGGCCGGTGCCAGGCAGGCACCGGCCAGCCAGGGAAAGAGCCTCCGGTCGCCCAGGTCGAGGAGGATCGTCATCGCCAGTCCCGCCCCGAGCGCCTGGACCGTGATGGCGATCATCGACGTGGTCGTGAGACCGAAGGCCATCGCCCCCGACTCCAGGGCGCGGTGGGTCGTGACGGCGTAGGCGGCACCCGTCCCGGCGAACACCGCGATCCCCGCGACGCGCCGGGCCCGCTTGTGGCGGCCCGGCGCGTGCTCACCGCCGGGCCTGCGGCCGGTCCGGCGGGTCAGGAGGGCGGTCCCGGCGAAGCCCGCGGCGAGGGCGGCGAGCACCGGCCAGAACGGGAGGATCAGCGCCGCGGCGTCGCGCCGGGCGGCGGGGATCATGTCGGCGAGCGCCGCCGCCAGCAGCATCGCGGCGGTGGCGGCCAGCCACAGGCCGACCCGGCCGGAAAGGCGGCGGGCCAGCCACGCGCCCGCGAGGGTGGCCACGGCGATCATCAGGACCGCGATGCCCGCGGCCCAGGCGAGGGGAAGCATTCAGCGCCTCTCGTGCGGGAGTGGTCCGGAAGACCGGACCGGCGGATGAGCAGGCCCGGGCAGGTCGATCCCGGGCAGGTCGATCCCGGGATGGTCGGACCGGGCGGTCGGACCGGGCGGTCAGGACTTCGCGGTCAGGATCGGGGTGGTCAGGACTGGGGCGGCCAGACGGCCTTGCCGCGGGTGTCGAGGGGGCTGCCGGGTGCGGGCACCAGTGGCCTGGACGGTGTCAGCTCGTCCAGCAGGCTCTGGAGCTGGGCGAGCTGGTCGTGCAACCCCGCCGAGGCGGAGCCGCCGGTGCCGCGCAGGAACGCGTGGATGCGCTCCAGCCGCTGCTGGTCCTGGGCGGCACGTTCCAGCGCGGCGGCCCTTCCAGCGAGTTCGCGGTCCATCTGGTCGGCGCGGGTCCTGGCGTCGGCGACGATCTGCTCGGCCTGCCGCTCGGCCCGTTCCACCAGCTTGTCGGCCGTCTCCTGGGCCAGCGACATCAGCTGCACCGCGTCGCCCGCCGGACTGGGCGGCTCCACCCTGGCCAGCCGTGCGACGTCCGACAGGAGGCCGTCGATGGTCTCCTCCACCTCGTGGAGGAACGCGTCGACCTCGGCCATGTCGTAGCCCTCACGCAGCCGGACCGTGGCGAACACCTTGGCGCGCACCCGTTCCGGCGTGAGCCTTTCCCTGCTGTCCATCCGTCCTCCGTCCCCGAGCCCTGCGATAACTCTTCGTGCCCAGGTGACTACAGAGTCAAACGGAAGTAACAAAAGGGTTCCGTCCGCGCACGTCACGTCAGCCCCGGCTCCGCTCCCGGCCTAGAGTTGCCCCCCGTTCGGGAGCGATTTAGGAGCAGATATGCGTCTTGTCCTCGCGGGTGCGGCCGCCGCCGCCCTCGCCCTCGCGGCGGTCCCCGGGGCGGCTCAGGCCGCCGCGCCCACCGTGAAGATCGTCAAGGTTCTGTACGACCCCTCGGGAAAGGACACCCGGGAGAACGCCCAGCTCGTCCGCGAGTACGTGGTCATCAAGAACACCGGGCGCAAGGCCGTCAAGCTCAAGGGCTGGACCCTGAAGGACGTGGAGAACCACGTCTACCGGTTCAAGAACATCAAGCTGAAGGCGAAGGCGAGCCTGACCGTCCACACCGGCAAGGGCCGCGACGGCGCCAAGCACGTCTACATGAACCGCGGCTGGTACATCTGGAACAACATCGCCGACACCGCGACCCTCCGCAACGCCGCGGGCCGCAAGGTCTCCACGCGGTCCTGGAACCGCAAGCCCACGCCGCCGCCTCCCCCCGCGGGCAACGACCCCCGCTTCTCGACCTGCACCGAGGCCAAAGCCTCCGGTTACGGGCCCTACTACCAGGGCAGCGACCCCGAGTACTACTGGTACCAGGACCGCGACAAGGACGGCGTCGTCTGCGAGTAGCCCGGACGGGCGTCAGGCGCGCAGGAGGAGGCGGACGAGGTCGCCCAGCGGGCGGGGTGACAGGTCCGGATCGACGGCGCGCCTGATGCCCAGGCCGATCCCCAGGTCGAGGACGGCCTCCGCGAGCTCGGCCGCGGGAAGCGGCAGCTCGCGGGGGCGGGCCTTCAGCTCCTCCCCGATGAGGAACTCCAGGGCCGCGGCCGCCTCCCTGCCCCCCTGCGCGACGCGGGCGCGGACCTCGGGGGCCTTCCGGACGGCGTGGATGGCGAACTCGGCCTCCAGCAGGGTCCAGCCGGGGTCGCCGAGGGTGGCGTCGGCCCAGGCGTCGAAGGCCTCCAGCCGCTGGTCGATGGTGCCCTCGGAGGTGAAGGCCGTGTGGATCGCGTGGATCTGCTCGTTCCTGACCTGGGTGATGACCTCCTCGCACAGGTGGTCCTTGGTCGGGAAGTTGGAGTAGACGGCCCCCTTGGAGAAGCCCGCGGCGTCCGCGACCTTCTCCAGGCTGGTGGCGTGGTAGCCGTCGCGGAGGAAGAGCTCGCGGGCCGTGGTGAGCAGAAGCTCCCTGGTGCGGGCCCGGCTCTCGGCACGGGTCTGTCTCGGCATGGATACCGATGGTATCCAGATACCCATTGACAGTCCAGTTGGCGTCCAAATACCTTCGGTATCCGAACAGCCGGAGGACGCATGAGACCACCCCCTGTACTGCGACCGGGCGCCGTCGTCGCCGTGACCGGCGGCGCCCGCGGGATCGGCCGGACGGCCGCCGCACGGTTCGCCGCGCTCGGCCTGACCGTCCACATCGGCGACCGGGACGGCGCCGCGGAGACAGCCGCGCGGATCGGGGCGCACGGGCACGAGCTCGACGTCACCGACCGGGACTCCTTCGCCGCCTTCCTGGACGCCGCGGGCCCCGTCGACGTCCTGGTCAACAACGCCGGGATCATGCCGCTCGGTCCCTTCCTGGCCGAGAGCGACGCGGTCAGCCGGGCGACGTTCGACGTGAACACGTGGGGGCCGCTGCTGGGGATGCGGCTGGTGCTGCCGGGGATGCTGGAGCGCGGCCGGGGCCATGTCGTGAACGTCGCGAGCATGGCCGGGAAGGTCCCGTTCCAGGGGATGGCCGTCTACAACGCCAGCAAGTACGCGGCCGTGGGGCTCTCGGGGGCCGTCCGCGAGGAACTGGCGGGGACGGGCGTGACGGTCAGCGCCGTCCTGCCCACGGCGGTGCGGACCGGGCTGACCGACGGCGTCCCGCTCGGCGGGCCGCTGCCGACGATCGGTCCGGAGGCGGTGGCGCGGGCGATCCTGCGGTCGTGCCGGACGCGACGTGCGGAGTACCCGGTGCCGGGCTGGATGGCGCTGGTCCAGCCCGCGCTGGCGCTGGTGCCCGAGCGGCTCGTGCTGCTGGGCAAGCGGGCCGGCGGAGGCGACCGGGCGATGGCCGTCCACGCCAGGGGCGACCACGACCGGCGGGTGGCGGAGCAGGCGGAGATGAGGAGCGGATCATGAACGACCGGGTGATGGACTCCGAGGTGACGGACTATGAGGTGATCGCGGTCGGGGCCGGGTTCTCCGGGCTGTGCGTCGGGATCAAGCTGCTGGAGGCGGGGATCGAGGACTTCGCGATCCTCGACGCGGCCGACGGCGTCGGCGGGGTGTGGCGGCACAACACCTATCCGGGGGTCGCGGTCGACATCCCGTCGGCGACCTACAGCTACTCCTTCGCGCCGAATCCGTCCTGGTCGCGGGCGTTCGCGCCGGGGGCGGAACTGCGGGAGTACGCCGAGCGCGTCACCGACACCTACCGGCTGCGCGGCAAGCTGCGGCTCGGGGTCTTCGTGGAGAAGGCGGTCTTCGACGAGAACGCCGACCTGTGGCGGGTCCACACCGATGCGGGGGTGCTGACCTGCCGGTTCCTGGTCGGCGCCGTCGGGCCGCTGGACCAGCCGCGCGTCCCGGACATCGAGGGGGTCGGCACGTTCCTGGGCAAGGTCGTCCACACCGCCCGCTGGGACCACGACCACGATCTGACCGGCGAGCGGGTCGCGGTGATCGGCACGGGGGCGTCGGGGCTCCAGCTCATCCCGAAGATCGCTCCGCTGGCCCGGACGCTCGAGGTCTACCAGCGGACGGCCATCTGGGTCTTCCCCAAGCTCGACTTCCCGATCCCGGCACCGGTGCGGGCCCTGTTCCGGGTGGCGCCGTTCGTGCAGAAGGGCGTCCGGGCCGTGACGACCGCGGGCACCGAGGCGATCTTCGTGCTCGGGGTGATCCACCACCGGCGGCTGCCGTTCCTGTCGAAGATGATCGAGCGGGTCTGCCGGGGCCATCTGCGCCGCCAGGTGAGGGACCGGGCCACGCGCGAGCGGCTCACCCCCTCCTACAGCTTCGGGTGTAAGCGGCCGAGCTTCTCCAACAGCTACCTCAGCACGTTCAACCGGCCGAACGTCGAGCTCGTGACCGACCCCATCCAGAAGATCACGCCGCACGGGATCGTCACGGCCGACGGCACCGAGCGCGAGATCGACACCCTCGTGCTGGCCACCGGGTTCCGGATCCTCGAACTCGGCGCGACGCCCGCCTTCCCGGTGTTCGGCCTGGACGGGGTCGAGCTGGGCGAGTACTGGGACGGCAACCGGTACCAGAACTACGAGGGCGTCGCGATGCCGCAGACGCCGAACTTCTGGCTGATGAACGGGCCGTACTCGGTGACGGGAGCCTCCTGGTTCACCATGATCGAGGCCGGGACCAGGCACATCGTCCGGTGCGTGGCCGAGGCGCGGCGCCGCGGGGCCACCCGGATGACCGTCCGGCGCGGGCCGCACGACGCCTACACGGCCCGGATGCGCGAGGCCATCGGATCCACGATCTTCTCCCAGCCGGGCTGCGCGACCTCGAACAGCTACTACTTCGACCGGCACGGGGACGTCCCGTTCATCCGGGCGCAGTCGGGCGCCCGGCTGTGGTGGGACTCGGGCCACTTCGACCTCGACGACTACGCGTACGCCTCCTCGGCCGCGAAAAAATCCGAATAACGTTCGGTATATTGCGGGGATGACGCACGAGGTCTTCAACCAGGTTCCGCCGCTGGCCGGCCACGACGTCTCCGACGACGCGGCCCTCATCGACGGCCTGCACCGGGAGGGCGCGGGCTGGGCCGAGGAGGAGGTGCGCGTCCTCGGCCGCCTGGCGGGGACCGAGGAGGCCCAGGAGCACGGGCGGCTCGCCAACGAGCATCCTCCCGTGCTCCGGTCGCACGACCGGTACGGCAACCGGATCGACGTCGTCGAGTTCCACCCGTCCTGGCACTACCTGATGGAGACGGCCGTCGGCCACGGCCTCCACGGGCGTCCCTGGCGCGACCCGAAGCCGGGAGCGCACGTCGCCCGCGCCGCGAAGTTCTACTCCTGGCGGGTCGACGCCGGCCACGGCTGCCCGATCTCGATGAGCTACGCGGCCGTCCCCGCGCTCCGGCTCCAGCCCGACCTCGCCGCGGTCTACGAGCCGCTGCTGACGTCGGAGACCTACGACTTCGGGCTGCGGGCCCCGCTCGGCAAGGCGGGCGTGCTCGCGGGCATGTCGATGACCGAGAAGCAGGGCGGTTCCGACGTCAGGGCCAACACCACGACGGCCACCGAGCGACCCGACGGCAGCTACCGCCTGGTCGGCCACAAGTGGTTCACCTCGGCGCCGATGTGCGACCTGTTCCTGACCCTCGCCCAGGCCCCCGGCGGGCTGACCTGCTTCCTGGTCCCCCGTGTCCTGCCGGACGGCTCCCTCAACCCGCTCCGCCTGATGCGCCTCAAGGACAAGCTGGGCAACAAGTCCAACGCCTCCTCCGAGGTCGAGTACGACCAGGCCGTCGCCTGGCGCGTCGGCGACGAGGGCCGCGGCGTCCGCACCATCATCGAGATGGTCAACCTGACCCGCCTGGACTGCGTGATCGGCGCCGCCGCCGGAATGCGCCAGGGCCTCATCCTCGCCGCCCACCACGCCGCCCACCGGCAGACCTTCGGCAGGACCCTGTCCACCCACCCCCTGATGCAGAACGTCCTCGCCGACCTCGCCATCGAGTCCGAGGCCGCCACCACCGTCATGACCCGCCTCGCCGGCGCCACCGACCGCGGCGAGACCGCCTTCAAGCGCCTGGCCCTGGCCATCACCAAGTACTGGGTCTGCAAGCGCTGGCCCGCCCACACCGCCGAGGCCCTCGAATGCCTCGGCGGCAACGGCTACGTGGAGGACTCGGGCCTCCCCCGCCTCTTCCGCGAATCCCCCCTCAACTCCATCTGGGAGGGCTCCGGCAACGTCGCCGCTCTCGATCTCCTGCGGGCGATGGCGAAGGAACCGGAGACGCTGGAGGCGTTCTTCGCCGAGGTGGAGCTCGCCAGTGGCGCGGACGGCAACCTCGACGCCGCCATCCGTCAGGCCAAGGACTCCCTTCTCGACCTCGGCACCATCGAACTCCGGGCCCGCCGGATCGCCGAACGCTTCGCCCTCATCCTCCAGGCGTCCCTCCTGGTCAGGCACGGTCACCCGGCCGTGGCCGACGCCTTCTGCGCCTCCCGTCTCGGCGGCGACTGGGGCATCGCCTTCGGCACACTGCCGCCGGGCCTGAACCTCGCGACGATCATCGATCGGGCCACCCCGAAGATCGGCTGAGGGGGCGCGCGTCCATCAGCGCCGTCGGGTAGGAGTCCACGGTGCGGCGGGGAGCGCGGCGGAGGGAGGCCTTGATCGCTGGTGGGGGGTGAGGCGGGACAGGAGGAGGCCCGCGGTGGTGAGGGCGGTGGCGCAGAGCCAGAAGGAGCAGGTGAGGGCGGGGTCGGCCGGGGAGGGGTGGGCGGGGGTTCGGCCTGAGGCGAGGAGGGTGGCCACGATCTGGGAGCCGAGGGCGGCGCCGACGGAGCGCAGGAGCGCGTTGACGCCGTTGCTCTCGCCGGTCCTGTCCGGTGGGACGGCCTCGGCGATGATGTTGGGGACCGCGGCCATGCCCAGCCCGATGCCGGCGAGGACGGCGGTCGCCAGCAGGGTCACCGTCCAGCGGGAGCCGTGTTCGGTGGCGAGGAGTGCCAGGGCGGCCGCGGCGGTGAGCGAGCCGGTGGTCAGGGGGGTCCTGGGGCCGAGCCGGTGCCAGATCCGCCCGGACGCCGCTCCGGCGGCGAGCATGGCGACCGTGCCGGGGATGAGCAGGAGCCCGGCGCCGGTGGCGTCGAGACCGAACCCGGGGCCGGGGGACGCGGGGGCCTGCGCCAGCTCCAGGACGAGGACGAACGCGCCGAACATCCCGAAGCCGAACAGCAGCACCGTGACGTTCGTGATCCAGACGACCGGACGTGCCAGCACCCGCATGTCCACGAGCGGATCATCGGTCCGCAGCTCGTGGCGGACGAAGAGGGCGAGGACCGCCCCGCCGGCGAGGAAGAGCCCGAGGGTCCGCGGATCGCCCCAGCCCCAGGCCGGGGTGCGGGTGAGGGCGAAGAGCGGGACGGTCAGCCCGACCGTCACCAGCAGGACGCCGACGACGTCGATCCTTCCGGGCGAGCGCGGCCCTCCGCCCGGCAGCAGCACCGTGCCCAGAAGCGCGCAGCCCGAGATGATCGCCCCACTCCAGAAGATCCACTGCCAGGACGCGTGGTCGAGCAGGAGCCCGCCCAGGATGAGCCCGCCCCCGGCGCCGATGCCGGTGAGTGCGGACACCACGCCCAGCGCCACGGGGCGGCGGCGCGCCGGGAAGCCGTCGGCGATGATCCCGAAGCAGAGCGGGTAGATCCCGCCCCCGACGCCCTGCAGCACCCGGCAGGCCACCAGCGCCCAGACGTTCGTGACCAGGGCCGCGGCGACTCCGGCGGCGGTGAAGACCGCGAGCACGATGATCAGCATCCGCCGCTTGCCCGTCATGTCGCCGAGCCGGCCGATGACGGGCGTCAGGACGGCCGCCGCCATCAGGTAGGCGCTCATCACCCACGAGACGTCGCCCGGCGAGGCCTCCAGCGTCCGGCTCAGCTCGCCGATCGCCGGGACGACGGCCGTCTGCGCCACCGAGAACGCCAGCGCGGCAGCCGCCAGCACGGGCAGGACCCTCGGCCCCGCCGCCTCCTTCTCATCCATCGCGCCTCCCGCCCTCGGAGCCGGTCGCCTCGAGCAGCAGCCGGAGCGCGTCGCGGCGGACGAGCTTGCCGGTCTCCGTGCGGGGGATCGACGTCCACAGCGCGATGCGGTCGGGCGTCTTCGAGCCGCGCAGCCGGCTGCGGACATGGGCGCGGAGCGTCTCGGAGTCCGGCGTCGCCCCGGCGCGCAGGACGACGGCGCCCTCGATGCGCTGGCCCCACTCCTCGTCCGGGACGCCCACGACGATCGCGTCCTCCACGTCGGGATGGCCGAGCAGGACGTCCTCGATCTCCGCGGGGGCAATGTTCTCCGCGCCCCGGATGATGGTGTCGTCGGCGCGTCCGCCGATGAACAGGTAGCCGTCCTCGTCGAGCCGGCCCTGGTCGCGGGTGTCGAACCAGCCGCCGGCGTCGGTCGCGCTGCCGCTGCCGGTGTACTCGGCGGCGACCTGCCCGCCGCGCACCCAGATCCGTCCGGTCTCCCCGGGCGGGAGGTCCTTGCCGTCCTCGCCGCGGACGGCCAGCTCCACTCCGGGCACCGCCCGTCCCGCCGACGACAGCCGGGCGCGGATCGCCGGATCCTCGCTCGCCAGCGCCGCCCGGTGGTCGGCCGGGCCGAGCACGGCGATGGTCGAGCTCGTCTCCGTCAGCCCGTAGGCGTTGACGAAGCCGACGTGCGGCCAGCGGCGCAGGGCGGCCTCGATCACGGAGGCGGGCATCGGCGCGCCCCCGTAGGCGAGGCTGCGCAGGGAGGGCAGGTCCCCGCCGGGGCCCGAGGCCGCCCCGACGATGCGGGCGAGCATCGTCGGGACGACCAGGGCGTGCGTGACGCCCTCGATCCGGACGTGGTCGAGCCAGTCGGACGGGGTGAACTGCTCGAGCACGATCGTGCGGCGCCCGGAGTAGAGGTTGGTGATCGCGTTGGCGACGGCCGCGATGTGGTACGGCGGCACGCTGATGAGCGCGGCCTCGTCCTCTCCGGCGCTCGCGAACTCGACGGTGCCGAAGACGTAGGCGAGCAGGTTCCGGTGCCGCACGAGGACGCCCTTGGGCGCCGAGGTCGTGCCGCTGGTGTAGATGATCGCCGCGACCGCTTCGGGGTCGGCGTGCTCGTCGATGTCCTCGTCCGCCTCCGCGGGCGTCTCCAGCCACTCCTCGAAGGTCAGCGCCGTGATCCCCGCCTCGCGCAGGAGGGCGGCCTCCACCGGTCCGCCCAGGCCGAGGGCTTGGGGATGGCGGGCGAGCAGTGACCGGAGCTGTTCGCCGCCCAGCCGGTAGTTGACCGGCACGAGCGGCACCCCGGCCTGCGCGGCGGCGAAGAGCGCGACGGGGAAGGCCGGTCCGTTCACCCCCAGGTACAGCAGCGCGTCCGCCCCCGCCGCACGAATGCGGCGGGCCCCGGCGCGGCTCACCGCCCGCAGGCGCGCCGCGGTCAGCCCGGTCGACCGCCGCCCGACCAGCACCCGGTCCGCGAACCCGTCCGCCGCCATGTCCACGACCACACTTATCTTCAAGCTCGCTCTCCTCAGGTGAGAAAACACAGGTCAGCGCCCACAGGACGCGGCCGCGACCGGCATCGGGCTGTTGGCATCCGCAAGTGATGGAGTTAGACTCCGTACAACTTAGTTTAGACTGAGTCTAAATCACGCTGGTGCGACGCGCCATGTCCCACAGGAGGACCTGTTGGCCGAAACGTCCAAGCTCGGAACGCGCGGCATCTACGGCGCCGACCTCGAGCAGACCCTGCCGTACGGAATCTTCGACGGCGATCACCACCTGTACGCGCCCGACGACGCCGTCACCCGGCACCTGTCCCCCGAGATGATCGAGCGCGCGTGGCTGCCGGGAGAGCCCCAGATGCTCACCGAGGAGGAGCACGACGAAGAGGAGGACCACGAGCGCCGCACGCTCGGCGTCCACAGCCAGCCCGACGGCGGCCACGGCGGCGTCGACATCAGCGAGCTCCCCACCATGGAGGGGAGCATCCCGATCCCGGGCGCGATGCTCAACAAGCTCAACCCGATGAAGGACCTCGACCGCCTCAGCCGCGAGCAGCTCGTCGAGAAGTACAACGCGATGCGGCCCGCGTTCGAGAAGAAGGACCCGCGGCTGACGCTCATGGACTCCCAGAACGTCGAGGTCGCCGTCCTGCACGCCGTCGGCACCGGCTGGGAGAGCGCCTTCCGCCGCGGCGACATCGAGGCCGGCTACGCCGTCAACCGCGCCCACAACGACTGGCTCTTCGAGGACTGGGGCTTCACCCACGAGAACCGCATCCTCGTGCCGGTCCCCATCCCCCTGCTCGACGTCGACCTCGCCGTCGCCGAACTCGAGCGCTCGCTCGAGCGGGGCGCCACGTTCGTCGACCTGCCCCCCGGCCCCGCCTACCTCGGCCGCTCCCCGTTCGACCCGTACTTCGACCCGTTCTGGGCGCGCGTCAACGAGTCCAACATGCGGGTGGCCGTCCACCTCGGAGGCTCCTACGCCCGCATGGGCGGCGAGTGGAGCGAGGACCCCGAGGCCCGCTACTCCGACTTCGACGGCTTCCAGTGGGTCTCCTACTGGGGAGACCGGCCGATCATGGACACCGTGACGGCGATGGTCTACCACAACCTGTTCGGGCGGTTCCCGAACATCAAGGTACTCATCGCCGAGTTCGGCACCGTCTGGGTGCCCTACCTGCTGCGCAAGCTCGACCACGCGATGCTCCTGGGCCGCAAGCCCCGCTGGGGGACGCTCCCCGGACGGCCGTCGAGCGTCTTCAAGGAGCGCTGCGTCATCGCGCCGTTCCCGGAGGAGAACGTCGCCAAGGCCATCGAGTTCCTCGGCACGGACTGCCTCATCTTCGGCTCCGACTTCCCCCACTCCGAGGGCATCCCGGACCCGATGCAGTACGTCACCCAGCTCAAGGACCTCGACGACGCCACCATCCGCAAGATCATGCGGGACAATCTCGAGCGCTTCATCACCGTCGACTAGGGCCTGTCTCGACGTCGGCGCCCGCAGGGCGGCTGACGTCGAGACAGGCCTTAGCAGGTCGCCGTCCGAACGACGCGGTGTCCGGGCCGTCCTCGGTGAGGGGCCCGGGCGCCGCGAACGGGCCGCCCGCCGGGGCGGGCCCGGACCGAGGAGAACGCGAGACATGACCGACTCCACCCTGCCGCTGTCCGACGTCACGGTGCTGGACCTCACGCGGTTGCCGCCCGGGGGCTTCTGCACCGTCCTGCTGGCCGACCTGGGGGCGAACGTGATCCGCGTCGAGCCTCCGGGGAAGCGGCGGTTCGACGGGCCGATCGGCCTCAACCGGGGCAAGCACTCGGTGGCCGTCGACCTGCGGCATCCCCGAGGGCTCGACGTACTGCGCAGGCTCGTCGCCCATGCCGACGTCCTCATCGAGAACGAGCGTCCCGGCGCCATGGACGAGCGGGGCTTCGGCTACGAACAGGCCGCCGAAGCGTCCCCCGGGCTGATCTGGTGCTCGATCACCGGGTACGGGCAGGACGGCCCCTACGCCCGGAGGCCGGGGCACGACCTGGCCTTCGCCGCCCACTCCGGCCTGCTGGCGACCGTCCATCCCGATCTGCCCTGGCACCCCCAGCTGATCCTGCCGATCCCGGTCGGCGCGCTGATGGCGAGCGTGGGCATCCTCGCCGCGCTCCGCGAACGGGAGCGGACGGGGACGGGCTGCCAGCTCGACATCAGCCTGTCGGAGTCGGCGACCTGGCTGCTGTCGTCGGCCGACGGCGTCCTCAGCGGGCCGCGGGGCATCCCCGGCGGACCCGACCGGCGCCTGTACGCCTGCGCCGACGGCACCTGGGTGGCGGTGACGTCGGCCGAACCCCGCACCTGGAACGCCCTGTGCGAAGGGCTGGGGCTGCCGGACCTGAAGGACACCCTGCACCGGTGGGACGATCCCGACGCCGTGGGCGCACGGCTGGCGGAGCGGTTCCCCGAGCGCCGGGCGGAGGACTGGGCCGCCGATCTCGGCGCCCTGGGGGCGAGCGTCGTCCGGGTCAACCGCGGCGCCGACCTCGCCGACGATCCGCAGGTCAAGGCCAGGGGCCTGCTCCAGAAGGTCAAGGACGTCCTGGTGCCCCGCTCCCCCATCGGGATCCGCGACCGCACCGGGAAGCGGCGCGCTCCCGCCGAGACCTTCGCGCCTCCTCCGGTCGGCGCGCACACCCGGGCCGTCCTGGAGCGGACCGGGCTCGACGCGGCCGCGATCGACGACCTGGCCCGCAGCGGGGCCATCGGCACGGCGGATCCGCGATGACGCGGCCGGCGGATCCCGGCGCGGTGAGCCCGGCCGGGATCCTCCGCGAGCTCGGCCTCGCGGTGCGCCTGAACGGCGACGGCGACGGTGTTCAGGGCTCGGCGCGGATCACCCGGCACATGCACGTGCCGGGGACCGGGCGGCCGCGCCTGTCGATCCTTGCGTGGTGGGCCGACTACCTCGCCGGACGGCTCGCGATGGAGGTCATCGCGCCCCGGGTGCCCGTCACCCTGGACCTGGACGTCCATCTGTTCCGGCCCGCCCCCGGCACCGGCACGATCACCGGGACCGGCCGGACCCTGAAAGCAGGCAGATCGGTGTTCGTCGCCGCCGTGACCTTCGCCGACGAGCACGGCGACCCCTTCGCCGCGGCCACGGGATCGTTCATGGCCGTGCCCGACCCGTCGGCCCTGCTGCCCGCGGCCCCGCCGCCCGACGGACCCGGCGGAGCCGGGCTCGGGATGCCCTTCGCCGAACGGGCGGGCTGCGAGCTCCGTGCGCCGGGCGTCGCTGAACTGCGCCGCTCCGAGGACGGCCTCAACGCCTCCGGCACCCTGGCGGGCGGTCTCACCGCCCTCGCCGCCGAGGAGGCGATCCTCTCCCTCGCCCCGCCCGGCACCACACTGTGCTCGCTCGCGCTCCGCTACCTGGCCGCCGTGCGGACCGGGCCCTGCGTCGCGACCGCCCGTTCGCGTGACGGCCTGGCCCACGCCGACCTGCGCGACGCCGGAGGCGGTGACCGGCTGTGCGTCACCGCCGTCGCCCGGACCTTCCCTCCGGCCGGGCCCGGCGTCCTCAGGTCAGGCGGGTGAGCTTCGGCAGCCGGCCGGGGAGGGACACCACGTCCGCCTCGGCCAGCTCCGCGGTCTCGGCCGCGGACAGGCCGAGCTCGGCGAGGATCTCCACGGCCTGCGAGCCGATCGGCCCGGGATCAGCGCCGGCGCGCGGTGGGGTCTCCGACAGCCAGCGGGCGCCGATCCCCGGACGGGCGACGGCCCGGCCGCCGGGCCCCGGCTCGAAGTACACCAGCCCCCGTCCGTCGAGATAGCCGACGGCCTCGTCGATCGTGGCCACCGGATGCGCCGCGATGCCCGCGCCTGCGAGCAGGTCCGTCCAGTGCCGGGCCGTCCCGGTGGCGAACCTCCCGGCGAGCAGCAGCGCCGTCGGCCCGGCGGGATCGGGCGGGCCCTGCTCCCCGCCGCCGTCCGGGAGGGACAGCGCGGACAGCAGGGCGGCGGACTGGTCCGGCCGGGCCGCCAGGAAGAACCATCCGTCCTCGGCCCGGTAGAGGCGGTCGAGGGCGGACGTCCCGTGCTCGGACCTGACCGTGTCGGGCCCGGTGGCCTGCTGCGCCTCGATCGCGAGATGGACGCCCTGGTGCAGGGTCGACGCCTGCGCGAGGGACGCGCCGACCCGCACGCCGTCACCGTCGTCGCCGCGGGAGTACAGGGCGACGGCCACCGCGAAGGCTCCCAGCACTCCCGTCCCCGCGTCGTTGATCGGGGTCGGCTGGTAGAGCGTCCAGCCGAACCGGGCGCCGTACCGCCAGCTCATGCCGGTGGCCGCGTTGCACTGGTTCTCATAGCCCCGGCGGCCGGCCCAGGGCCCGGCCGATCCGTAGGCGCTGATGGAGCAGTGGACCAGCCGCCGGTTCACGGCCTGGAGCCGCCGGTGGCCGATGCCGTACCGCTCCTGCGATTTCGGCGTGAAGTTGGTGACGAGGACGTCGGCGGAGCGGACGAGGTCGGTGGTCAGCCGCTCCCCCGCCTCGCTGCGGCCGTCGAGGAGGATCGTGCGCTTGCCCCGGTGCAGGTGCCCGACGATCCCGTCGGTGACGGCGGGCACCGTGCTACCGACCTTGACGACCTCGGCGCCGAAGTCGGCCAGGAGGCGGGCCGTGGTCGGCCCGGCGACGGCCTGGCTGATGTCGATCGCCCTGACGCCCTCCAGCGGCGGCCCCGACGCTCCGCCCGGCTCCGGAGCGGAGCGCGGCGACAGCCAGCCGCCCGGCCCCGGCGCCAGGACGCCGCCGTCGCGGCCCGGCAGGTCGCGCGGGCGCGGCGGCGGGATCGCACCGGCCAGGTCGAAGCCGCGGCCCGGCAGCAAGATCCGGCCCGCGGCGGGATCCTGGAGCGCGATCGCGGCGCCCGACTCGGTCGCCTGCGGGCAGGCCATCCACTCCGCGGGCGTCCGCACCCGGGAGACCGGGACCTCGGCCTCGGTCGCGACCCGGTCCCACCAGGCGGCGGAGCGGCCGCGGACCAGCTCGGCGAAGGACGTCATGATCTCGTCCCTGCGCTCGGGCGCGAAGCTCCGCTCCGCGATGTCGATCAGCCCGGCGGCCTGCCAGTCCTCCGCCACGCCCGCGGCCGCCAGCAGCGGCACGACGAACTTCGCGTACGGCGACAGGTCGATCATCCCGCCGTCGGCGCACCGGTAGGTGAGGTCGCGCAGCATGTGGGCGTCGCCCATCAGGCCGTTCTCATAGACCCGCATCCCCAGCATGGTGCTGTAGGCCTCGCAGAACGCCTCGGCCAGCGGGACCCGGACGGTCTGGCCCCGGCCCGAGCGCCGCCGGGCGATGAGCGCCATGACGACCGAGACCGCGCCCATCAGCGCGCCGAAGTTCGACGCCGTCGTGATCGGGGTGAACAGCGGAGCCTCGCGGTCGGCGACCGTCGCGCGGGCGCGGCCGGTGGGATCCCAGTGCTGGCTCAGCGGCCGGTAACCCGCGACGGCGGCGTGCAGGATCCCCTCCCAGGCCGCGAGCGGGGCGTTGGCGTCGTCGGGGGCGAACCCGGGAAGCGAGCAGTAGACGAGGCGTTCGTCGGCGGCGCGCAGGACTCCGGCGCCGAGGCCGAGCCGGTCCATGACGCCGGGCCGGAAGTTCTCGATCACCACGTCGGCCCGGCCCGCGAGGTCGAGCGCCGTGGCCCTGCCCGCGGCCGTCTTCAGGTCGAGGGTGATCCGCCGCTTGCTGCGGTTGAGGTAGGCGTCGGCCGGTCCCGGGGCCCGCGCCGCCTCCGGCGAGTCCACGTGGACGACGTCGGCTCCGGCCTCGGCGAGCAGGAGCGCGGCGAGCGGACCGGCGATCCGGTGCCCGAAGTCCAGGACCCGGACACCGGTCAGCCCGGGCGAGGAGGATTCCGGCATCAGCCGACCTCCCGATCGCGGCCCTGCCAGTAGGGCGCGCGCAGCTTGAACTTCTGCAGCTTGCCGGTGGCCGTCCGCTCCAGCTCGGACCGGATCTCGACCGAGGTCGGGCACTTGTAGTGGGTCATCGACGCCCGGCAGAACTCGATCAGCTCAGCGGGCCCGGCCGAGGAGCCCGGCCGCAGCACGACCAGGGCCTTCACCGTCTCGCCCCACTTGTCGTCGGGCACGCCGATGACGGCGGCCTCGGCGACGTCGGGATGCCGGTAGAGACAGTCCTCGACCTCGATCGAGGAGACGTTCTCGCCGCCGGTGATGATCACGTCCTTCTTCCTGTCGATGATCGAGAGGAGCGGTCCGTCGAAGCGGCCGCCGTCGCCGGTCCTGAACCAGCCGTCCGCCAGGGCCTCGGCCGTCTCGCGCGGCTGCTGCCAGTAGCCGTCGAACACGTGGTTCGACCGGGCCAGCACCTCGCCGCCGGCGTCCGTCCTCAGGCGGACCCCGACGGCGGGCGCTCCCGCCTGGGACAGCAGCCGGGCGCGCTCCCCGGCCGCGAGGCCGTCCCAGTCGCTTCTGGCCCGGTTGACCGTGAGCAGCGGCGAGGCCTCGGTGAGGCCGTAGATCTGGATGAACTCCCAGCCGAGCTGCTCCTCGACGCGGGCGATGACCGCGCTGGGCGGCGGCGCCCCGGCGACGACGATGCGGACCCGGCCGCGCCCGGGGACCGGACGGCCCGTCTCGGTGCGGGCGGTGGCGGCGTCGAGGATGGCGGCGACGACCGCGGGGGCACCGCACAGGAGCGTCACTCCCTCGGTCTCGACCCGGCGCAGGATGTCCTCGCCGTCGATCTTCCGGATGACGATGTGGGTGCCGCCCATCGCGGTGAGCGCGTAGGGCGTCCCCCAGCCGTTGACGTGGAACATCGGGAGCGTGTGCAGCAGGACGTCCCGGTCGGTGATGGTCGTGTGCCAGCCGAAGGAGACGGCGTTGAGCCAGCAGCCGCGGTGGGTGAGCCTGACCCCCTTGGGACGCGCGGTCGTCCCCGAGGTGTAGTTGACCGTGCAGACGGCGTCCTCGTCGGGCGTCCACGCTCGGGGTTCGGCGCCCGGTGGTGCCTCGGCGAACAGCGCGGCGTCGTCCACGCCGTTCATGACGATCCGCTCCTTCGCCGTCACCTCCGACAGCGCCGCGTCCAGTTCGGGATCGACCAGCAGGACGGTCGCGCCGGAGTGCTCGACGATGTAGGACACCTCCTCGGCCCGGAGCCGGTAGTTGACCGGGACCAGGACGCGGCCGTAGGCGCTGACGCCGTAGAAGGCGATCAGGAACCGGCTCGCGTTCGGGGAGACGATCGCGACCCGGGCGCCCGCCGGGACCCCCATCGCGTCCAGAGCCAGCGCCATGCCGCGCGCCCTGGCGGCCACCTCCCGGTAGGTCAGGCGGCCGAGAGAACCCGGCACACCGGGCTCGTCGACCACCGCCGGATTCTCTGCGTAGACCGTCTCGGCACGCTCCAGGAAGTCGCCCACCGTCAGCGGAACCCTCATCTGCCCGTCCCTTCAGCCGTTGGGCTTGAAGCTAGCGAAATTTCGACTTAGTGTAAATATCGTACGACGGATGCCTGGCAGCGTCCCCTCCCCGGTGCGCGCCAGAGCGTCGTGGCTCACGATGGAAGGCTCCGATGACAGATCCCGAGTACAGGTACCTGACCTACGAATCGCTCGACGAAGGGGCGATCGCACGAGTGATGCTCAACCGTCCCCGCGAGCGGAACGCCCAGAACCGGGGGCTCCTCGTCGAGCTGGGCCAGGCCCTCCTGCGCGCCGAGGAGGACGACGCGATCCGCGTCGTGATCCTCGGCGGCCACGGCCCGATGTTCTCCTCGGGCCACGACATGGGGTCGCCGCAGGGACGCGAGGACATGGCGCCCGGCCCCGGACGGCACCCCTCGGCCGGGGTCAACGGCGGGACGCGCGGCGGCGCCGAGCGGCTGATGCTCCAGGAGTGGCACCACTTCTTCGAGAGCACCCGCCGCTGGCGCAACCTGCGCAAGATCACCATCGCGGCGGTCCACGGCCAGGTGTACTCCGCCGGCCTGATGCTCATGTGGGCCTGCGATCTCATCGTCGCCGCCGAGGGCACCACCTTCGCCGACGTCGTCGGCACCCGGCTCGGCATGTGCGGCATGGAGTACTTCGCCCACCCCTGGGAGTTCGGGCCGCGCCGGACCAAGGAGCTCCTGCTGACGGGCGACTCCCTGGGCGTCGACGAGGCGCACGCGATCGGCATGGTCTCCAAGGTCTTCCCGCCCGACCGGCTGCAGGACTCCGCCCTCGATCTCGCCCGGCGGATCGCGTCGGTGCCGACCATGGCCGCCCTGCTCATCAAGGAGTCGGTCAACCAGACCGTCGACCAGATGGGCTTCTACAACGCGCTGAACGCCTGCTTCAGCCTCCATGAGCTCAACCACGCCCACTGGGCCTGGACGCACGAGGACCGCATGCCGATGGGCGTCCCCGGCGACGAGGGCATCGCCGACTGGCGGACGGCCTCGGTGCGGCCCGCCGTCAAGCACCTCGCGGCGGCCCCCGACCCGGTGGCCTGAGCAGATGGGGACCTCCGCCGGAACCCTCGACAGCCCGGACGCCGACGCGAAGATCAGGTGCAGTGACCGCTCGCGCGCCGCCGCCCTTTCCCCGATCGGAACGGCCGGCACCCAGGACGGGTTCGTGCTGGTCGAGATGCCGCTCCCCTGGCCGCGCGATGTCGGGCGCACCCCCGAGGGCGTCGCGCTGGCCCCGCTCCTCGCGCCCCGCCGCCACCGGCTGCAGGCCGTCGTGCCCGCCGACCCCGCCGCTCCCCCGCAGGAGCGCGGCGTCATCCTCCACTCCCGGCCGCCGGGGCCGGGCTTCAACGGCTACCGCAGGCTCCGCGGCCGCGTGGGCGCGTCGCTGACCGCGACCGTCGCCGCGCTGCTCGAGGCTGCCGCCGACCCCGCGCCGTCGGAGTTCGACGCGCCGGGCGTCGACGTCCTCGTCTGCACCCACGGCACCCGCGACTCGTGCTGCGGCCGGCGCGGCGCCGCGCTCGCCGTCCGCGCGGCGGACGTCCCCGGCGCCGAGGTGCGGCGCACCAGCCACCTGGGCGGCCACCGGTTCGCGCCCACCTTCCTCGTGCTGCCCCAGGGCACCGCCTGGGGCTACGCCGATCCCGAGCTCGTCACGAAGGTCGTGCGGCGCGAGGTCCCCTTCGGCGAGGTCGCCGAGCACTACCGCGGCTGCACGGGGCTGGACGGCCCCCAGGTGCAGGCGCTCGAACTCGAAGTCCTCCGCAAGGTCGGCTGGAGCCTGCTCGACGTCCCCCGCACGGGGACCTTCGACGGGACCTGGGCCGACCTGTCGTGGCGGGAGGACGGGCAGACCGTCATCTGGGCGGCCGACGTGCGCGCCGGCCGGGCCGTTCCCATGCCCAGGTGCATGGAGCCGGCCACCCCGGACGGCGGCAGCGAAACCGAATGGGACGTCACAGCGGTCTACCGCTGCCAGTGACGCCCGGAAGATCAGGAGAAGGCACATGAGTTTCGCGTCCCTCAAGGTCGACAAGCTCCTCATCGGCGGTCGGCTCGTCGACGCCGAGGACAGGGCGACCTACGACAACATCAACCCGGCGACCGAGACCTCCCTGGGGGTCGCCGCCGACGCCTCCCCCCGGGACGTCGAGGCGGCCGTCGACGCCGCCAGGACCGCGTTCGACATGACCTCCTGGAGCACCGATCCGGCGTTCAGGTCCCGCTGCCTGCGCCAGCTCCAGACGGCGCTGGCCGACCACGCCGAGGAGTTCAAGGCGCTGTCGACGGCCGAGGTCGGGCTCCCCGCGCAGATCACCGGCTCCACGGTCGACATGCCCGTCGCGGGCATCGGCTGGGTGGCGGACCTGCTGGACCGCTACCCCTTCTCCGAGGACTACGGCGAGGGCGACATCGAGGGCTTCGCCTCCCACCGCTGGGTCGAGCGCGAGCCGTACGGCGTCGTCGGGGCGATCACCCCCTGGAACCAGCCGTTCCAGGTGAACCTGGCCAAGGTCGCCCCGGCGCTCGCCGCCGGCAACACGGTCGTGCTGAAGGCGGCCCCGACCACCCCGTGGAGCGCGGCGGCGATCGGCAGGCTCGTGGCCGAGCGCACCGACATCCCGCCGGGGGTGTTCAACGTCATCACCAGCGCGGCCAACGACCGCGGCGAGGAGCTGGTCACCGACCCCAGGGTCGACCTCATCAGCTTCACCGGCTCCACCGCGGTCGGCCGCCGCATCATGAGCCTGGGCTCGGCGACCGTCAAGAAGTGCTTCCTGGAGCTCGGCGGGAAGTCGGCGAACATCGTCCTCGAGGACGCCGACTTCGCCCGCGCCATCGGCATGTCGACCTTCATGGTCTGCCTGCACGGCGGGCAGGGCTGCGCGACGCTCAGCAGGCTGCTGCTGCCGCGCTCCCGGTTCGAGGAGGGGGTGGAGCTCGCCGCCCAGCAGCTCTCCCACATGCGCTACGGCGACCCCACCGTGATGGGCAACATCATGGGCCCGCTGAACAGCGCCCGGCACCGCGACCGCGTCGAGGCCATGGTGGAACGGGCGATCGCGGCGGGCGGCAAGCCGGTCCTCGGCGGGCGGCGCCCGGCGCACCTGGAGACGGGCTACTACTTCGAGCCGACCCTCTTCGCCGACATGCCCGAGGACAGCGAGATCGCCCGCGACGAGGTCTTCGGCCCCGTCCTGGTCGCCCTGCCGTTCGATGACGACGACGACGCCGTCCGCATCGCCAACGACAGCGTCTTCGGCCTGTCCGGCGCGGTCTTCTCCGGCGACCACGAGCGGTCCAAGGCCCTGGCCCGCCGGGTCCGCGCCGGGACGATGATCGTCGACGGGGGCATCTACTACGGCCACGACGTGCCCTTCGGCGGCTACAAGCAGAGCGGCATCGGCCGCGAGACCGGAAAGCTCGGCTTCGAGGAGTACCTCCAGGTCAAGGCGTTGTGCGAGCCGATCTGACCGTCCGCTCCGCCCTCCGGCGCGAGCGACCCCACCCCCCGTCCGTTCGGCGAAAGGAATCCGTGTGAGCACGGCGACCGAGATCTACTACGACCCCTACGACTTCGAGATCGACTCCGATCCGTATCCGGTGTGGAAGCGGATGCGCGACGAGGCCCCGCTCTACTACAACGAGCGGTACGACTTCTACGCCCTGTCCCGCTTCTCCGACGTCGAGGCGGCCTCGACGAGCTGGCAGACCTACAGCTCCGCCAAGGGCATCCTGCTGGAGATGCTCAAGAGCGGGCAGAAGGTCCCGCCGGGCCTGTTCATCGCGGAGGACCCGCCCGAGCACGACGCCCACCGGCTGATCCTCAGCCGCGCGGTGACGCCGCGCCGGGTCCTGGCGCTGGAGCCGAGGATCCGCGAGCTGTGCGCGGAGTACCTCGACCGGCATGTGGGAGGCGGCGGATTCGATCTCATCGCCGACTTCGGCGCGCACCTGCCGATGCGCGTCATCGGCGCGCTCGTCGGCATCCCCGAGGAGTCGCAGATCGACCTGCGCGACAACATCGAGGAATCGGCGCGGCTCAAGGCGGCCGAGATGCCCGGCGAATCGAAGATCAACACCATCGGGACGCCGTACGCGCCGTTCCTGGCCTACCGCCGCGAGCACCCGGCCGACGACTTCCTCAGCACCCTCATCGCCGCCCGCTTCACCGACCACGACGGGGTCGAGCGCGGGCTGACCGACGAGGAGATCCTCAACTACGTCGGCATGCTCTACGCCGCGGGCAACGAGACGACGGCCCGGCTCATCGGCTGGATGGGCAAGCTGCTGGCCGACCATCCCGACCAGAGGGCCGCGGTCGTCGCCGACCCGTCGCTGGTGCCGTCCGCGGTCGAGGAGACCCTGCGCTACGAGGTGCCCTCGCCCATCCAGGTCAGGTCGATGGCCGCCCCGGTCGAGCTGTACGGGCGGACGGTCCCCCAGGACGCCGCCCTGGTGCTGCTCACCGGCTCGGCCAACCGGGACGAGCGGGCCTTCGACGCCCCCGACACCTTCGACGTCCGGCGGAAGATCGACCGTCACATGACCTTCGGCTACGGCGTCCACTACTGCTTCGGCGCCGCCCTGGCCCGTCTGGAGGGCCGGATCGCGCTGGAGGAGCTGCTCAAGCGGTTCCCGTCCTGGGACGTCGACCTGTCCGGCGCGGAACTGATCCACACCAGCACGCTGCGCGGCTACCACAAGCTGCCGATCGTGCTCTGACCCCGCACCGGAACCGGCCGGGGGCGCGCAGAGCGCCCCCGGCCGGTTTCCCCTGCGTTCAGGCGTTCGCAGGACCTTCCGCCGGGACGGCCGCAGGATGACGGCGGGCACGGGAACCGTCCGCGGCTCCCCGACGGGCCGGGAGGGTCAGCCGGTGGAGCAGGACAGGTAGGGGCGTTCGAGGATGTGGACGCCGCAGGCGCTGCCGAGGCCGATCACGTGGGCGAGACCGACGCGTGCGCCCTCGATCTGCCGGGGGCCCGCCTCCTCGCGCAGGTGCTGGCAGATCTCCCAGATGTTGGCGATGCCGGTCGCCGCGATCGGATGGCCCTTGGACTCGAGGCCACCGCTGACGTTGACCGGGATCCGGCCGTCGCGCCAGGTCGCCCCGGAGTCGAACAGCTCGACGGCCCCGCCCGGCTCGCACAGCCGCAGATTGTCGTAGTGGACGAGCTCGGCGGTGGCGAAGCAGTCGTGGAGCTCCACGAGGTCCAGATCCTCGGGGCCGATGCCGGCCGCCTCGTAGGCCAGCGTCGCGGCCTGCCTGGTCAGGGTGTTGACGTCGGGCAGGACCTGGCAGCCGTCCTGCCAGGGGTCGCTCGTCAGCACGGACGCGCTGATCTTCACGGCGCGGCGCCGCTGCTGCAGGGAGAGCGTCTTCAGCCTGCTCTCGCCGACCACGATCACCGCGGCGGCTCCGTCGCAGTTGGCCGAGCACATCGGCCGGGTGTTCGGGTAGGCGATCATGACATCGTTCATGATCTCTTCGAGGGTGAACCGCCTGGAGTAGGCGGCCAGCGGGTTCAGCGTCGAGTGGGCGTGGTTCTTCTCCGAGATCCTCGCGAACAGCTCGAAGTCGGCGCCGCCGTACTTCGCGCCGTACTCCATGCCGATCTGGGCGAAGACGCCGGGCATGCCGTCCGTGCCGATCCGGCCGTCCAGCGGGGCGACCGCGCCGAAGCGCCCCTCCGGGGTCCAGGTGTCGCCCCGCTCGCGTCGCGGCGCCGACAGCAGGCCCGCGCCGGACAGCTTCTCGACGCCGACGGCCATGCCGTAGTCGGCCTCCCCCGCCTTCACCGCCATGATCGCCACCCGGAGCGCGGTCGCCCCGGTGGCGCAGGCGTTGGCGACGTTGTACACCGGGACGCCCGTCTGCCCGATCTGCTTCTGCAGGAGCTGGCCGAAGGACGAGCTGCCTCCGGTCAGGCTTCCCGCGGCGAGCACCCCGACGTCCTTGATGCCGATGCCGGCGTCGGCGAGGGCGTCCAGCGCCGCCCTCGACGCCAGGTCGACGACGTCCAGGTCCGGGTGCTTCCCGAACCTGGTCATCGCGACGCCCAGGATCCAAACGTCCTCCGCCATGGCGGACCTGCCTTCCTCCGTGAGTCCGCTCAGGCGGGCTCGAACCCGAATCCAACGGCCTGCGTCCCGGCGGCGTCGGTGCCCACGGGGACGGTGGTCAGCCGGACCTTCATCCCGAGCGTCACGTGATCCGGATCGGGATCGACGTTGACGAGGTTGCCCCGCACCAGGGTGCCGCCGCAGTCGACGACGGCCGCGACGAACGGCGCGGGGACGCCCGGCGCGGCCAGCGCCACGATCGTGAAGGTCCGGACGGTGCCCTCGCGCGGCAGCTCCGCGGCGTGGAAGCCGGTCAGCCCGCACGCGGCGCACGCGTTGCGCCGGTCGAAGAACCGGGCCCCGCAGCCGTCGCACTCGCGGACGACGAGGCGCGGCTCGCCCGCGAGGTCGAGATAGTCCACCAGCGGTATGCGCGGGGCGGGACCGTCCGTCGTGCGCTGCGGTGTGCCTGCCAAGGCGCCCTCCCGGGACTCATGCTCCACCATATTTAGACTCAGTATAACTAATCGCGCACCCATTGCACAGCCCCGTCCGCCCTCCGTGAATTGCCGGGCCAATTGCCATCGAGCACTTTCGGAGTAGTTCGACCCCGGCTAAGCTGACGATGAAGTGCATCTGATGAACAAAGGACGGTCCCCATGGACATTAAGGTCGGCATGCGCCTGTTCGCACAGAACTCGACGTGCGAAGTGGTCGTCATCAGGGCGGCGGAGAACACCGGGACGATCTCCTGCGCCGGCGCGGACATGCTCGCGGAGACCCCCGGAACCACACCTCCGCCTCCCGACGGACCCTCGGTTGAGCTGGGAAAACGCTACGCACGTGAGGACGGCACGGTGGAACTGCTGTGCACCAAGGCCGGGACGGGGCCACTGGCCGCGGACGGCCAGGTCCTCCAGATGAAGACCGCGAAACCCCTGCCCGCCTCCGACTGAAAAAGCGTCCGCCGAAGCCCTGGGACAATACGTCCCAGGGCTTCGGCGCTTTTACGATCCGGATCGGCGAATCATCGAATTCCTCGACGGAAAGGGCGCCAGATCGAAAAGGGAAAGGACACCGGGCGGAGCCTCGCAGACGCGCGGAATGGCGTTCACGACGCTCATGGCACTGGCCACGGCGATGCCGTCGCCCACGAAGTCCGGCTTCGACGACAGCGTCATCTCCAGCCGGACGCACGGCTCGCCCACGACCTCCGCCCGGTAGCCGTCGCCCTTGAACTCCAGCTCGGCGAAGTCCTGCTCGCGGAGCCGCTCGATGTGCTCGACGATGATCCGGTCCCGTCCACCGGCCACCGCCTTCACCTCGTAGTGCACGCCCGAGATGGTGCCCGCGGGGATGTGGCCCGAGGCGATGTCGAACGCCTCGTCGGCGTAGATCACCCGGTGGTCCTCGACGATCTCGTCGATCTTCACGTCGAGGGCGTCGGCCAGCAGGTGCAGCGTCGTGGCGTGGTAGCCGGCGGTCACCCCCGGCTGCAGCATCGGGGTGTCGGCGACCTCGGGCCGGCCGAAGCCGAAGAACTTGGTGATGCCGGGCCCCTCCCAGTGGGCGTTGTTCATGAACTGGGACATGCGGACGGTCTCCACCTCGCGCGAGAGCGCGAGCGCCGACAGCGCGAGGCCCGCCGTGCCGTAGCCGGGGTCCATGCCGACCGTGCAGAACGAGGAGCCGCCTTCGAGGCAGGCCTCCTGGAGCCGCCGGTACACCTCCTCGCTCTCCGCGCGCGGGTACACCAGGGTCGGCCACCACAGGTTCACGACGTTCTTGCCCGCGCGCAGGATCTCCAGCAGCCCGGCGAGGGTCCGCGACGGGTCCTCGACCCAGTCGCGTCCCGGCATGTGGCAGACGCAGTCCGCGGGCAGGGCGAGGAGCGCGGCGGCGTCACGGGTGGCGGTGACGCCGAGCGGCTCCCGCCCGCACAGCTCCCCGACGTCGCGGCCGTCCTTGTCGGGTGAGTGGACCCAGGCTCCGACGAGCTCCAGGTCGGGGTGGCCGATGATGCCGGCGATCGCCTCGCGGGCGACCACTCCGGTCGTCCATTGGATGACGCGGTAGGTCATGTCTGTTCTCCAGCGGTCTCGGGGGTGGTCGATCTCAATCCTGGGTGGTCCACTCGCGGGCGCTGCGGAGGACCTCGCTGAACGGCCTGCCCTTGTCGAAACTGGGCTCGCGGGGCAGGCCGAGCACCTGTTCGCCGATCGCGTTGCGCTGCATCTCGTTCGAGCCGCCGGCGATCGACCAGACCCGGCTGTTGAGGTACTCGCGCACGATGTGCTCGCCGTCCTCGTCGCCGGGATCCCAGGCCAGGGGCACGCCCTGGCCGATCTCCATCAGGAGGCGGGCGCGCTCGGGCGCGCGCAGGCCCTCCGACAGCTTCCAGTAGGAGGCGATGCCCCCCGGCGGCCTGCCGCTGGTCCGCATCAGCCCGCCGACCCGGATCCCGATCTGCGCCCGCGCCCACTCCGCGGCGTGGATCTTCGCGATGGCCTGGCGGGCGACGGGGTCCTGGTCCCGGCCCGCGGCCTTGGCCAGGCGCAGGAGGAAGGGATCGATCCGGTGCGGTTCCACGGCCGGCATGTTGACCGGATCGTCGCGGCCCGCCCCGCGCTCGACCAGCAGCATCGTCTGCGCCACCGACCAGCCCTGGTCGACCTCGCCGATGACCTCGTCCGCGCTCACCCTGACCTCGTCGAGGAACTCCTGGCAGAATTCGGCGCCGCCGGTGATCTCGCGGATCGGATGGATCGAGACGCCCCGGGCACGCATCGGCACGGCGAACCAGGTGAGGCCGCGGTGCTTGGGGGCGTCCCAGTCGGTCCTGGCCAGGCACATGCCGTAGTCGGCGTAGTGCGCGCCGCTCGTCCAGATCTTCGAGCCGGTCAGCACCCACGCATCGCCGTCGCGTTCGGCGCGGGTCATGATCCCCGCCATGTCCGATCCCGCGCTCGGCTCGGAGAACAGCTGCACGAACAGCTCGTCCCCGGCGAGGATGCGCGGGAGGTGCCTGGCCAGGAACGCGGGCGACCCGTGCCGGACGAGCGTCTTGCCGACGGGGCCGTAGGTCGTGCCGCCGGCGTGGCCGAGGTCGGGCAGCCGGTAGTGCAGGGCCTCCTCGGCGAAGACCCTGGCGTGCTCGGCCGTCAGCCCCTGGCCGCCGTACTCGGCGGGCCAGTCGATCCCGGCGTAGCCGGCCTCGTGGAGCCGCTTTTGCAGGGCTCGTTCCGGACGATAGTCCTCGGCGCACTCCCGTCCGCCGCCGCGCAGGTCGGCGGCCTTGCCGGGGTCTTTCGCTTCGAGGTTGGCCGCCAGCCAGTCCCTGGCCTGGCGGCGGTAGCTCTCGAGATCGGGTGCTGCGCTCACGGGGTGGTCCTCGTTCCGCTCGGTGTTCAGACTCCGGCCAGCCGGCAGACGCGCTCGCGGTGCCAGGTCGGCGATCCGTAGAGCGAGGCGTCGGCCGTCAGCCTGCGGAGGTAGAGATGGAAGTCGTGCTCCCAGGTGTAGGAGATGCCGCCGAAGAGCTGCCAGGACTTGTGGGCCACCTCCACCGCGGCGTCCCCGATCAGGGACTTGGCCAGGCTCGCCGCCTCCGCGGCCCCCTCGTCGGCCGCCTCGACGGCCCGGGCCGCGCCGGCCAGGCAGGCGTGGCTCGTCTCGACGGCGAGGCTGGTGTCGGCGAGCTGGTGCTTGAGCGCCTGGAAGGAGCCGATCGGCCGGCCGAAGGCGATGCGGTCCTTGCTGTACCGGACGCTCATGTCGAACAGGTGCTGCATCGCGCCGACCGTCTCGGCGCCGCCGAGGACGCAGGCCGTCTGCAGCTGGGCGTCGATCGCGGGCCCCGCGCCGCCGGGCGTCCCGACGACGGCCGAGAGCCCCGCCTGGACGGACTCGAACCGGATCCGGCAGAGCGAGCGGGTGAGGTCCAGGCCGTCCAGCATCTCGACGGCGATGCCGGGGGCCGAGGAGGGAAGGAGGAACTGGGTCGGGCCCTCGGGCGCCTCCGCGGTCACCAGGAGCCAGTCGGCGAGATGGGCGTCGACCACCAGGCCCTTGAGCCCGGAGAGCCGGTACCCGCCGCCGGCGGGGAGGCATTCGAGGCCGGCGCCGCCCGACCAGTCCCCCGCGGGATCGGCCATCGCCCAGGCCGCGGACGAGGCGCCCGCGACCAGGTCGGGCAGGATCTCCGACCGCTGTCCGGCCGTCCCCTCACGGGTCAGCGCCGCGACGGTGACGTTCGTGTCGACGAAGCAGCCGGGCTGCAGGTGGCGTCCCCTCAGCTCGGCGAAGACGGCCGCGTCGCACAGCCCCCGGCCGGAGACGCCTCCGCCGCCGAGCTCCTCGGGCGCCAGGAAGGCGAACCAGCCGAGCTCCGCGCCGCGCGACCAGTAGGCCGAGCGGGCCGAGGAGGGGAACTCGCCCGTGCCGTCGACCAGGCTGCGCACGACCTCCGGCGAGAGGCTCGACCGGATGAGGTTCTCGGTCGCCTCCAGGAGGAGCCGCTGATCGTGGGAGAGATCAGGATCCATGTTCGTTCCCTTCGGATGCCTGCTCGTGGCGGTACCTGGCGCATCATATTTAGACGAAGTATAATTTCTCCCCGGACGAGTTTCTAGTCTGAGTTCAAAATCGACGCGAGTGAGCGGAGAGTGCGCCATGACCGACCTTCAGATCTTCGGCTACACCGGGAAACGCGTTCTGGTCGTCGGAGGTGCGACCGGGATGGGCGCGGCCGCGGCACGCGCCGCGGCCGACCTCGGCGCCGAGGTGGTGGTGATGGACCGGGCGCCGGTCGACTTCCCGGTGGCCGAGACGATCACCGTCGACCTGCAGGACCGCGCCGTCCTGGACGCCGCCCTCGACCGGCTCGACGGCCCGCTCGACGCGGTGTTCTCCGCGGCCGGGGTCGCCGACGGCCCCGCGCTCATGCGGATCAACTTCATCGCCCACCGCCACCTCATCGAGCGCCTGGTCGCCGAAGGCACCCTGGGACGCGGCTCCGCGGTCTGCCTGATCTCCTCGGTCGCGGGACTCGGCTGGCAGAACCACCTGCCGAGGGTGGTGGAGTTCCTGTCCTCGCCCGACTTCGAGACCGCGGACAAGTGGATCGCCTCCCACGAGGGCACGAACACCTACACCTTCAGCAAGCAGGCCGTGAACGCCTACGTGGCGCGCGAGGCCTTCCCGCTGATGGCCAAGGGCGTCCGGATCAACGCGATCTGCCCCGGGCCGACCGACACCCCGCTGGCCCGCGCCAACTCCTGGCTCGACGGCTTCGGCGCCGACTACCGGCAGGCCGTGGGCACGCGGCCGCTGGACCCCGAGCAGATGGCGAACGTCATGCTCTTCCTCAACAGCCCGGCGGCCGCGGGGATCAGCGGGGTGAACCTGCTCGTCGACGACGGCCACATCATGTCGTCCATCGGCGGGTCGTGGGCGGCGGGCGGCCCCGTGGTCGACTTCCTGATGTCCGGCGCCTCCCGCTGACCCGAACGGCCCCGGAAGACACGGGAGAAAGGCGGCTCCGTGCCGGATGAGGCGTCCGCAGGCGACTACGCGGCGATGATCGAGGACCTGAGGGGGTTCCTCGACCGGCTGTCGTCCGCACGGCCGTCGCCGGAGGCCGTCCGCTGCCTCCGGGAGGCTCTCACCGGCTGGTCGGCGGAGCTCGACCGGAGCCAGGTGCCCGAACACGACCGCGTGTTCGGGCGCCTGGCCGGCCTGCCCGGCCGGGGCCAGACGATGTCGCCCCGGCTGGAGATCGTCGAGACCGGCCCGGACGGGAGCCGGGGCACGGTCAGGTTCGGCCGCTACCACCTCGGCCGCAACGGCGCCGCGCACGGCGGCAGCATCCCGCTCGTCTTCGACGAGATCCTCGGCCAGGTGGCCAGGGTGAACGGGCGGAGCCTTGCCAGGACCGCGTACCTGCGCGTCGACTACCGGTCGATCACGCCGATCGACCGGGACCTGGAGATCTCGGCCCGGCTCGTCAGCGTGACCGGCCGCAAGTACGTCGTCGCGGGAGAGCTGCGGGACGGCCCGGTCCTCTGCGCCGAGGCGGAGGCGCTCTTCGTCGAGCTCCGACCGGGCCGGCCGTAGGGCGACGAGCGTCAGGGGTGGCCGGTCTCCGGCAGGTCGACGGTGTTGCGCCGGTAGGCGATCTTCCAGCCGTCCGGGGTGCGGACGTGCCTGCTGTGGTGGTGGCCGAGCCAGACCACGCGGGTGAGGCCGTCGTCCTGGGTCCGCGCGACGGCGAACAGCATGGTCGAGTCGGCCTCGTCGCCGCGCAGTGTGATCCGCGGGTTGGTCTCCAGGTGCAGCACCGGGCGCGGGCCTGCCGCGATGACCGCCCCGAGCATCTCCTTGATCGCCTGACGGCCCGCCGCGACCCGGCCGGTGCTCATCTCGAACTCGGCGTCCTCGGCCCAGAGCGCGGCCCAGGAGTCGAGATCCCGCTGGTCGAGCAGCTCGCCGTAGTCGACGAGGCTCTGCAGGATCTCCTGGTGGTCCTCCAGCCGCCTGACGCGCGCTTCGAGGTTCTGGCTGTCGTCCATGCTCGGCTCCTCGCCGTCGGGATGTCGCTAGCGGGTGAAGCGCTCGAGGACGTCGCCGATCGGACGGCCCCCGGCGACGTCGGCGCGGAGTCGCACGACCGCCGCGGGCGCGGAGAATCCGACCGCTCCGGTCAGGCGGCCGTCGCGGGCGTACAGGGCGATCGTCTTGGCCTTCGGCCCCCACGCGACCAGGTGCAGGTCGGGGCCGAGGGTGCCGAGGCCCTGGAGTTTGAGGTCGTACTGGTCGCTCCACCAGAAGGGCGGTCCTGCCGGGGGCGGCTCCTGGCCGAGGATCGCCGCGGCCACCCGGTCGGCCTGCTCGCCCGCGCTGGTCCAGTGCTCGTGCCGCACGCCGTCCCAGCAGGCGACGTCGCCGACCGCGTAGACGCCCGCCGCGATCCCGCCGGTGGCCGAGAGGGCCCGGCCCGCGGCGTCGCAGCGGACGCCGTCGCCGAGGTCGAGGCCGCCGCCGCGGAGCCAGCCGGTCGCGGGGACCGAGCCCACCGCCTCGAGGACCGTGTCGACCGCCAGCCCGGTGCCGTCCGACAGCGACAGGCCCGCGGCGGTGCGGATCGCGGTCGTGCCCATGTGCAGCTCGACGCCGTGGCCGCGGTGCAGATCCGCCAAGAGCCCGCCGACGCGCTCGCCGACCACCCGGGCGAGCGGACCGGGAGCGGCGTCGACGAGATGGACCTCGACGCCCAGCGCCCGCGCCCCGGCGGCGACCTCGCAGCCGATCAGGCCCGCCCCGACGATGCCCAGGACCGCGCCGGGCCGCAGCTCGGCGCGGAGTGATCGGGCGTCGTCCAGGGTCCGCAGCACCCTGCCGCCGAGTCCGGGGATCCGGCGCGGCTCGGCCCCGGTGGCGATGACGAGCGCCTCGTACGGGTGCGTTCCCTCCCCGGTCCTGATCAGGCGGCGATCGGCGTCCAGGCCGAGGACGGGCAGCCCGAGCCTGAGACCGGCCCGCAGCGCGGGGTAGCCGTCCGCGGGCCGCAGCCAGACCTCGTCGGCCTCGCCGCGCAGGACCTGCTTGGACAGCGGCGGACGGTCGTAGGGCGGATGCTCCTCTCCCCCGAACAGCTCGATGCCGCCCGTGAAGCCCCGCTCCCTGAGCCGCTCGACCGTCCGCAGCCCGGCCAGGCCCGCTCCCACGACGGTGACGCTGCCGGGAGTCCGATCAGTCGCGGGCACCGGCACCGTCCTGCCCGAGGTAGGCCCGCTCGATGCGGCGCAGGTTGCGGCGCGCCTCGTCGGCGGTGCCCGACCAGACGACCGCGCCGCGCTGGAGGATGTAGGCGCGGTCGGCGACGGCCAGGGCCTTGCGGGCGTGCTGCTCGACCAGCAGCACCGTGGCGCCCTGGTCGGCGGCCTCGCGCAGGGCCCGCATCAGCCGCGAGACGATCATCGGGGCGAGGCCGAGGGAGAGCTCGTCGGCCAGCAGCACCGACGGCCCGGCCGCCAGCGCGCGGGCCGTGGCCAGCATCCGCTGCTCTCCACCCGACAGCAGACCGGCCCTGCGGCCCAGCAGGGGCCGGAGCTCAGAGAAGAGCTCCAGCGCCCGCTCGACCGGACCTGCGCCGATGCGCAGGTTGTCCAGCACCGACAGCCGGGAGGTGATCGAGCGCTCCTCTGGCACCACGCCGAGGCCGTCGCCGACCCTGCGGTGCAGGGGCGCCTTCGTCGGCGCCCCCCGCCACAGGACGTCGCCGCCGAGGCCCGGCAGCGCGCCCGCCATCGTCAGCAGGGTCGTGGTCTTCCCCGCCCCGTTGGGCCCGAGGACCACGACGACCTCGCCGGGGTGGACGTCGAGGTCCACCCCCCGGACGCACGGGACTCCCCGGTAGCCGGCGTGCAGGTCCCTGGCCTGCAGCACCGGCGGTTCGTCAGTGAGCATCGCCGACCGCCCCTTCCTTGATCGCGTGTTCCTCGCCGAGGTAGGCGGTGATCACACGCTGGTCCTTGCGGATCTCCTGCGGGGTACCGGTAGCGATGACCGCGCCGAAGTCCATCGCGACGATCCGGTCGCACACCCGGTTGAGGAGCGGGACGTCGTGCTCGACGAGCAGGATGCCGATGCCCCACTCCTCGGCGAGCCGGCGCAGCATCAGGCCCAGCTCCGCGGTCTCGGTCTCGTGCAGCCCGGCGGCGGGCTCGTCGAGCAGCAGGATCGACGGCTCCGCGGCGATGGCCCGGGCGATCGCCACCTGCCGGCGGCGGCCGTAGGACAGCTCCGACGGCAGCCGGTCGAAGTCCTCGGCCAGCCCGAACATGGCGATCGCCGACCGGGCGCCGGGCGTCAGCGCCGACTTCCGCGGCCACAGCAGGTCGGTGAGGTAGGCGGCCGGGTCGCGCGGGTCCGAGGCGGTCCTGAGGTTCTCCAGCACGGTGAGCTGGTCGAACAGTTCCAGCGACTGGAAGGTGCGGCCGACGCCGCGGCGGGCCCGGCGGTGCGGCTTCATCCCGTCGACGCGTTCGCCGCCGAGCAGGATGGTCCCGCCGCGCAGCCGGGTGAAGCCCGTCACCGCGTCGATGAAGGTGGTCTTGCCCGCTCCGTTGGGGCCCATGACCCCGACGATCTCTCCCGGCCGGACCTCCACCGACACCCCGGTCAGGGCGTGGACGCCGCCGAAGCTCACCGACACCCCGCTGACCTCGAGGACCAGCGGCGTCACCCGGTGGGCCTGGGCGGGGGCGACCTGGGAGGCCGCCCGCCCGGCCTCCGCCTCCTCGGCCGCGTCCGGCCGGGACGGGCGGGAGCGCAGGAACGCCGGCGGCCGCAGGGTCGTGATCCGGGCGGCCAGCCCGTTGGGGAACCCGATCAGCGTCGGGACGAGCAGCAGCGCCAGCACCAGGGTCACGTACTGGTTGACCGACCCGCTCGTGACGACCTTGCCGATGATCGCGGTGGCGAGGCCTCCGACGGAGCTGAGACCGGCGAGCGCCGCCCCGACCAGGAATCCGACACCGTTGATGACGGTGTTGATGACGACGGCGATCGAGTTGAAGACGCTGAACTTGCTGAAGTCGACGAACGTCGACTGGAAGACCAGCAGGACTCCGCCGAGCCCGGCGATCGCCGCCGACAGGGCGAAGGCGTACAGCTTGGCGCCGTAGACGCTGATGCCCAGCGAGGCGGCCGCCCGCTCGTTCCCGCGGACGGCGACCATGCGCCGTCCCGAGCGGCCGCGCCTGATGTTGGCGGCGGCCAGCGCGGCCAGGACGAGCGCGGCCAGGCAGACCAGGGCGTAGCGCTTGGGATGCAGCGCGGTGTCGATGTTCCACCCGAACAGCGAGGGCGAGTCGACGACCGTCCCCTCGGTCCCGCCGGTCAGGGGGACGCTCTGGAACAGCACGCTCTGGAAGGAGAAGGCCAGCCCGAACGTCGCGATCGCCAGATGGATGCCGCGCGTCCGCAGGGCCGCCAGGCCGATGACGATGCCGACGGGGACCGCGGCGGCGACGCCGATGAGCAGGACCAGGGGGAAGGGCAGCCCGTAGACGGCGGCCAGCCGCGCCGCCACGTACCCGCCCCAGCCCGCGAAGGCGTACTGGGCCAGGGACAGCTGCCCGGCGTATCCGGTGACGACCACCAGCGACACGCACAGGATCCCCGCGAGGATCGACACGGTGAACGGGTCGGTCCAGGAATCGGAGGTCCCGAGGACGAGCAGGACGACGGCGCCCGCGGCGAGGGCGATCGGGACCGGCCTCAGCACGCCGGTCCCGATCTCGGGCAGCCGCTCGTTGACATGGCTGCGCAGCGGCAGCGGCCTGCCCCGGACCACGAGCACGATGATGACGATCAGGAAGGGGACGGCGTTGTCCCAGCCCGAGGCGTCGACGTAGTAGGTGATCTCGGACTGGACGACGCCGATCGCCACGGCCGCCGCGAACGAGATCGTGAAGGAGTCGAAGCCCGCCACGGCCGCCGCGGCCAGCGCGGGCAGGACGAGCAGGACGAGCCCGTCGGTGTTCAGCCCGATGATCGGGATGATGAGGATGCCGGCGGCGCCCGCGAGCGTGCATCCGAGGATCCAGTTCACGGCCGCGATGACGTCCGGTGAGCGCCCGACCAGCTGCGCGGCCCGCTCGTTCTCGGCCACCGCCGAGGTGAGGGCGCCGAACCTGCTGAAGCGGTACACCAGCCAGAGGACGGCCGACACCACGGCGGCGATGGCCAGGAGGATGAGCCGGTCGGCGCTGACGACCGTCCCGGCGACGTGCACTCCGCCCGTGGGCAGGAAGGACGGCACCGTCCTGACCGAGGTCCCGAAGAGGATCGTCCCGGCCTGCTGGAGCGCCGACATCAGGCCCAGGGTGGCGATCACCCTGGTCAGCGGCGGCGCGTCCCGCAGGGGCCGCATCACGAGCAGGTGCATGAGCCCCCCGGCCGCCCCTGAGGCGGCCAGGGCCAGCACGATGACGACCGGGACGGGCAGTCCGGTGTGGACCCGCAGGTCGTAGTAGGCCAGCGCGCCCACGGCGGCGAAGGCCCCTTGCGCGAAGTTGAGGACCCCGGACCCGCGGTAGACGATCACCATGCCCTGGACGATCAGGGCGTAGATCGCTCCGGTGCCCAGGCCCAGCAGGGCGAAGCGGATCACGTCATTTCCTGCCGAAGACGGGGACGTAGCCGTCCGAGGTCTGGACGATCTTTCCGTCCTTGACGACGCCCTCGATCGTCGACTGGTTGAACAGCCGGGAGAAGCCGGGGACGCTGGAGCCCTTGGTGGTCGTGAAGCCGGGGGGCAGCAGGCCGAAGACGTTGAAGTCGGTCAGGTTGCCGAAGGCCGCCATCACCGTCTCCCGTGTGATGTCGCCCTTCATGGTCCGGGCGACCTGGGCGAAGGCCCACGTGCTCAGCCAGGCGTTCAGGCTGATCGAGTCGACGGACTTGCCCGGCGCGTACCTGGCCATCTCGTCGCGGAAGCGGACGACGCCCTCGGAGTCGCCGGTGACGAACGGGAGCCCGCTCGCGACGAGCAGGCCGTCGGCCTTGCTGCCGAGCGCCTCCAGCTCCTTGGGCAGGAGGGACGTGGAGCTCGCCACCAGCTTCTGCGGGAAGTCGCCCCCCTTGGAGACCGTGAGCCACGAGGACAGCTGCGCCGGGATCATGGCCAGGACCACGCCGTCCCCGCTGGAGGCCTTGGTCACCGCGGGGGTGAGGTCGGAGGTGCTGATCTGGACGGGGATGCCGCTGAGGACCGAGGCGTCGGGCCTGGACATCGCGAGCACGGACTTGGTGAAGGGCAGCACGGCCGCCGCCTGCGGGGAGTCGACGTAGGCGACGTGGATCTTCTTCGCGCCGGCGTCCGCCAGCGTGATGCCGAGGGCCGCGCCCTCGGACCCGGCGAGGGGGAAGGAGTTCGGCGAGCTGAGGACCGACTGGCCGGTCGGCGGCGGACCGATGTTGGGGACCTTCGCCGCCGCGAGAATGGTGTTGACCTGGTCCTGGGCGATCTCGAAGTCACCGACCTCGGCCACGATGCTCTTGTCGGCGACGAGCTTCCTCGCGCAGGTGACGGCCTGCGTCACGCTCGCTCCGTTGCCCGCGTCGCAGACGGTCACCTTGAGCGGATGGCCGTTGACGCCGCCGGAGGCGTTCACCGCGGCCGCGGCCGCCTGCGCCCCGTCGAACGCCTCGGAACTGGGGTTCGCGCTGGTCAGGTGGGCGATCACCTGCAGGTTGATGGGGCTGGCGCTGAGCCCGCCGTCATCGGTCTTGTCGTTGCCGCACGCCGACAGCGCGGTGGCGGCGATGACCGCGGCCACGCACAGGGGCAGCGTCGAGTTCTTCTTCACTGGGGTGGGGTCCTTCCGAGAGATCCTGGCCCGACGGTTTCGGGGGGAGCGGCCCGCGCCGGCACGGTGGGGACCGCGTGCGGAAACGGGCCGCGAGTCGATCGGCCTAGTCTCGAATCGGCCTCAGACGAGGACGACGGTGTGAGGGATCGCTGCAGCTCACAACGCCGGTTTCCGCCCTGGTGGGGCTCCGCCGGCAGACCTCACTTATTTAGACTGAGTACTACTTCCATGTGTAACAGGTCACGTCGGGGCGCACAAGACGAGCGCCGCCGATCGGTCTTGTTTTTTGTACTGAGCCTAACTATCGTCGGCGGAGCCAGACGACGAGCAGAAGGGCGCCCACTCATGCACCAGCCGCTGACCGGCATCAAGATGGTCGAGGTCGCCCAGTTCACCTTCACTCCCGCGGCGGGCGGCGTCCTCACCGAGTGGGGCGCCGAGGTGATCAAGGTCGAGCACGCGGTGCGCGGCGACGCGCAGCGCGGGATGGTCAACCATCCGAGGAAGGGCACCTTCCACCCGATCATGGAGCACCCCAACCGCGGCAAGCGCAGCATCGGCCTCGACCTGGAGACCGCCGAGGGCCGCGCGATCCTGGACGACCTGCTGCGGGACGCCGACGTCTTCCTCACCAACTTCCTGCCGTCGGCGCGCCGCCGGCTGCACCTGGAGGTCGAGGACATCCGCAAGGCCAACGCCGACATCATCTACGTGCGCGGCAGCGCCCACGGCCAGCGCGGCGAGTGGGCGGAGAAGGGCGGCTTCGACGGCTCGTCCTTCTGGTGCCGGATGGGGGCGGCGTGGGGCGTGACCCCGGCCGACAGCCCCCGCGTCCTCACCATGCCGGGCGGCGCCTACGGCGACTCCATGGGCGGGATGACCATCGCGGGCGGCATCGCCGCCGCGCTCTACGGCCGCGCCACGACCGGGGAGCCCTCGGTCGTGGACGTCTCGCTGATGAGCGTCGGCGCCTGGGCCTTCGCCCTCGACCTGAGCAACGCCGACCTCACCCGCGGCGAGCGCGAGCCCGTCTCCATCAACCAGATGATGGCCAGCGCCCCGACCAACCCGACGGTCGGCCACTTCAAGACCTCCGACGGCCGCTGGATCAACCTCACCATGATCCAGGGCTTCCGCTTCTTCGCCGATCTCTGCCGCCACCTGGGCCTCGACGAGCTCATCACCGACGAGCGCTTCGACACCGCGGAGGCCCTCATGGCGAACGCCCAGGCGGCGGGCGCGCTCATCTCCGAAGCCATCGCCGGACGTCCCTTCGCCTACTGGCGCGAGCACCTGGAAACCCTCGAAGGTCCGTGGGCCCCGGTCCAGGGCCCGCTGGAGATCCTCGACGATCCCCAGATGGCCGCCAACGGCTACATCCGCGCGTTCGAGGACAGCGAGGGCGTCCAGCGCAGGCTGATCGCCAACCCCGTCCAGTTCGACGAGGAGCCGGCGCCGACGCGGCGGGGCCCCCAGTTCGCCGAGCACACCGACGACCTGCTGCGCGAGGCCGGGCGCTCGGAGGAGCAGATCCTCCAGCTGAAGATCGACGGCGTCGTCACCTGAGCGCGCCGCTCCCCCGGCCGCAAGTCCCCTCACGAAAGGCGGAACACCCTTGAGTTTCGAGATCGAGCTGGACGAACGCACCGCGCTCGTCACGGGGGCGGGCCAGGGCGTCGGCAAGGCCGTCTGCATGTACCTGGCCGCCGCCGGAGCGAAGGTGCTGGTCAACGACGTCTCGGCCGACCGGGCCGAAGCGGTGGCGAACAAGATCCGGTCGGCCGGGGGGAAGGCCGAGGCGCTCCCGTTCGACGTCTCCGACTTCGCGGCCGCCTCGGCGGCGATCGGCGCCGAGCCCGCCCTCCACATCCTGGTCAACAACGCCGGGAACGCGGGCCCGCCCCAGGACCTCACCGACCCGGCGTCCCGCGGGCCGGCGATCAGCGTCGGCGAGTTCATGGCCACCGACCCCGCCGACTGGGACCGCTACTTCGCGGTCAACCTGTTCGGGGTCATGAACTGCACCCACGCAGCGCTCCCCAAGATGCGGGAGGCGGGCGAGGGCCGCATCATCACGATCATCTCGGACGCCGGGCGGATCGGCGAGCCGAACATGGCGCCCTACGCGGCGGCGAAGGCCGGAGCCGCCGGGTTCAGCCGGGCGCTGGCCAGGGAGGTCGGCGGCAGCGGGATCACGGTCAACAACGTCGCCCTCGCCACCGTGGACACGGTCGGGCTCGACGAGATGGCCCGTTCGTCGCCGCAGCTCGCCGAGCGCTTCCAGCGCCAGCTCAAGCGCTACATCGTCCCCCGGTTCGGCCGGCCGGCCGACGTCGCCGGGCTCGTCCTGTTCCTCGCCAGCTCACACGCCTCGTGGATCAGCGGCCAGACCTACCCCGTGAACGGCGGCTACTCGGTCAGCACGTGAAGCCCCGCCGACCTGCGGCACCAGGGCATTCATCGCGGCCCGGTCTGGATTTACCCGACGGGCGATAGTTATACTCAGTCTAAATACCGACCCTCTTCGATCAACGGGAGCGTGGTCCGCAATGCAGATGGACGACATGATTCTGGTGAGCATCGACGATCACTCGATCGAGCCGCCGACCATGTACGAAGGGCACGTCCCGGCCAAGTACCGGGACAAGGCGCCGAAGGTCGTCCGCACCCCCGAGGGCATCGACCAGTGGGTGTTCCAGGGCACGGCGACCTCGACGCCGTTCGGCATGGCCGCCACGGTCGGCTGGCCCGCCGAGGAGTGGGGCCGCGACGCCGGCACCTACAGCGAGCTGCGTCCCGGCTGCTTCGACCTCAAGGCCCGGCTCAGCGACATGGACGCCAACGGCGTCCTCGCCTCGATGTGCTTCCCCAGCATGGCCGGCTACAACGCCAGGACCTTCGCCGAGGCCCCCGACAAGAACCTCTCCCTGATGATGCTCCAGGCCTACAACGACTGGCACATCGACGAGTGGTGCGCCGGATCGGACGGCCGCCTCATCCCCCTCGGCATGCTCCCCATGTGGGACGCCGATCTCGCGGCCGCCGAGGTGCGGCGGCTGGCGAAGAAGGGCTGCCGCGCGGTCAGCTTCCTCGAGGCCCCGCACGCCCAGGGCTACCCGAGCCTGCTGTCGGGCTACTGGGACCCGATGCTCCAGGCCGTCGTCGACGAGGGCACCGTCCTGTGCCTGCACATCGGCGGCGGGATGAGCCTGATCAAGCTGGCGCCCGAGGCCCCCGCCGACCACTCCGTCATCGTCCCGACCCAGGTGATGACTCTCGTCGCGCAGGATCTGCTGTTCGGCCCCGCCTTCGTCAAATTCCCCACCCTGAAGGTCGCCTTCTCCGAGGCGGGGATCGGATGGCTGCCCTTCTACCTGGAGCGGGTCGACCGGCACGTCCAGAACCAGAAGTGGCTCCCCAACCACTTCGGCGGCAAGCTGCCGTCCGAGGTGTTCCGCGAGCACGTGCTGGCCTGCTTCATCACCGATCCGATCGGCCTCAAGAACCGGCACGAGATCGGCATCGACATCATCGCCTGGGAGTGCGACTACCCGCACACCGACACGACCTGGCCCGAGTCCCCCGAGGTGGTCTGGGGCGAACTGACCGAGGCGCAGGCCGGCGAGGAGGACATCCACAAGATCACCTGGCAGAACGCGTGCCGGTTCTTCGGCTTCGACCCCTTCACCCGGATCGCCAAGCCGGACGCCACGGTCGGCGCGCTGCGCCGCCGGGCCGCCGCGGCGGGCATCGACACCACGCGCATGTCCAAGCACGAGTGGCGCCGGCAGAACGAGGCGGCCGGGATCGGCGTGGTCGCGAGATGAACCTGACCGGTACCCAGGAGAGCCTGGCGGAGGGGAAGCTCCTCGCGGGGAAGGTCGCCGCGATCACGGGCGCGACCAGCGGATCCGGCCTGGCCATCGCCAAGGCCTTCGTCCGTCAGGGCGCCTCGGTGGTGCTGCTGGCCCGCGGCGAGGAGCGCCTCGCCGCGCTCTGCGAGACACTCGGCTCCGCCGCGACGGGCATCGCCACCGACGTCGGCGACCCCGCCGGCGTCCGTGAGGCCTTCGCCCGGATCGGCGAGCGGTTCGGAAAGCTCGACATCCTGATCAACAACGCCGGGGTGCAGCGCCCGTGCTCGTTCGAGGCCCTCGCCGACCAGGAGGTGGCGATCCAGGTCAACACCAACCTGCTGGGCCCGATCTACACCTGCCGGGAGGCGATCCCGCTGCTCCGGGCGGCCGGCGGCGGCGACATCGTCAACACCTCCTCCGAGGTGACCATCGACGTCTTCCCCTTCCAGGCGATCTACGCCGTCACCAAGTCCGGCCTGGAGGCGCTGGGCGAGGCGCTGAACCGCGAGTACGAGAAGGAGGAGATCCGCACGACCACCCTCATCCAGGGCGTGGCCCTCGGGGAGGGCACCGGGTCGACCGGCTGGGACCACAACCCCGAGTACAGCGGCGTCATGTGGCCGCGGCTCCAGGCCGAGGGCACCGTCCAGCGGGTGATGGGCAAGCACGGCGGGCAGAGCGTCGAGAGCGTCGCGGAGGTCCACCTGTTCATCGTGACGCGGCCGCGCGGGCAGAAGCTCGACGTCGTCCGCGCCCGAAGCTACTAACGATCTCCGCGACCAGGGAGCGCCAGTGCCCGAGTTCTATGACGCGATCCCCGTCGACTGGATCGGCCCGGGGAAGACGGCGATCGTCGAGGTGGACGGATTCCCCGTCGCGGTCGCCAACGTCGACGGCGACTTCTACGCCTTCCAGAGCCTCTGCCCCCACCAGGGCAGCCAGCTGGGCGGACGGCCGCTGGAGGAAGGCGTCTACATCACCTGCCCCTCGCACGCCAGCAGGTACGACGTGCGGTCGGGGACGTGCGTGCGGCCGTCCTCCTCGGACGGGTTCGACCAGGACCTGATGGTCTTCCCCGTGCGCGTGCAGGACGAGGTGGTCCAGATCCAGATCTGACGGAGCCTGAAAGCGGAGTCCCTAGAAGGCGGCGCCGGGCCGCAGGCCGGCGAGGACGACGGCCGTGCGCCGCTGGAGGGACGGCTTGAGGTGCTTCAGCCTTCCCTTCGACCACTCCATGATCGAGTCGACGTAGAGGGCCTCGATGATCTGCGCCATCTCGCCCGGCTCGACCGCGTCCGTCACCTCGCCCACCTCGACGGCGCGCGCGAAGAGGATCTCCAGTGCCTGGCCGAAGGACGGGAAGCTGGCCGGGGGCTCGTCGCCGGGCTTGCGGGGCCGCAGGAACTCCGACATCGCCCGTCCCACGGCCGCGGGCGGCGCCGCCTGCACGCTCGCGACGAGGGAACCGACCAGGCGCCGCAGCGACTCCTCGAGGGTGCGCTGGGCGTTGACGCAGCGCGTCGCCTCCTCGTAGAGGACGGTGGCGGTCTGGTAGCCGAGCTCCAGAAGGATCTCTTCCTTGTGGGCGAAGTGGAAGTAGAAGGTGCCCTTGGTGACGCCGGCCTTCTCCACGATCTCGTCGATCGTGGTCTCTTCGATGCCGGTCTCGAACCCGCGTTCGGTCCACAGCCGCATCGCGGTCTGCACCAGCCTGCGCCGGGTGTCCCTCGACCGAGCCTGGGACAGGCCGGCCCGCCGTCGCGGACGGGTCGACGCGGCCGGCGCTTCGGTGTCGTCCGAGAGCTGCTTTGCCACTGAGCGATCCTCACATTGTCGGCGACGGCGTCGCGGTGTGCGAGCGGCGCGGGCCTTACACGGCAAGGGTAGCGGAATGGGGGAAGAGGCCCGTTCCCGATGTTCATTCCAGCAAGGTTCAGTCCAGCAAGCTGATCGCCCTCTTGGGGCAGGCGCGGACGGCGTCGCCCACTTCGGCGCGCAGTTCCTCTCCCGGCGTCTCCTGAAGGACCAGAAGCGTGTCGTCATCCTGGACCTCGAAGACCTCCGGCGCCGCGGCCATGCAGAGGGCGTTGCTCTCACACACGTTCCAGTCGACGACAACCCGCATGTCAGACCACCTTTCTTCCTTCACCGGCGAGGTGGCACGGAGACCATATTTAGGCTTAGTATAACTTTGCGGGCGTCGGAAGCCAACCCGTGCGGCGGCGCCGTGCCGTACGGACCGGATCCGGCGCCCGCATCCCCGGAACCGTTCGGAGCGCCTTCCGGACCCTTTCCTGTCCCTTTCGGACCCGTAAGTCCGAAAGGGTCCGATCAGCACCTGCATGAACGTGACGGTCGTCACTTCTCACCAAATCAACCGAGTTCCCGACCGCCGCGAACAGCGATTTCAAACGGACCATTGGGTCCGTTCCAATCGCCATTCCGCGGAAAACCGCCGCCCTCCGCAGGCCGGAGCGGGCGGCCGACCCTGCACACTGGAGCCATGTCGTCACAGCACCCGCCCGAGACGGCCGCCGGCTCGTCCGGTCGCCGCGCGGAGGCGCGCCTCAACCACGAGCGCGTGATCGCCGCCGCCATCGCGGTCTTCGCCGAGAAGGGCCTCAGCGCCACGGTGCCCGAGATCGCCGCCAGGGCGGGCGTCGGCAAGGCGACCGTCTACCGCCGCTACCCCACCAAGGCCGACCTCATCGACGCCGTCGCCCGCCACCGCTACGCGTGGCTGACCGAACGCATCACCGCGGCCGCCGAGAACCAGGAGCCCGACGCCTTCTCCGCCCTCCGCGACCTCCTCATCGACATCTCCGAGCAGATCCCCGCCGACCGGATCCTCGCCGACCTCCTGCCCGCCAGCGGCCTCTACGAGGACACCGTCTTCTCCCGCTTCTCCACCCTGCTCGAAGCCGCCAAGGCCCAGAACGCCGTCCGCGCCGACATCACCGTCGACGACATCCGCGTCCTGCTCGGCGGCTACTCCCAGGTCCTCCTCACCCGCGAGGTCCGCGACCCCTCCCCCTGGCGCCGCTACGCCATCCTCACCCTCAACGCCCTCCGCCCCTGACCGGCGCGTGCCGGTCGGGGGCGGGAACGATCGCGCCGCCGCGGCCGGTCCCCGGGGAGCGGTCAGGCCACTCCACCTGGCGGGTCAGCCGGTCCTGTAGGGGGCCGTCCGGTCGAGGGCGATGTTGAGGCGGAGGACGTTGACCGCGGGCTCGCCCATGAAGCCGAGGGCTCGGCCCGTGGTGCTGGCGGCGACCAGTTCGAGGACCTGGGGCCTGGTCAGGCCGCGGGTCTTCGCGACGCGGCCGGCCTGGAGGTTCGCCCAGGCCACCGAGATGTGCGGGTCGAGGCCGGAGCCCGAACCCGTCACGGCGTCCGCGGGGACGGCCGGGGTGGCGGGGGCGTCGCCCCTGATCGGGACGATCCGGGCGGTGGAGAGGTCCGTGCCGTAGGGGTTGCACTCGACCTTGACGCCCTTGTACTCCGTCAGGAACGGGGTGGCGGGGCACTGCTCGTTGGCCGAGACGACCCTGGTGGGGTGCTGGACGACGCCCCGGGCGTCGCGCGGGCCGAGGACCGACAGGACCGCGCCCCGTCCCTCCTTCGTGCAGAACGGGCGGGAGCCGTCCGCGCCCTCCAGCCTCCCGGCCTCGGCGCTCGCCGTGCAGACGCGGGTCAGGAGGCTGTCGGAGGCGTTCTCGTCCTCCTTTCCCGCGGCGGTGAGCGCCGGGTCCGGGAGGGTGTCGACGATGTCCTCGGGGCCGAGGTTCGAGGCCGAGGTGGCGGTCGGGTCGTAGCCGTCTCCCGCGTTGGAGATGCGCGACTGGAAGTACTGCTTCAGCGGGTTCCCGTCCTCGTCGAGGAAGGACTGGCCGATCAGGGAGCTGCCGACCACCTTTCCGTCGAGCGTGATGAGGGAGCCGTCCGCCCTGTCCCTCAGACCGGGAAGCTGGGCGACGGCCGCCACGGCGAGGGGGTAGGCCAGGCCGAGGACCAGGGTGAGGACGAGCAGCGCGCGGACGGCTGCGAGGTGCTGGCGGACCCAGCGGGGCAGAGTGCTCATGAGGAGATCCCCGGGACGGACTGGAGGAGGAGGTCGATGGCCTTGATGCCGAGGAAGGGCGCGATCACGCCGCCGATGCCGTAGACGCAGAGGTTGCGGCTCAGCAGCTCGGAGGCGCCGCCGGGCCGGTACCGGACGCCGCGCAGGGCGAGCGGGATCAGCGCGACGATGACGAGCGCGTTGAAGATGACCGCGGACAGGATCGCGGTCTGCGGCGAGTGCAGCCGCATGATGTTGAGAGCGTCCAGGCCGGGGAACAGGGCCACGAACATCGCGGGGATGATCGCGAAGTACTTGGCGATGTCGTTGGCGATCGAGAACGTGGTGAGGGCGCCCCTTGTGATGAGGAGCTGCTTGCCGATCTCGACGATCTCGATGAGCTTGGTCGGGTCGCTGTCGAGGTCGACCATGTTCCCGGCCTCCTTCGCGGCCGAGGTGCCGGTGTTCATCGCGACGCCGACGTCGGCCTGGGCGAGGGCGGGGGCGTCGTTGGTGCCGTCGCCCGTCATCGCCACCAGGCGGCCGCCGTCCTGTTCGGCCTTGATGAAGGCCATCTTGTCCTCGGGCCTGGCCTCGGCGATGAAGTCGTCGACACCGGCCTCCTCGGCGATGGCCTTGGCCGTCAGCGGGTTGTCGCCCGTGACCATGACGGTCCTGATCCCCATGGCGCGCATCTGGGCGAAGCGCTCGCGCATGCCCGGCTTGACGACGTCCTTGAGATGGACGACGCCCAGCACCCGGGCCTGTCCGCCGATGACCTCGCCGACGACCAGCGGGGTGCCGCCGCTCGCGGCGATGCCGTCGACGACGTCGCCGAGCGCGGGCGGGACGACTCCGCCGTTGCCGCGGATCCAATCGGCCACCGCCGAGGCCGCGCCCTTGCGGAGGCTCCGGCCGCCGAGGTCGACGCCGGACATGCGGGTCTGGGCGGTGAACGGGATCCACTCGGCGCCCGCGAGCGTGCCTGGCCGGCGTTCGCTCAGGCCGTGGACCTTCGCCGCGTGGACGACGATCGAGCGTCCCTCGGGGGTCTCGTCGGCGAGCGAGGCGAGGCGGGCCGCTTCGGCCAGCCGGTCGGCGGTGGTACCGCCGACCGGGACGAAGTCCGAGGCCTGACGGTCGCCCAGGGTGATGGTGCCGGTCTTGTCCAGCAGCAGCGTGCCGACGTCGCCCGCGGCCTCGACCGCGCGTCCCGACATCGCGAGGACGTTGCGCTGGACGAGGCGGTCCATTCCGGCGATGCCGATCGCGGACAGGAGCGCCCCGATGGTCGTCGGGATCAGGCAGACCAGCAGCGAGACCAGGACGATGCCCGTCACGCCGTCGCCGTCCAGGGCCGAGGTGTCAGGGACGCCCGGGTTGTTCGCCTTGGCGAAGACGGCCGGCGGCTGCATGGTCGCGACGGCCACCAGGAAGATGATCGTCATCGCGGCGAGCAGGATGTTGAGCGCGATCTCGTTCGGGGTCTTCTGCCGTGCGGCGCCCTCGACCAGGGCGATCATCCGGTCGATGAACGACTCCCCCGGCCTCTGGGTGATCCGCACGATGATCCGGTCGGACAGCACCCTGGTGCCGCCGGTGACCGCGGAGCGATCGCCGCCCGACTCGCGGATGACGGGCGCCGACTCGCCGGTGATCGCCGACTCGTCGACCGAGGCGATGCCCTCGACGACGTCGCCGTCGCCCGGGACGATCTGACCGGCCTCGACGACCACGACGTCGCCCTGCCGGAGCCGGGCCGCGGGAACGGCCTCCTCCAGCGAGGAGGCCGAGCCGGGCGTCCAGGATCCGAGGCGGCGGGCCGTGGTGTCCTGCCTGGCCCTGCGCAGCGTGTCGGCCTGCGCCTTGCCGCGCCCCTCGGCGACGGCTTCGGCCAGGTTGGCGAACAGCACGGTCAACCAGAGCCAGACGGCGATCAGTATCGAGAACGCCGACAGGTCGCGGACGGCCAGCACGGTCGTCCACAGGGCGCCGATCTCGACGATCAGCATGACGGGGTTGCGCCACATCAGGCGCGGGTCGAGCTTGCGCGCCGCCGTCGGCAGCGAGGTCAGCAGCGTCTTCGGTTCGAGCGTTCCGCTCCGGACCCGGGCCGGTGCCCCGGGACGCGGCGGCCGCGGGGGCGTCTTGAGGATGGTGGACATCAGTGGATCCCCTCCGCCAGCGGGCCGAGGGCCATCGCCGGGAAGAACGTGAGTGCGACGAGGACGAGGGTGACGCCGGCGAGCATGCCGACGAACTGCGGACGATGGGTCGGGAGCGTGCCTTCGGACTCCGGCACCGCTCCCTGCCTCGCCAGCGAGCCCGCCAGCGCCAGAACGAAGATCATCGGCAGGAAGCGTCCGAGGACCATCGCGAGGCCGAGGGCGACGTCGTAGAACCAGGTGTTGACGGTGATGCCCGCGAACGCCGAGCCGTTGTTGTTCGCCGCGCTGGTGAAGGCGTACAGGACCTCGGAGAAGCCGTGCGGGCCGGTGTTCAGCATCGACGACCTGGGCGTGCCGAAGGCCATCGCGACGCCGGTGCCGATGAGGACGATCATCGGGGTGATGAGGAAGTACATCGACGCGAACTTGATCTCACGGGCGGAGATCTTCTTGCCGAGGTACTCGGGGATCCTGCCGACCATGAGGCCCGCGACGAACACCGTGATGATCGCGAGGATCAGCATCCCGTACAGGCCCGAACCTGTGCCGCCGGGAGCGACCTCGCCGAGCATCATGTTCAGCAGCAGGGTCGCGCCGCCGAGGCTGGTGTAGGAGTCGTGGAAGGAGTTCACCGCACCCGTCGAGGTCAGGGTCGTGGTGGTGGCGAAGACGGCCGAGCCGACGATGCCGAACCGCTGCTCGGTGCCCTCGGACGCGGCTCCGACGGCCGTCGGTACCGTGCCGTGGTGGGCCACCTGGGCGCCGATGTTCGCGCCGACGCTGATGATCGCGAGCAGCGCCATGACGGCGACGATCGCGTAGCCCTGCCTCTTCTGGCCGACCATCCGGCCGAAGGTGCGCGGCAGCGAGAACGAGATCACGGTGAGCATGAAGATCTCGATCCAGTTCGTCCAGGACGCCGGGTTCTCGAACGGGTGCGCCGAGTTGGCGTTGTAGAAGCCGCCGCCGTTGGTGCCCAGCAGCTTGATGGCCTCCTGCGAGGCCACCGGGCCGCCGGTGATCTTCTGCGAGCCGCCCGTCAGGGTGCCGACCGTGTGCGGATCGGCGAAGTTCTGGATCACGCCCCCGGCCACCAGGACGACCGCTCCTGCGAAGGCCATCGGCAGCAGGATCCTGAAGACGGCGCGGGTCAGGTCGACCCAGAAGTTGCCCAGCTCGTCGGTCCTGCGGCGGACGAAGCCGCGCACGAACGCGATCGCCACGGCGATGCCGACGGCCGCGGACACGAAGTTCTGCACCGCGAGCCCGGCCATCTGGACCAGGTGGCCCATCATCGACTCACCGGAGTAGCCCTGCCAGTTCGTGTTGGTCACGAAGCTGATCGCGGTGTTCCACGCCTGGTGGTCGGGGACCGCCTTCATGCCGATCGCCAGCCACAGCCGGTCCTGCACCCGCTGGAGGGCGTACAGGAAGAGGATCGACACGACCGAGAAGGCGAGCACGCTCCTCACGTAGGCCGACCAGGTCTGCTCGGTGCCGGGATCGACGCCGATGATCCGGTAGAGGCGCTTCTCGACCCGGCTGTGCTTCGCGGAGCCGAGCACCCGGTACATGTGGTCGCCGAGCGGCACGTGGGCCACGGCCAGCGCGACGACCAGGGAGACGAGGAAGAGGATCCCCGCCGTCGTGGAGCTCATCAGAACCTCTCCGGAAGCAGGAGCGCCACCACCAGGAACACGACCAGGCCCACCGCCAGGAGCAGCCCGATCACGTTGTCGGGACTCACAGCCGTCCCACCGCCTTGACCACCAGGCCGAACACCGTGAAGATCACGGCGGTCAGCACGACCAGGACCAGGTCTGCCATTTCCCCTCCAGAACAAGCCCGCCCCGCGAACGGGACGAGGATGAACACCCATCGAGGAGAAGAAAACACCCGATAAAGCCCGTATCGACGCCCCTTGACGCCTTCCCTACGCCCCCGCCCCATTCCTTGACGAAACCCATACGCCCGAGGACAGATCAGGCCGGGCCCGGGTAGCGGGCCGGCGGCCGTGGCGGGGTCCGAAGGGGCGGGGGCGGGGGCGGTGCCGATGCCGGGAGGTCAGAGGTCCTGGAGGCCTTCCAGGACGCGGGTCAGGAGGGCGGCGTCGGGGCGGGCGGGGCGACCGCGGGCGGGGGTGGCCTCCTGGAGGAGGCCCTTCTCGCAGAGGTCGGCCAGGAGGATGTGGACGACCTTGAGGGGCAGGTCCATGTCGGACGTCAGGTCGGCGACGGTCGCCGGGGTGCGGCACAGCTCGAACAGGCGGCGGTGCTCGTTCGACAGCCAGGTCGGCGAGGTCCGCCGGTCACCCGCCGCGACGAGGATCGTCACCAGGTCGAAGCGGATGCCGTTCAGCCGGGTGCGGCCGCGCGTCAGCGTGTAGGGGCGGACGAGCGCGCCCGCGTCCTGGCCGATCCAGCGTTCCTTCGGTCCTTCCACGCTCTGCTCTCCCGCCCCCTCAGCCTCTCTCGGACCTGACCGCCACCCCGAAGTGCTGCCGGACGCGCTTGATGAGCAGCGCCATCTCGAACGCGACGACACTGGTCTTCGGGCCGTTGGCGGCCAGCACCGACAGGCAGGTCCCATCCCCCGCGGGGAGGATGAAGAACAGTTTGTCACCCAGCTCGACCAGCGTCTGCTTGACCGGCCGGGTCCGGTAGTGGTCGCGGGCGGCGTTGGCGAGGCTGCTGATGCCCGACGACAGCGCGGCCAGGAACTCCGCCTCGGCCCGGTCGAGATCCTGCGACGTCGCGATGACCAGGCCGTCCTGTGAGAGCAGAACCGCCTGCTGGATCTGCTCGACCCGGCGGACCAGGTCGGCGAGCAGCCAGCTCAGCTCACTCGAGGCGGTCGGGTTTCCCATGCTTTCCCTCCGATTCGCCGGCGGGATCGGCCGTGTTCTGGCCGAGCTCCCAGCCGGACTGCAGTGCGGACATCAGATCGCGGCTCGCCTCGGGGTCCGGATCGGCGAACGGCTCGGGCTCCGGCCCCCTGGCGACGCCCTCGCGCAGCTGGGCGGCCATGTTCTGGCGCGGCACCCGGCGCGGCAGGCCGTCATCCGGACCCGGTGCCGGGCCCGGTCCCGGAGCCGGGGCCGAGGTGGGGAGCCGGGGCGGCGGAGCCGAGGGCGCGGTGACGCGTCCCGCGGCGTTCCTCGCCCTGGTCCTGGGCTCCACCGGAGTGACCACGAAGGCGGGCGGCACGAGCACGACCGCGCTCGTCCCGCCGTAGGGGGACTGCTGGAGGACGACGCGGATCCCGTGCCGCGCGGCCAGCCGGGCGACGACGAACACACCGAGCCGGTCGGTGTCGGCGAGATCGAACTCCGGGGCCTCGGCGAGGCTGTGGTTGAGGATGGCGAGCTGGTCGGGGTGCACGCCGATGCCGCGGTCGATCACCTCGATGACCAGCCCGTTGGCGGCGATCCCGCCCTTCACCGTGACCTCGGTGCCGGGCGGCGAGAACGCGGTGGCGTTCTCGATCAGCTCGGCCAGCAGATGGATGATGTCCGCGACGGTCTCCCCCGTGAAAGCCACCGCCGGCATCGCGGAGATCTCGACGCGCTGGTAGTCCTCCACCTCGCCGATCGCCGCCCGGACGACGTCCTCCGCCGAGACCGGGAGGTCCCAGGCGCGGACCGTGGGCGCGCCCGAGAGGATCACCAGGCCCTCGGCGTGGCGCCGCATCCGGGTCGTCAGATGGTCCAGGCGGAACAGCCGGTCGAGCTCGTCGGAGCCGGTGGCCTCCCGCTCCATCGTCTCCAGCAGGTGGAGCTGGCGCTGGAGGAGGGTCTGGCTGCGCCACGACAGGTTGACGAAGATCTTGCCGATGTTGCGGCGCATGTACGCCTCGCCGACCGCGAGGTCGATGGCGGTGTGCTGGACTCGCCCGAAGGCGTCCGCGAGCGAGCTGATCTCCTTGGTGCGCCCTCCGGCCAGCGGCGGGGCCTCCGCCGCGACGTCGACCTCCTCGCCCCGGCGCAACCTGCCGACGACGCCGGGGAGCTTCCGCTTGGCCAGGTCCTGCGCCGAGCGGTGCAGCGCCGAGAGCTCACCGGACAGCCGCCGGGCGAAGCGGACCGACAGCGCGATGGAGGCGAGCACGGCCAGCAGCCCGACCCCGGCGGTGAGGATCAGCCGGTGCCGCGTCTCGTCGCCGATCCGCTGGACGTCCGCGTCGACCAGGGCGCCCGTGCGGAGGTTCTCCTGGAGCCAGAGCGGGCCGATCTCGGTGCTGGCCGCCCGCCACTGCTGGAGGGTGGGAGCCTGCCGGAGGTTCACCCCGCGGCCGACCACGTCGCGCTCGGCGTCCAGGTAGGTCTGGAACGACGGCTGGGCGACCAGGGCGAGCAGGACGGCCCTGGGCTCGCCCGACAGGCTTCCGACCGCCCGGTCGAGGTAGCGGTCCCGGTTCTCCGCCCAGCGGGAGAAAGCGATCCGGTCGCCGACGGTCATCCGGCCGTCGCCGGGCAGGGTCGTCAGGAGGTCCCGCTCGCGCAGCATGTAGTCCTGCGCCCAGTGCGTGTCGATGACGCCCTCGGTCTGCCGGAAGGTCGGGACGTCGTCGGCGGTGGCGATCGTCATCGACCGCACGAGCTCAAGGGAGTCGTCGCACAGGCCGCCGTAGGTGTCGATCGCGGTGACCGGATCGATCTCCCTGGCGTTGATCTGGCCCCGCAGCGCGGCGAGGCCCTCGAACGCCCGGTAGAGGTTCTCCAGCCGCTCGACCGAGGGCGCGTCCATGGCGTCGCGCATCTTCTCGGTCGAGGTCGACGCCCGGAAGGCCGCCACGGTGGCGTCGGTCGCCTTCGCCTTCTCGGTGAACGCGGCGATGGTGCCGGGCTGCGCGCTGAGCACGCCGACCGCGGCCGCCCGCTCATCCTTGATGGCCTGGATCGCGACCGCGACGGGCAGCGCGAGCCGGTCGTAGCTCGTGGTGAACCGCGACTTGCTGACCACCGCGTTCACCGCGTTCGTCGCGGTGTACCCGAAGAGCACGACCAGGGTCAGCAGGGGCAGCACCAGCAGGAGCGTGATCTGCCGGAGGATCGGCGTCCCGCGCCCCGACGCCGCTCGCGCCCTCCCCGGCCGCCGTTCCGCGCCCACCGCCATGCCACTCTCCCACCAGCCCGATCACGCCGACGCCGGGCCGGTCGCCGGAGCCTGTGTCATGAGTCACACCATCATCGGGGCGATGATCTGCCCTTTCAATGTCCCTTCCATCCGAAAACAACACGATTGAGCCGCTGTCCGCAAGTCAACTCACGTGTCAATCCCGTCCGCTCTTTCCGGCGTCGGGAGGAGCTCGATGTGGCCGTCGGTGCCGTGGACGCGGATGTGGTGGCCGTCGGGGATGAGGCGGGTGGCCCCGGGGACGCCGACGACCGCCGGGAGACCGTACTCGCGAGCGATCACCGCGCCGTGGGTCATGAGCCCGCCGACCTCGGTGACCAGACCCGCGATGCCCACGAAGAGCGGGGACCAGCTCGGATCGGTGAAGGTCGTGACCAGGATGTCGCCCGCCTCCAGGTCGGCCTCGGCGAGGTCGAGGACGACCCGGGCGCGTCCCTCGACGATCCCGGGTCGGCCTCGGCGAGGTCGAGGACGACCCGGGCGCGTCCCTCGACGATCCCGGCGGAGACCGGGAGGCCGACGAGGGCTCCCGCCGGCGCGTCGTCGCGGCGGTAGGCGCCGGTGAGGGCCTCGCCGTCGGAGGTGAGGACCCGGGGCGGGGTGAGGGAGGCGTAGGTGCGGAACGCCTCCTCGCGCTCACGGAGGAGGCCGGCGTCGAGGCGGCGGGTGCGCGCCAGCTCGTGGAACTCCTGGAACGTGAGGTGGAAGACGTCCTCCGGGTCGGTGAGGACGCCCACCGCGGCCAGGCGTCCGGCCTCGGCCAGCAGGGCCTTCTTGTAGACGGCGTAGCGGGAGATGATGCCGTACTTCGGGTACTCGCGGTAGCCGATGAAGGTCCGCACGCGCTCGATCATCCGCCGGGTCTCGGCGGCCTTCTCCTCGCCGCCGGGCAGGGCCCGCAGGCGCGACAGGACGTCCCGCTCCTTCCGCTCCGCCTTCTCCCGGCCCTCCGCGAAGCGCCGGGCGGCGGCGCCCGCGGTGAAATTCCTGACGTTGTCCAGGATCGCGGGGACGAGCGTCGCGGGGCGCTCGCTCCAGCGCGGCCTCGTGATGTCGATCTCGCCGGCGCAGCGCATGCCGTACCGGCCGAGGTAGCCCTCGATGGCGTCGCGCGCCTCGGCGCCGCCCGGGACCTTGAGAAGGGCGTCCAGGAAGGCCTCGTCGTCTCCGGCGCTCCGCAGGAACTCCACCACCTCCGGGTGCGGGCGGATCACGTCGGCGACGTCGAGGAGGTCGAGCCCCATCTCCGAGGTGATGTTGCCGGGGGCCGACAGGGTGAGGGTGTCGGCCGCGTTCTTCTCCCCCAGCCACTCCAGCAGCCGGTCGTTGAGCCACCAGGTGGCCTCCATCCCGGCCATGATCACCTGCATGCTCAGGGGATCGCTGACCGCCCGCTTGTGCTCTTGGAAGGCCTCCAGCAGGAAGTCGAACAGCTCCGGGCCGGTCTTCTCCCGGATGTCGCGCTCCAGTGCGGCGACGGACGCCTCGCTGCGCGCGACCAGCCCGGTGACGACGGCCGGATCGGTCTCGATGGTGACGGGCGGCCCGCCGGGCGGCGGGCCGGCGGGGGCGGCGCCGGGGACCAGCGGGATGAAGTCGTCGCGGTCCAGGACGGTCTCCAGGGCGTCCCTGGTCAGCGGGTCGCCCTTGCCGATGAGGTCCAGGAGGGCCGCCCGGCCGGCGGGCGAGGCGACGCGGGGCGCGACGTCGACGAACAGCCGTCCGGCCGCCTCGTACATCGGCGGCAGGGCCGTCAGCTTCCACACCGACAGGCCCAGCGGCTTCATCGGGTCGGTCATCATCTGCTGGTGGCCGACGGAGACGTAGAGGTGGTTCTCGCCGTCGGACCGCTCGGGAACGGGGAACAGCGTCGTGATCGGGCGGCTCTGCACGATGTGGAACGTCTCGCCGGACAGGCACCACTCGATGTCCTGCGGACGGCCGAAGTGCGCCTCGATCCGGCGTCCGAGCTCCACCAGCCTCAGGACCTGGGCGTCGGTCAGCGCCGGGAGCTCCTGCCGGTCCGCCCCGATCGTCACCTCCCGGGTGCCGCCACCCGGCAGGGCCCTGACGGCGCGCTGCTTCGCGGCGATGGTCCCGGCCACGATCTCGCCGTCGCGCACCTTGAAGACGTCGGGGTTCACCAGGCCGGAGACCAGCGCCTCGCCGAGGCCGAAGCCCGCGTCCACGGTGGCGGTCCGCCGGTCACCGGTGACGGGATCGGCGGTGAACAGGATGCCGGACGCCTCGGGGAGGACCATCTCCTGCACGACGACGGCCATCGCGACCGTGCGGTCGTCGATGCCGTTGCGGCGGCGGTAGGTGACGGCCCGCTCGGTGAACAGCGAGGCCCAGCACCGGCCGACGTGCCGGAGGATCTCCTCGGGGCCCACGATGTTCAGGTAGGTGTCCTGCTGGCCGGCGAAGGAGGCCGTCGGCAGGTCCTCGGCCGTCGCGCTGGAGCGGACGGCGCAGGCGGTGCGCTCGCCGAGCCCGGCGAGCGCACCGGTGATCGCCTCAGCGAGGTCACCGGGGAGGGCGATCCCTTCGACGGCCCCGCGGAGCCGTGCGCTGAGCCCCGCGATCCCCGCCCGGTCGTCAGCGCCGGTGCGCGAAAGCTCGTCGAGCAGGGCGGTGACGGACGGCGCCGCCGCGACGACCCGCCGGAAGGCATCGGTCGTCACGCAGAATCCGCGCGGCACCCGGACGCCCTCGATCCTCGACAGCGCGCCCAGATGCCCGCCCTTGCCGCCGACGACGGCGATCCCCTTCTCGTCGACCTCTTCAAGACCCAGTACGAACCGCGCGGTCATCACGCCGTGCCCCCGTTTCCGCAGGTTGTGACATCGGCCGCGATTCTCCACCGTCCCCCGGGCCTTGCGGCAAGCCCCCCGGCCCGCTATACGTTGAGAGTGGCAGGGAGAGGTCTCTCCTTGCCTTTCCCTTTCCGCCCCCGTTCCGCTGCTCAGTCGCGACCGTGGTCGTCCCCCGCGTCGTGGCCTGTGACGAGCCTCGCGCCCCGGGCGGCGATGTGGACGCCGCGGACGGCCCCCGAGGCCCTGCGGATGACGACCTTCCAGACGGGACGGTCGGCGGCGCCATCGTCGAGCTCGATCGAGCGGACGGTTCCCGGGACCTTCTTCAGCGCCCTGGCCGCGGCCGTGGCGGCGACGGGCCTGGCCGAGCGGAGGATCCGGGCGTCGTCGGAGTCCCCGTGGTCGGCCCGGTCGCGCAGGAGGCGCCCGGTCGTGGCGTCGAGGCGGAGGTCGCGCCAGCGGTTCCCGGTGGTGAGGAGGTCGATGTCCCGGACGAGCCTGCCGTGCTCGCCGTCGCCCACCCGGGCCCTCCGGCGCCCTCTTCGTCCTCACCCTTCCCACCGCCCGACGGCCGGAGTCAGGGGAGCTTCCACAGGAGGATGGTCTTGTCCTGGTCGCCGGTGGCCAGGCGGGTGCCGTCGGGGGTGACGGCCATGGTGGTGACGCGGCCGGAGTGGCCGACCAGGGTGGCGCGGACGCGCTGGGAGGCGATGTCCCAGAGGTGGACGGCCCGCCCGTGGCCTATCGTGAGCAGGGACCTTCCGTCGGGGGTGTGCAGGACCGAGGCGACCAGGTCCTCCTCCAGGCGGGGGAAGGCCGCGGTCTCCTTGCCCGAGGCCACGTCGAACAGGCGGAGGCCGCGGGTTCCGTCGGAGTCGGGGATCGCCAGGGTCCGGCTGTCGGGGCTGAAGGAGATGCCGTCGCCGGTGACGTCGCCGATGGTGTGGACGGTCTTCCACGTGGCGACGTCGTAGATCTTCACGTCGGAGCCGCCGCCGCCCGAGGCCAGGTGGCGGCCGTCGGGGCTGAAGACGACGTTGCGGAAGCCCTGGTTGCCGGGGAGGCCGATGCGGACCTTGCGGGTGGCGGCCGTCCAGATCGTGAAGACGCCGGTGTGGGTGACGCCCGCGATGAACCTGCCGTCGGGGCTGTAGGCCAGCGACTTCATGATGGAGCGGCTCTCGTCCAGGGCGCCGAGCAGCTTGCGGTCGCTCAGCCGCCACACACGGGTGCTGTCGCCGAGGTAGCTGCCGCCGCTGACGAGATGGACGCCGTCGGGGCTGAAGGCCACCGCGTCGGCGGAGGCGCCGCCGACCCCCGGCGGACCGGCCAGCGTCACCACCGCCGCGCCCGTGGCGGCGTTCCACAGCCGGGTCTTGGCGCCGCCGTCGCTCAGGTCGTTGTCACAGCTGGCGAGGAGCCTGCCGTCGGGGCTGAAGGCCACGGACACGATCGGATGCTCGTGCCCGGTGATCCGCCGCTCCTCGGTGATCTCCGTGGGGGTCGCGGGCCCGGACTCCTGGGCCGGCAGGTCCTCAACGGCCGGCGGCACCGAACCGGACGTCCCGCCCCCCGGCTTCCTCCGGGGCGTGCCGTCCGAGCCGAAGAGCTGGACGGCGACCGGGACCCCGATCGCCACCGCGGCCAGCCCGGCGCCGCCGAGCAGCAGGGCGCGCCGCCCGACCCTGCCGGTGGCGGGCACCGTCGGATGCGGCCCGGGCTCCCGGACCGGCACCGGGGTGGGCCATCGCGGCGCGGAGGCCGGGGCCGAGAGCAGCTCCGACGCCTGCGCGGCCGTGGGACGCCGCGCCGGGTCCTTGCTCAGCAGCACCTCCAGCAGCGGGGCCAGCGGCCCGGCGTGCAGCGGCGGCGGGGGCTCGCGGGTCAGCAGAGCCGAGAGCACCGCGACGAGGTCCTCGCCGTCGAACGGGGGACGGCCCTCGACGGCCGCGTAGAGCGTGGCGCCGAGCGACCACAGGTCGGAGGCGGGCGTCGCGCGCTCCCTGTGGGCCTGCTCGGGCGACATGAACGCGGGCGTCCCGATGATGACGCCCGACCTCGTGATCTGGGCGTCGCCGGTCAGGCTGGCGATCCCGAAGTCGGTGATGACCACGCGGTCCCCCGCGAGCAGGACGTTCGCGGGCTTCAGGTCGCGGTGCACGATCCCCGCCTCGTGCGCGACCCGCAGCGCCCCGAGCATCGCCGCGGCGATCCCGGTGACCCGCTCGGCCGGCAGCCGTCCCTCGGCACGGATCGCGTCGGCCAGCGATCCGCCGGGAACGTACTCCATGACGATCGCCGGGGCGCCCCGGTACTCGACGACGGCGTGGACGGTGACGATGCCCGGATGGTTCAGCCGTCCCGCCGAACGCGCCTCGCGCATCGCCCGCTGGGCCAGGTTCGCCCGCTGCTCCGGCCCGAGATCGGGGGGAAGCAGCACCTCCTTGACGGCCACCTCGCGCCCGATGAGCTCGTCGTGCCCCCGCCAGACCCGTCCCATGCCACCGGAGCCGATCACCGCGACGAGCCGGTACCGCCCGGAGATCAGCGTGCCTTCGGAATCAGCCACCAGCCGGACTATAGAGACGCCCGCCGCCGGACTCTTATCACCCGATGATGATTTTCAGCCGGAGAGGCCGTCGCCGTACCAGTGGTCGAGCGCGCGGTCGAGGGCGGCGAGATCCGGATGGGCCATGAGATCGCGCCAGACCACCTCGCGCTCCTCGAGCTGGCGCATCCGCGCCCGCACCACGCTCACCACGTCCCCGGTCGCCCGGTGCCACCGGCCGACCAGGTTCTTCATGCGTGCCTCGTCGTTTTCGCCCACACCGGACATCTACCCCGTATCGCGGGCACCATGTCGCCCCGGCAGACCCGATCAGCGCTTGCGGGCGATGGCCCCGACGGCCCAGAAGGTGCCGGGATCGACGTCGGGGCCGTTGCTCGGCGGGTGCCAGGCGGGCAGCGGGACGAGGCCCGGCTCGACGAGATCGAGACCGTCCAGGAAGCGGGAGACCTCGGCGAGGGTCCGGACGTTCTTCCGTGTGTTCTCCAGGACCTTCTCGTCAGTGAACAGGCGGACCAGCCGCTCGGTGACCTCGGGCGCGGGATCGCAGATGGCGTGGGAGAACAGCAGGAAGCTCCCCGGAGCCAGCGCCTCGACGACCCGGTCGACGACCGCGGCGGCCTCCTGGTCCACGGAGATGACCGTGACGATCGCGTGCAGGATGATCGCCGTGGGCCGGGAGAGGTCGATCACCGCGGTCAGGTCCGGATGGGTCAGGATCGTCCCGGGGTCGCGGGCGTCGGCCTGGATGCACGTGATGGTCTTGTGCTCGCTGACGATCGCCCGGCTGTGCGCGATCACGACCGGATCGTGGTCGACGTAGACGACGATCGAGCCGGGGGCGATCGGCTCCAGCACCTCGTGGACGCTGCCGCGGGTCGGCAGGCCGCAGCCGATGTCGACGAACTGCCGGACGCCCTGCTCCGCGAGATACCGGACGGCGCGGCCGAGGAACGCCCGCCCCTCGCGGATCATCATCGGGAGTTCGGGCGCGACGGTCCGGACGGCGTCGGCGGCCTCGCGGTCCGCCGCGAAGTTGTCCTTGCCGCCCATCAGGTAGTCGAGCATCCGTGCCTCGTTGGGCATCGAAGGGTCGAACTCCTGCCGCTTCTCACCGCCGTCGCTCATCGCGCCACCACCTTAAGGCAAAGGACCATGCTACCCCCGGACGCCTTGACGCCCGCGGCAGGACCCGCCAGGGTCGAGATTCGCCGAGGACGGGAGTGCGCAGTGCCGATCCGAGTGATCCAGTGGGCGACGGGCGGCGTCGGCCGGGCCGCCGTCGAGGGCGTCCTGAACCATCCCGATCTGGAGCTCGTCGGCTGCCGCGTGTACAGCCCGGACAAGGACGGCGTGGACGTCGGCGTGCTCCTGGGACGCGAGCCGATCGGCGTCCCGGCCACCAGCGACCCGCAGCGGATCCTCGACCTGGACGCCGACTGCGTCGTCTACGCGCCGCTCGTGCCGGACGAGTCCGAGGTCGCCGCGCTGCTGCGGTCGGGCAAGGACGTCGTCACTCCGGTCGGCTGGGTCTACCCCGCCGAGGCGGGGAAGCTGGCGGAGGCGTGCGCGGCGGGCGGTTCCACCCTGCACGGCACCGGCATCCACCCGGGCGGCATCACCGAGCGGTTCCCGCTCATGGCGTCCGCGCTCAGCTCGGCGGTGACCCATGTGCGGGCCGAGGAGTTCTCCGACATCCGCACCTACAACGCCCCCGACGTCATCCGGCACATCATGGGGTTCGGCGGGACGCCCGAGCAGGCCCTCGAGAGCCCGATGCTGCAATTGCTGACCGGCGGGTTCGAGCAGAGCGTCCGGATGGTCGTCGACACGCTCGGCTTCCGGATCGATCCCGAGATCCGGACCGTCCAGCGGGTGGGCCTGGCCACCGCGCCCGTCGACTCCCCGATCGGCGCGATCGAGCCCGGGCTGGTGGCCGCGCGGCACTTCAGCTGGGAGGCGAACGTGGACGGCGTGCCCGTCGTCACGGCCGCGGTGAACTGGCTCATGGGCGAGGAGGACCTCGAGGAGGGGTGGGGGTTCGGGCCCGAGGGCGAGCGCTTCGAGGTCGACGTCACCGGGGACCCGCCGGTCAGGCTCACCTTCAAGGGCCTGCACCCGGAGAGCGTCGCGGCGGGCCTGGCCCGCAATCCGGGCATCGTCGCCACCGCCAACCACTGCGTCAACGCGATCCCGCACGTCCACCGTGCCGGTCCCGGCATCAAGACCTACCTCGACCTGCCCCTGATCGCAGGACGCGCGGCGCCCGGTCTCTCCTGACCCCGGATCCGCCCGTATCGACGGCACGGCGGGCTATTCCATCACGTGATGGAATTGGGTTATCGTCCGTCCATGACGACGGTTCACCGGCGGACGTGCCCGCTGTGCGAGGCGATGTGCGGCCTGCTCGTCCACGTGCGGGACGAGCAGGTGGTCAGGATCGAGGCCGACCGCGACGATGTCTGGTCGCGGGGGCACATCTGTCCCAAGGGCACCGCCCTGGGGCATCTGCACCACGACCCCGACCGGATCCGGACGCCCATGATCCGCCAGGCCGACGGGACCTTCACCGAGGCGACCTGGGACGAGGCCTTCGCCCGGATCGACGAGCTGCTCGCGCCGGTCGTGGCCGGGCACGGCATCTCCGCCGTGACGTCCTACGTCGGCAATCCGCTGGCCCACGCCATGGACCTCAGCCGCTACGTCGGGGTCCTCATCGGCCTGTCCGGGATGCCGATGATCTACTCCCCCGGCGTGGTCGACCAGTGGCCGAAGAACGTCTCCTCCCATCTGATGTACGGCGGCATGTGGTCGATCCCCGTCCCCGACGTGCGGCGGACCGAGCTGTTCGTCCTCATGGGCGCCAACCCGCAGGCGTCCCAGGGCTCCCTGCTGGCCTGCCCCGACCTGATGGGCGAGATCGCCGCGGTCCGCGAGCGCGGCGGCAGGGTCGTCGTCATCGATCCGCGCCGCACCGGAACGGCCGCCAAGGCCGACGAGTGGATCCCCATCACGCCCGGCACCGACGCGGCCCTGCTCATGGCCGTGGCCCACACCCTGTTCGCCGAGGACCTCGTCGATCTCGGTGCGCTCGACGGCCTGGTGAACGGCGTCGAGGAGGTGCGCGAGGCGGCGCGGGACTGGCCGCCCGAACGGGTCTCCGCCGTCACCGGGATCCCCGCCGCGCGCATCCGCGACCTGGCCCGCGAGCTCGCCCACGCTCCCGCCGCCGCGCTCTACGGGCGGATCGGCACCTGCAACCAGGAGTTCGGGACGCTCAGCAGCTGGCTGATCGACGTCATCGCGGTCCTGACCGGCAACCTCGACCGCGAGGGCGGATCGATGTTCGCCCGCGGCTCCGCCTGGTCGGTCAACACCCTTCCGATGGAGGGGCTCGAGGGCGGCGCCGCCAACTTCGGCCGGTGGCGGAGCCGGGTCCGCGGCATCCCCGAGGTGCTCGGCCACGTCCCGGTGTCGTGCCTGCACGAGGAGATCAGCACGCCGGGCGAGGGCAGGATCCGCGCGCTGATCACCGTCGCGGGCAATCCGGTGCTGTCCACCCCCGAGGGTGACCGCCTCGACGCCGCTCTGCCGGGGCTCGACTGCATGGTCAGCGTGGACAACTGGATCAACGAGACGACCCGGCACGCCCATGTCGTCCTGCCGGGGCTCTCGGCGCTCGAGCAGTCCCACCACGACGACCTGATCTGGATGTTCGCGGTCGGCAGCGCCGCCAAGTACTCCGAGCCGGTCTTCCCCGTCGACCCGGACCGTCCCCGGGAGTGGGAGATCATGATCCGGCTGGCCGGCGCCTGCCTGGGCATGCCCATGGCCGAGGTCGACGTCGCCGGCATCGACGACGGCTTCTTCGACGTCCTCGCGATGACGCGCGGCCTGGACGGCCCCTCGCTGCGCGAACGCTACGACGGGGGCGGCCCCGACCGGCTCCTCGACCTCCAGCTGCGCACCGGCCCGTTCGGCGACCGGTACGGCGAGCGGGAGGGCATCTCGCTGGACGCCGTCCGCGCCGCTCCCGACGGCATCGACCTCGGGCCCAACGTGCCGCGGCTGGCCGAGGTCCTCACCACCGCGAGCGGAAAGGTCGAGCTTGCTCCGCCCTACGTCCTCGCCGACCTGCCCCGCCTGGCCGAGCGGCTCGAACGGCCGCCCGGCGGGCTCGTCCTCACCAGCCGCCGGCATCTGCGGAGCAACAACTCCTGGATGCACAACGTGCCCTCGCTGGTGAAGGGACGCGACCTCTGCACCCTGCTCGTCCACCCCGACGACGCCCGGCGCTGCGGCCTGTCCCCCGGCGGCCTCGCCCGGGTGACCTCCACGGCCGGGACGGTCGAGGTGCCCGTCGAGATCACCGCCGACATCGCCCCCGGCGTGGTGTCGCTCCCGCACGGCTGGGGCCACGGCCGTCCCGGCACCCGGATCGAGGTGGCCAACGCCCATCCGGGGATCAGCTTCAACGCCCTGGCCCCGGGCGACCTGTACGACGTGCCGTCCGGCAACGCCGCGGTCAACGGCATCCCCGTGACCGTCGCGCCCGCCTAGGACTCCCGGGACGGGCCCGCCTAGGACTCCCGGGACGGGCCCGCCAGGACGGCCTCGACGGCGTCGAGGAGGTCGTCGACCACGGCGCGGGCGGGGACGGGGCCCGAGCGGTGGGCGACGTTCGCGCGGACGAACTCCAGGTCGCCGAGGACCCTGATCGACAGCGAGGTCGCCTCGGCGAGCCGGAACCGCACCGTGGACGGGCCCAGGGCGGGCCGGATCCGCCGCAGCAGGAGGCCCAGCCGGACGGCCTGCGGCTCGAAGGTCTCGCTGAGGATGCGCCAGCCGGGTTCGCGGCGGGTGGTGACGATCGTGTTCAGCAGCCGGACCCAGGTGTCGTCGCCGCTCAGGGCCAGCGCCGCGACCGGTTCGACCAGGGTGGCGGCCAGCCCCCGCGCCGTGGGCTCCGGGCTCGCCTCCAGCGCGGTGAGCAGGTCCTCGCGGGCCCTGCCCACCTCCTCGCTGCGGGTCCGGATCAGCGCGGCGAGCAGATCGTCCTTGGAGCCGAAGTGGTACCGGACCGCGGCGACGTTCGTTCCCGCCTCGGCCATCACCGCGCGCAGGGACGTCGCGTCGACGCCCTGCTCGGCGAACAGGCGCTCGGCGGCCGCGAGGAGCGCGTCGCGCTGGGTGCGCCGGCCCGGCGCCGCGGTTCCCCTGACCGGAACGTTTCCCATGGAGGGGACGCTAGTGCCCGGCGGGACCTCCTCGCGCCCGCCGGTCATCGCTCCGGGACCAGGGTCACGTGCGGGAGCTGCCCGCAGATGTCCATGACCCGGTGGACGATGCCGCCCCTGGCGACCAGGACGCGCAGCTCGGTACCGCCGGCCCGGGCGTGCTTGCGGACGCGGACGAGGGCGCCGACACCGGCGGCGGTGCACAGGCGGGTCCCCGTCATGTCGAGCGTCAGGCGGTCCGGACGGTCGTCGAGGAACGCGCACAGCGCTTCACAGAGGTCGTCGGCGTTGTCGATGTCCAGCTCAGCGGGCATCCTCAGGCTGAGGCAGCCGCGAGGCGCGCCGGGCTCCAGGCCGTCGAACCAGGGCGGGAAGGGCATGACCGGCACCCCTTCCGTCGAAGGTCTTCCCGTGCGGCCTCGCTGCTGGACCGCCTGCCCTCCAGCCTAGGGAGCGGCGGCGCTCGCCGTAGCGAAACGAACACATACAGATGTCACATTCCGGCCACTCTCGGTACCCATCGCCTGTTCGGACGATTTTTCGGTGGCATGTTGCATGTGACCAGGGTTACATCTAGTTTCTGAGGATGCGGTACCGGTTGATTGAGCATGGAATGTCCGACGCTGAGGTAGCAGAGGTCATCACCGTCATGCGAGATCTGGTGCCCGACGTGTCGGCCGAGGCCGTCGCGGCGATCGAGGAACGGCTCCCGGAGATGGTCCGGCCGCACGATCCGCGGTACGCGCACATGCTCGGCAAGTCGGTGCGGTGGATGATCGCGCAGTTCGTCGACCTCATCGAGGACGACGAGGTATCGCTGGAGCCCATCACCGAGTTCTTCCACGAGTTCGGGGTCTGGACCGCCGAGGAGGGGCTCAGCCCGGAGGCGTGGCACGCGGCCTTCCGGCTCGGCTCCGGCATCACGATCGGCCGGCTCGCCGAGGCGGTGCAGGACCAGCCGGGCGTGACCCCCGCGATGATCGGGCAGGTCGCGCAGAAGGTCTCGGTCTACCTGGACCGGATGGCCGCCGCGATGGCCGCCGGGCACGAGGACGCGGACGCCAGGACCGCGGGCGACCAGCTCATGCGGCGGCAGAAGCTGATCGAGGTGCTGGTCAGCTCGTCACCGAACGCCGACGAGATCTGGGATCTGGCCCTGCAGGCCCGATGGAAGCTGCCGCAGACCGCGGCGGCCGTCGCGCTGCGGCGGCGCGATCCCGGTGGCGAGCGCAGGGCCGAGATCCCGGCGAACGCCCTGGCGGCGCTGCACCTGTCCGAGCCCTGCCTGATCGTCCCCGACCCGGACGGCCCCGGACAGCGGGAGGCCCTCGCCGCCGGGCTCGGCGACTGGATCGCCGCGATCGGGCCCACGACCGGCACCAACGACCTGGCCCGCTCGCTGTCCTGGGCGCGCCGCGCCCTCGCCCTGGCCGAGGAGGGGTTCGTCCCCTGCGAGGTCCCGGTCATCGCGGCGGATCACATCCCGCTCATGCAGGCCGTCCGTGACCGGGACATGACCGAGCACCTGGTCGCGCTCCGGCTCGCCCCGCTGATGACCGTCCGGGCGCAGCACCGGCGGCGCCTCGCCGAGACGCTGCTGATCTGCCTGGAGTGCGGGTTCAACGCCTCCGACGTCGCCAAGCGCCTCTATCTGCACGCCCAGACGGTCCGCTACCGGCTCCGCCAGCTCGAGGAGCTCTTCGGCGAGCCCCTTCAGGACCCCGCCCACCACCTCGAGCTCAACATCGCGCTGCGCTACTGGCTGGCGGTCGATCCGGCGCCCTGAGCCGGACCGGCGAGGGCGCCGAGGGCGATCCGCTCGTTGCGGGCCAGGTGCTCCTCGATCGCGGCCGCGACCCGCTCGGGGTCGCGGGTGCGGAAGGCCGCCACGAGGTCGAGGTGGGCCTGTCCGCGCCGCTGGTGCTCGGCCGGGTCGGGGTCGAGACGGCCGAAGCCGATGCGGATGTAGCGTTCACCGGCCCGCCACAGCGTGGTGAGGACGCGGATGTCCCAGGCGCTCGCGGCGGGGGCCAGCAGCGACAGGTGGAAGCCGTGGTGGTCCTCGTAGATGTCGGCCATGCCGTGGGCCTCGTCGCCGAAGGCGGCGGCGTCGGCCTCCGCGGCGTCGAGCGCCTCGTCGGAGATCACCGCGCAGGAGCGCCGGGCGATCTCGGGCTCGATGGCGCGGCGCAGCCGGTAGATGCCCTGGAGGTCGTCCAGGTCGAGGGGCGTGACCATCGCGCTGCGACCCGGCCTGTTGTGCACCAGGCCCTCGCTCTCGAGGCTCCGCAGCGCCTCGCGCACCGGAATGAAGCTGACCTCCAGCATCCCGGCCAGCTCGCGCAGGGAGTACTCCTGGCCCGGTTCCAGGGCCCCGGAGAGGATCGAGCGCCGCAGTTCCTCGGTGACCTGCTCCACCACCGACCGCGCGGCGATCGGACGGACAGCCGCTCGGGATGACGCCACGTTGTTGCCCTCGCTCTTCCGCTGCCCGGTGGAGATATCAACTATAGCGGCTGTCCTTGCCCGACTCCTTCTGATATATGTGATAACACTCAGAAGGGAGGCTCGGATGACCGAGATGATGACCTCGCCGGTGGACGCCGCCGGCCCGCCCGACGTGCTCCACGAGGTGGAACAGCGGATCCTGTGGCTGTCCGCGGCGATCGTCGACCACGCCAACCGGGTGCGCCCCAACCCCACCGGACTCAAGGTCGGCGGGCATCAGGCGTCGTCGGCCTCCATGGTCACGATCATGACGGCCCTGTGGTTCGAGCACCTCACGGCCGCCGACCGGGTGTCGGTCAAGCCGCACGCCTCACCGGTGCTGCACGCGATCAACTACCTGCTCGGCGAGCTCGACGAGGACTACCTCACGACCCTGCGGTCGCTCGGCGGGCTGCAGAGCTATCCGAGCCGGTCCAAGGACCCCGACCCGGTGGACTACTCGACCGGCTCGGTCGGCATCGGCGCGACGGCCCCCATCTGGGGGGCGCTGTCCCGCCGCTACGTCGACGCCATGACCGGCACCGCGGGCACGGGCCGGCAGTACTCCCTGGTGGGCGACGCCGAGCTCGACGAGGGCGCGTGCTGGGAGGCGATCCTCGACCCGATGGTCGCCGAGCTCGGCGAGGTCTGCTGGATCGTGGACCTCAACCGCCAGTCGCTCGACCGGATCGTGCCCGAGATCGGGGCCAACCGGCTGCGGGCGATGTTCGAGGCCGCGGGCTGGCAGGTCCTCACCGCCAAGTACGGCCGGCTGCTGCACGGGCTGTTCGGGCGTTCGGGCGGCGAGGCCCTGCGCGACCGCCTGGACACCATGCCGAACCCGGAGTTCCAGCGGCTGCTGCGCTGCGCCCCCGGGGAACTGCGCGACCGGCTCCCCGGCTCCGGCCCGCACGCGGCGGCGCTGCGGGAGCTGCTCTCCTCCCTGGACGACGCCACGCTGCACGCCGCGATCCGCGATCTCGGCGGCCACGACCTCGGCACGCTGCGGGCGACCCTGCACGAGATCGACGACACCCGTCCCACGGTGATCTTCGCCTACACGGTGAAGGGCTACGGGCTGGCCAGCGAGGGGCATCCGCAGAACCACTCCTCCCTGCTGACCGCCGGCCAGCTCGGCGAGCTGGCGGAGCGGGTCGGCGTCTCGGCGGAACGCCCCTGGGCCAGGTTCGAGCCCGGCTCACCCGCCGGGCTGCTGTGCGCCCGCACCGCCGCCCGCCTGCGCCGCACCCCGCCCGGCACGGCGGGCACCGGGCCGATCCCGCAGGACATCGGCCGCACCCCCACCGGCAGGTCGACCACCCAGGCGGCCCTCGGCCGCACCCTGCTCGACCTGAGCCGTGCCGCGCCCGAGGCGGCCCGCCGGGTCGTCACGCTCGCCCCCGACGTGAGCTCCTCCACCAACCTCGGCGGCTGGGTGAACAAGGTCGGCGTCTGGTCGCCGGTCGAGCGCCACGACTGGTTCTCCGACGACCCCGAGACGATCCTGCACTGGCGGGAGAAGCCGACCGGCCAGCACGTGGAGCTCGGGATCGCGGAGACGAACCTGGTCGGGCTGCTCGGTGAGCTCGGCGCCACCTGGAGCCGGTGGGGAGAGCCCCTGCTGCCCATCGGGGTGGTGTACGACCCGTTCGTCGAGCGGGCGCTGGAGCCGTGGTCGTTCGGGATCTACGCCGGAGGCCAGTCGATCCTCGTCGGCACCCCCTCCGGGGTGACGCTGGCCCCCGAGGGCGGCGCCCACCAGTCGATCTCCACCCCCTCCGTCGGCCTGGAGCAGCCCGGCTGCGTCACCTACGAGCCCGCCTTCGCCATCGACGTCGAGTGGACCCTGCTCGCCTCGCTCGCCCGGCTGGGACGCCCCGACGGCACCTCGGCCTACCTGCGGCTGAGCACCCGTCCGGTCGACCAGTCCCTGGCCGGGGTCCCCGAGGATCCGGCCGCGCGGGAGCACCGCAGGCGCCAGGTCGTCGCGGGCGCCTACCCGCTGCGCCGCTGCGCGGGCGCCCCCGCCGTGACGATCGCGGCCATGGGCGCCGTCATGACCGAGGCCCTGGAGGCGGCCGACCGGCTGACCGCCCTGGGCATGCCCGCCGACGTCGTGTGCGTCACCAGCCCGGGGCTGCTGTTCGAGGCCGTCCAGGAGCGGACGGGCGGCGTCCTGGAGACGGCCTTCCCCGCCCACCGGGCGGCGCCGATGGTGACCGTCCTGGACGGTCATCCGCACACCCTGGCCTTCCTGGCCGGGATCCACCGGGTGCGCGCCCGCCATCTGGGCGTCACCCGCTTCGGCCAGTCCGGCGACCTCGACGAGGTCTACCGCTACCACGGCCTCGACACCGGCAGCATCGTCGCCGCCGCGCTCGACCTGCGCTGAACCGAGAGAAGGACCCCATGAACAGAGACCCCCGATGACCGCCTCCTGCCTCATGTGCTCGCTGGAGGAGGCGCCCGACGACACCCGCGTGTTCCAGGACCCCCTGTGGGCAGCGGAGATCGTCCCCGGCTACGACGTGCCCGGCTGGTACGTCCTGCGGGCCCGGCGGCACGCCGAGCGCATCACCGGGCTCGACGACGCCGAGCTCGCCACCTTCGCGGGACGGGCGAAGAACCTGGTCGCGGCCGTCACCGAGGTGACCGGCGCACCCGCCGCCTATCTCATGGTGTTCGGCGAGAACCACTCCCACTTCCACGCGCTGATCACGGCCAGGGGCGAGGACGTCCCGGCCGAGATGCGCGGCGGCGACATCCTCAGGCTCCGTGGCTCCCACAGCGACCCGGTGGCCGCCGCCGCGCTGCTCCCCGACGTGCGGCGCGCCTACGAGCGGCTTGCTGTTATCAAATATAGCTACTACCGTGTGCATTAGGTCACACCACAGATCGGCCCACCCAGGAGGATTCCGATGGCCACCCCGAAGTTCGCCCACGTCGTACTCCAGACCAGCCAGCCCACCGCGATGCGCGACTGGTACTGCACCGTCCTCGACGGCCACGTCGTCTACGAGGACGCGGCGCTGACCTTCATCACCTTCGACGAGGAGCACCACCGCATCGCGCTGCTCAACCCGCCCGTCCCGCTCGAGCGCAAGTCCCCGACCACGGCCTGCATGCACCACGTCGCCTACACCTTCGACGGCATCGACGACCTCCTGGACCGGTACGTCCTGCTCCGCGGGAAGGGCATCGAGCCCGCGGTCTGCATCGCCCACGGCGTCACGACGTCCATGTACTACCGGGACCCGGACGGCAACTTCGTGGAGATGCAGATCGACAACTTCGCCGAGCCCGACGACGCCACCGGCTACATGCACGGCGGCGAGTACGCCGCCGACTCGGTCGGCCCCGCCTTCGATCCCGAGCTGATGCTCCAGGCCCGCAAGGACGGCGCCACGGCCGAGGAGCTCACCGCGCGTTCCTGGTCCCTGCGGTCCGACCTGCCCGACCCCATGGGCGTCCTGCTCGGCTCCGGCTGAGCACCCTTACCACCACCCCTCCAAGGAGTCATTTCCATGCGCATTGCCAACGTGTCCGGGCGCCTCGCCCTGATCGACGCCCAGGGCCACGCCGTCGACGTCGAGCGGGCGAGCGGCGGCCTCTTCGCCTCCGCGCCGCAGGAGGTCTACGCCGAGTGGGCGCGCTTCCTGGCCTGGGCCGAGACCGCCGAGCTGCCCGCCGGTGAGCCGTTCGCCCGGGACGACCTCGGCTCCCCCGCACCCGCGCCGCGTCAGGTGCTGGCGGCCGGGCTCAACTACCGCGACCACGTGGGCGAGTCGGGTTTCGGCACGCCGGAGGGCCTGCCGCCGGTCTTCACCAAGTTCCCCAGCAGCATCACGGGCCCGGTGACCAGGGTGGCGCTCCCCGAGGGCGGCCACACCGACTGGGAGGTCGAGCTGGTCGTGATCATCGGCGAGAAGGCGCACAACGTCACCGAGGACGAGGCGTGGTCGCACGTCGCCGGGCTGACGGCCGGCCAGGACCTGTCCGAGCGGGTCACGCAGCTCGCCGGTCCCGCGCCGCAGTTCGGTCTCGGCAAGTCCTTCCCCGGCTTCGCGCCGCTCGGCCCCTGGCTGGTCACCCCGGACGAGTTCGCCGACCGTGACGACCTCGAGCTGTCCTGCTCGATCAACGGCGAGGAGGTGCAGAAGAGCCGCACCGCCAACCTGATCTTCTCGGTCCCCTCCCTCATCGCGAAGCTGTCGGCGATCCTGCCGCTGCTGCCGGGCGACGTCCTGTTCACCGGGACCCCCGGGGGCGTCGGCCTCGGCCGCGACCCCCAGCGCTGGCTGACCGACGGCGACGAGCTCGTCAGCACGATCGAGGGCATCGGCGAGCTCCGTCAGACCTTCGTGGCCTGACCTGTGGCGCGGAGGACGGATTCGATGAACAAGCTGAGCGACGGCGCCGCCGAGGCGGTGGCCGACATCGGCGACGGAGCGTCGCTGGCGGTCGGCGGCTTCGGGCTGTGCGGCGTCCCGGAGACCCTGATCAGGGCGGTGCTCGACCAGGGCGCCACCGGGCTGCGCCTGACGTCCAACAACTGCGGCGTCGACGGCCGCGGCCTGGGCCTGCTGCTCGAGGCGGGCCGGGCGGCCCGGGTCACGGCGTCCTACGTCGGTGAGAACAAGGAGTTCGCCCGCCAGTACCTGGCGGGCGAGCTGGAGGTCGAGCTGATCCCGCAGGGGACGCTCGCCGAGCGGCTGCGGGCGGGCGGCACGGGCATCCCGGCCTTCTACACCCCGGCCGGGGTCGGCACCCAGATCGGCGACGGCGGCCTGCCGTGGCGCTACGACGGCTCCGGCGGCGTCGCCGTGCAGTCGCCGCCGCGGCGGACCGATGTCTTCGACGGCAGGACCTACGTGCTGGAGCACGCCATCACCTGCGACTTCGCCCTGGTCCACGCGGCCCGCGGCGACCGGCACGGCAACCTCGTCTTCCGCCGGTCGGCCGCCAACTTCAACCCCGTCGCCGCCATGGCCGGGCGGGTGACGATCGCCGAGGTCGAGGAGCTCGTCGACGACCTCGACCCGGACGCCGTCCATCTGCCCGGCGTCTTCGTGCAGCGGATGGTCGTGCTCACCCCCGAGCAGGCCGCCGACAAGCCGATCGAGAAGCGGACGGTGCGCGCCTGATGTCCTGGACCCGCACCGAGATGGCGGCGCGCGCCGCCGCCGAACTCACCGACGGCAGTTACGTGAACCTCGGCATCGGCCTGCCGACCCTCATCCCCAACCACGTCCCGGCCGGTGTCCACGTCGTCCTGCACTCCGAGAACGGCATCCTGGGCACCGGCCCCTATCCGGCGGAGGACGCCGTCGACCCCGATCTGATCAACGCGGGCAAGGAGACGGTGACCACGCTGGCCGGGGCGGCGTTCTTCGACTCCGCGCTGTCGTTCGGCATGATCCGCGGCGGCCACATCGACACCGCCGTCCTGGGCGCCATGCAGGTCTCCGCAGGCGGCGACCTGGCGAACTGGACCGTGCCCGGAAAGATGATCAAGGGCATGGGCGGGGCGATGGACCTGGTCCACGGCGCCCGCCGCGTCCTGGCCCTCACCGAGCACACCGCCCGCGACGGCAGCCCGAAGATCGTCGAGGAGTGCACGCTGCCCCTCACCGGCCGCGCCTGCGTCCACCGGATCATCACGGACCTGTGCGTCCTGGACGTGACCCCGGACGGGCTGCGGCTGGTCGAGACCGCCCCCGGCGTCAGCCGTGACGACGTCCGGGCCGCCACCGCGGCTCCGGTCGCCTAAACGATCCTCTCGGAGAAGGACCCTCCGGTGGGAACACGGAACGGCCGTGACGGGGAATCCCCCGCCACGGCCGTTCTCGTGCGGGCCCGGCTCAGTGGGCCTTGATCCCCCGGGACGTCCGGCAGGTGTGGGCGAAGGCCAGCTGGCGGAGGTGGAGGGCCGCCCCCAGCAGGTGGTGGTCGAGCGAGTGCCCGACCGAGGGGGCGATCGCCGCGGTGGCGCCGGGACCGTCGGCGAAGTACTCGACGAAGTCGGCCAGCGCGGCCGGCGAGGTGTCCCACAGCGCGTCGTGCTCGGCCAGCTCGTTGTGGACCGGCACCTCCACCTGCGAGGCGACCTTCGACAGCCGCTCGCGCGCCCACAGCGGGGCCCGCTTCAGCTCGATCATCGGGGTCGGCGCGTACGAGCCGTGGGCGGCCTCCCGGGCGGCCTCGGTGAAGGTGCCCTCGGGACCGAACATGACGGCGTCGCGCTCGGGGACCGGAAGGTCGATGATCCCGCTGACGGGGATGGCCGCGAGCTGCTCCGAGGCTCCCCCCGCGGGGATCCGGGCGCCCATGCCGGTCACGCTCACGCCGTCCAGCGGCCACAGCGGGCGCCGGGCGGCGACCTCCAGGGCGATCATCCCGCCGATGGAGTGGCCGACCAGGATCACGCTCTCGGCCCCGAGCTCGGCGACCCGGCGCCCGATGACGGCGTCGAGGATCTCGGCCTGGCGGTGGAAGTGGTTGTCCTCCTCGGCCAGTTCCCCGCTGCCCCCGTATCCGGGACGGTCGACGGCGAGGAACGCGAACCCGTTCCTGGCCGCGATGTCGGCGAACGAGCCGAGCGGACCGCCCGGAACGTCGAAATACGCGCTGGTATAGGTGCCGCCGTGCAGACCCACGAGAAGCGGTGTCCCCTCGGCCTCGAAAGCGGGCTGACGATAATGCGTCGCGACGGGAACGCCGTCTGCGGTGACGATTCGCTCTTCCATGGAGATCTCCTGACTTCGCGGACCGGGGTGGGTATTGGTGACCCGCGTCTCCCTGCTATAAGCTAACAGATATATGTGATAACAGCTAGAGATTGAGGTGCTCATGCCGCTAGTCGCCGATCTTCCGGAGCGCCTTCCGGTCGTGATCGCGGGCGGCGGGCCCGTCGGGCTCGCCCTCGCCATGGAACTGGAACACCACGGTGTCTCCAGTGTCGTCATCGAGCCCCGTGAGGAGGTGTCGTGGCTGCGCCCGCGGGCCAAGACCACCTCCACCAGGTCGATGGAGCACTTCCGCCGCTGGGGCCTGGCCGGGACGCTGCGCGAACGCGCTCCCCTGCCCGTCTCCTGGTCGGACGAGGCCGTCTTCTGCACGGGACTCTCCGGCCGGGAGATCACCCGGTTCTCCGGCTGTCTCGGACTCGATCTCACCGGCTCCGACCTGGCCGCCGAACCGGGGCAGCAGGTACCCCAGCCCCTGGTGGAGGAGGTGCTCAGGGAGGCCGTCGGGCCGCGGCTCGTCCTCGGCGGGCGGGTCGTGGCCGTCGAACCGGCGGACGAGGGCGTCGTGGTCGAGATCGCCGACCAGGCCGGGGCGCTGAAGCGCGTCCACGCGGCCTACGTGGTGGGCTGCGAAGGCGGCCGGAGCGTGGTCCGCAACGCCATGGGCGGCCGCTACGTGGGAGTGGACACCAGCCGTCCCAATCTCAGCATCGTCTTCCGCTCGCCCGAGCTGGCCGGGCTGGTGCCCTTCGGGCCCGCCGTCCACTACTGGGTGCTCAACCCCGACCAGCCGGGGCTCGTGGGCCGGCTCGACCTCGACGACACCTGGTGGTGCATCGCCCAGGGCGTCGACGCCGCGGTCACCCCGCTCAGCCCGACGCAGCTCGTGCACAACATCATCGGCACGGAGGTCCCGGTGGAGATCCTCTCCACCGACGCGTGGCGGGCGCGGATGCTGCTGGCCGACCGCTACGGCCGGGGCCGGATGTTCATCGCCGGGGACTCGGCGCACCAGAACCCGCCATGGGGCGGCCACGGCTTCAACACCGGCATCGGTGACGCGGTCAACCTCGGCTGGAAGCTCGCCGCCGTGATCAACGGCTGGGCGCCGGAGTCCCTGCTGGACAGCTACGAGGCCGAACGCAGGCCGGTGGCCGCGCAGACCATCGAGGAGGCCGCACGCAACATGAGCACGCTGGCCCCCGAGCTGTCGGATCCGCGGCTGACCGGCACGGACGAGCAGTTCGAGCTGGCGCTGCCCGGTGTCGCGGCGGCCGTCCAGGCGAGCAAGCACCGCGAGTTCCACAGCCTGCCGCTGACCCTCGGCTACCACTACGCGGATTCCCCCATCGTCGTGACCGACGACGGCGAGAAGGCCGCCGACGGCCCGCAGGACGATCTCTACCGGCCGAGTGCGGCGCCCGGGCACCGGCTGCCGCACCGCTGGCTCGCCCCCGGCGAGTCGCTGTACGACCGTCTCGGCCGGGAGTTCACCCTGGCCGGAGATCTGTCCGCGCCCGCGGCCGCGGCGATCGTGCGGGCCGCCGAGGCGGAGGGCGTGCCGCTGACGACGCTGGACCTGCGCGGCGACGACTGGACGGAGCTGCTGGGCGGGGCCCTGGTGCTCGTCCGGCCCGACCAGCACGTGGCCTGGCGCGGAGACCGCGCCGACGACCCGGTGGCGGTCGTCCGCAGGGCCGTCGGCTTCTGAGACCGCCGCCCACCGGAAGGACGGACGGATCGACCATTGCTGTTATCAAATATAGCTGATAACGTCGATCGCGTCGTCTTGGACACCCGGCCCCGCTCGACGGGGCGTGACACGACCCATTTCCCGGCCCCGCACGAGAGGCCACGGAACGGCCGCCACGGCGGCCGCCCTTCCCCGCGAAACCCTTTTCCCCTCCGTTCCGGAGTCCCCACCGGAACGGCGATCGTCACCTGCCCCACCACCCCCCGAGAAAGGCGCAATGGCGATGTGCATCAACGAATCGACCCGACGTGAGTTCTTCAAGAACGCCGCGGTGATAGGAGCCGCGGCAGCCGGAGTCCAGGCCGTCGCGGCGTCCGGCGCCGCCCACGCCGCCCCCCGTTCCGCGGCGGCCGCGGGCTCCGGCGAGAAGGTGGCCCTGACGAACGTCCGGGTGTTCGACGGCCGGGTGCTGAGCGCGCCGCGCACCGTGGTCATCGACAACGGCCTCATCGGGATCAGCGCCTTCGGCGCCCGGACGGTCGACTGCGGCGGCGCGGCCCTGCTGCCCGGTCTGATCGACTCCCACATCCACGTCCAGAACGAGGGCACCCTGGAGCAGCTCGCGTCCTTCGGCGTCACGACCGGCCTCGACATGGCCTGCTTCCCGCCCTCGGTCTTCCAGGGGCTGCGCGGCCTGCCCGGGCTGACCGACATCCGCAGCGCGGGCACCCCGGCCGTCGCGCCCGGCAGCCCGCAGAGCAGGATCCCCACGTTCCCGCCCTCGGGCGTCGTGACCGGTCCCGAGCAGGCCCACCAGTTCGTGACCGACCGGATCGCCGAGGGCTCGGACTACATCAAGCTGATCGTGGACTCCCCCGGGCTCGACCAGGCCACCCTCACCGCGATCACCCGGAAGGCGCACGCCTTCGGCCGGCTCGTCATGGCCCACGCCGTCACGAACGCCACCATCGGAACGGCGCTGACCGCGAACGTCGACATGATCCACCACGTGCCGCTCGACGCGGCCGTCACCGCCGCCATCGCGGGGCGCTACGCCGGCAGCGGCACGATCGCGGTGCCGACGCTGACCATGATGGAGGGTTTCGCCGGGCTCGGGATCCCGGGCTACAGCTACGCCAACGCCAGGGACGGCGTCGCCACGCTGCGGCAGGCCGGTGTCCGCATCCTGGCCGGGACCGACTCCAACCACACGCCGGGCATCCCCGTGCAGCCCGCGTTCGGCTCCAGCCTGCACCACGAACTGGAGCTCCTCGTCGGGGCCGGGCTCAGCACCGCCGAGGCCCTGCGGTCGGCGACCTGCCTGCCCGCCCGGTCGTTCGGGCTGCGCGACCGCGGCGCGATCCGTCCCGGCTACCGGGCCGACCTCGTCCTCGTGGACGGCGACCCGCTCGCCGACATCCGCGCCACCCGCGCGATCCAGCGCGTGTGGGTCGGCGGAGCCGAATACCCCCCTGCCTCCTGACCACCTCTCCAACGGAGGAGACACCACCATGACCGACAAGCCACGAATCCTGCACCTGATCGACGGCGAGCGCGTCGCCTCCCTGCCGGAGCGCACCAGCGTGAACCCGGCGACCGGCGAGGCGATCGGCACCTACTGCGACGGCGACGCCGCCACCGCGGACGCCGCGATCGGCGCCGCGACGCGCTGCTTCGCCGAGAGCACCTGGCGGCACGACGCCATGGGGCGCGCGGCGGCCCTCAGCCATCTGGCCGACGCGTTCGAGGCCCGCCTCGGCGAGCTGATCGAGAGCCTCGGCCGGGAGAACGGCAAGCTCGCCCACGAGGCGGGCTACGAGGTCCACTTCATCGTCCGCGCCCTGCGGTTCGCCTCGGGGCTCGCCCTGCTGAACCAGGGCCGGGTCGCCGACACCAAGCCGGGCGTGCAGTCGCTGTCGCTGCGCCAGCCGGTCGGGGTCGCGGGGATCATCGTGCCCTGGAACTCCCCCGCCTACCTCAGCATCCGGGCGATCGCCCCCGCACTGGCGGCGGGCTGCACGGTGGCGGTCAAGATGCCCGCCCAGGCCGCGCAGACCGGCTCCATCGTCGCCGACATCATCGCGAGCGTCGAGGACATCCCGCGCGGCGCGGTGAACGTCTTCACCGAGTCCGGTGACGCCGGGGCGCGCCGGCTGGTCGAGTCGCCGCTCGTCCCGGTCATCAGCTTCACCGGCAGCACCCACACGGGACGGCTGATCGCCCGCGCCGCCGCCGACGGCCTCAAGCGCGTCAGCCTGGAGCTCGGCGGCAAGACCCCCCACCTGGTCTTCGACGACGCCGACCTCGCGGCCGTGGTCCCGACGATCGTGGCCTCCACGACCGTGTTCGCCGGGCAGTTCTGCATGACCGGCAGCCGGGTGCTGGTGCACTCCTCGATCGCCGACGAGCTCATCGAGGCGGTCGCCGCCCGGCTGGCGGCCGTCCGGCCGGGACCTGCGGCCCAGGAGACGAGCGAGATCGGGCCGATGATCGACCTCGCGGCCGTGGCCCGGGTGAACGCCGCCGTCGAGGAGGCCATCGCCGCGGGCGCCCGGCCGATCGTGCGGGGCGGCCCCTCGACGCTGCCGGAGCTGGCGGGCGGGGCGTTCTACCACCCGACCCTGCTGGAGGTGACGGGCACCGACCTGCCGATCGTCCAGGCGGAGACGTTCGGCCCCGTGCAGACCGTCCAGCGGTTCGACACCGAGGAGGAGGCGATCGAGCTCGCCAACGCCACCGACTACGGGCTCAGCGCCTGCGTGTGGAGCCGCGACAGCGACCGCCCCCTGCGCGTGGCCCGCGCCCTGGACGCCGGCCTGATCTCGATCAACAGCTGGGCCAATCTGGCCGTCGAGTTCGAGGAGGGCGGGTTCAAGGCCAGCGGGATCGGCCGCCTGGGCGGTCTCGCCGGCCTCGACGACTTCCTCGAGTACAAGCAGATCAGCCAGGCCTACGCCTGACGCCGGCCCTCGGCGGACGGGTCAGGCCGGATCCAGGTCCTGCTCCCGTCCGCCGAGGTCACGGGTGATGAGCCTGCTCGCCGCGAGCAGCTCCTCGCTCAGCCGCCGGGTGACGGGGGCCGTGAGCTCCCGGCTCGGCAGCGCCAGGCCGAGGACGAGCGCCAGCCCGTTGCCCGGCCCGAACACCGGGGCGGCGATCACCGCGAGACCCGGGATGATAGCGCCCGTGGTCACCGAGATCCGGGTACGCCGGACGTCCTCGACGATCTCCGCGAGCTCGTCGTCGCCATAGGCGCGCGCCTCGCCGCGCCGCTCCTGCGCGCGCAGCACCGGCTTGGTGATCGCCTGCGGGAGATAGGCGACGCACACCCGGCCGACCGAGGAGTCGACCAGCGGCAGCACCGAGCCGACGCGCACCGCGATCGGGAGCGGATAGGCGCCGTAGTCCCACCGGATCAGCGTGGGCCCCGCGTCGCTCCAGGTCGACAGCGACACCGTGTGCTGGGTGCGATCCCGCAGCTCGACGGCATGCTCCGAGGCGATGCCCGCCTCGTCGACGCGCCGCAGCGCCTCGATGCCCAGCCGCCGCAGCGCCGTGCCGAGCGTGTAGAGCCCGGACGCCTTCTCCTGCGCCGCCAGACCCGAGCGCACGAGGCTCACGAGATACCGGTGCACCTTGCTCGGCTGCATGCCCGCGAGCTTGGCGAGGGCCGAGAGCGACACCGGCCTGCGTGCCTCTTCCAGTGCCTTGAGGACCTCCATCGCGACCTCGACGGACTGGATCCCCTGACGTTCATCGCTGACCATGCGCCCAATATACCGTTCATCATTATGCATTGCATTCACTAATGATGGATTGTACGGTGTGGGCACATCGACTGAGAGGAGGCCTCCCGTGGGTGCCCATCACGTCATCTCCCTGACCCGCCGCGTCCCCGACCTCGAACCGGCGCGCGCCTTCTACCGGCAGTTCGGCCTCGAGGAGACCGCGCCCGGCACCTTCGCCACCGAGATCGGCGGCGAGCAGCTCCACCTCCTGGCCGGGCCCGCCGCCGAGGTCGTCGAGATCCACATCGGGGTCGACTCGGCCTTCGACCTCGAGGAGATCGCGGCCCGGCTCGAGGGCCTCGGCGTCGCGGTGACCCGCACCGCCGTCGCGATCGCGGCCGTGGAGCCGGTGAGCGGGGTCTCGGTCCGGCTGTCGGTGGCCGCCCGGCTGCCCAAGGACCCCCCGCGCGTCCCGGACACCGGCGACCGCACCGACCTCATGCGGCGCGACCCCGTGGTGCCGCTGCGGCTCGGCCATGTCGTCGTCGGATGCACCGACGTCGAGCGCGCCAAGGTCTTCTTCCTCGACGGCATCGGGATGCGGCTGAGCGACTACGTCATCGGCGGCCCGTTCATGCGGTTCGAGACCGACCACCACAACATCGTCCTGCTGCCCGCGCCGCTGACCCTGCTGCACCACACGGCGTGGAAGGTCCGCTCCGTCGACGAGGTCGGCTACGGCGGATCCCGCATGATCGAGAACCACCCCGAGCGGCACGCCTGGGGCCTCGGCCGGCACGGCGCCTCGGCCAACTACTTCTGGTACCTCAAGGACCCCGCCGGGGCGTTCGCCGAGTACTACCACTCGGACATGGACGACCTCGCCGACGGCCCGTACTTCTGGGACCCCGTCCCCGGCACCGGCGAGCTGCCCGTCGCCGTCTGGGCGTCTCCCGCGCTCACCGAGCAGCCGCTCGTCCCCGAGGCGATGCGCGCACCGATCCTCACCGAAGGGTGACGGCGGCTCGCCCCGTCCCCTGGCATCCCTCCACCACCCCCTCACCCCTGGAGAGCCGGATCATGATCCCCACCACCTTCCGACCGCACCGATCGACCCGGCTGACCGCGCTCGCCGCCGCCGCCGCGCTCGCCCTGACCGCGACGGCCGGCTGCTCCGGCGACGGCGGCACGAAGGACGACGGCCCCGTGCGGATCGCGCTCATCCCCGCCGCCCCGCCGAGCCTGCCGCTGATCGCCGAGAAGAACGGCGGCTTCACCGCCCAGGGCCTCAAGGTGAAGATCTCGGCGCTGCCGAGCACGAGCATCACGACCTTCGCCCCGGGCCTCGGCCGCCAGTACGACATCGCCTGGGGCACCCCAGCCGACGTCATCGCGGCCTCCGCCCAGGGCCACGACATCACGGTGATCGCCGGGGCCTACCTCGACAGCACCGAGCACTCCCAGGCCCAGATCTTCGCCGCCAAGGCGGGCAGGATCGCCTCGCTCGCCGGGCTGAAGGGCAAGCGCATCGCGACCCCGTCCCTGTCGGGCACGCTCTACCTCTCGGTGCTGACCTCGCTGAAGAAGGCCGGCGTCGACGCCAAGGACGTGACGCTCGTCGAGGTCCCCTTCCCCACCATGCTCGACCAGCTCAACGCCGGCCGGGTCGACGCCGTCGCGACCATCCAGCCGTTCATCGGCGCGCTCAAGGGCGCCGGCCACACCGCGCTCGGCGACCCGTTCCTGTCGGTCGCCTCGCCGGCCGTCGCCGGGATGTGGATCGCCGGACGCTCCTGGGCGGAGAAGAACCCGAAGAAGGTCGCCTCCTTCGTCGCCGCGCTCGACGCCGCCGACACCTGGGTCGCCGCCCACGACCAGGAGGCCCGAACGTTCCTGACCACCGCGCTGAAGTTGCCGCCGCAGGTGATGGCCGTGGCCCCGCTGCCGGACTGGGACAGCTCCATCTCCCCCGAGGCCCTGACCCCGTGGATCGACGCGGTGTCGGCCTCCGGCCAGGTCAACGGCACCCTGCCGAAGCCCTCCGATCTCGTCGGCACGGCCGGGAAGAACGGCTGAGATGGGCGCACGATCATCGAGGGCCCCCGGCCTGTCCCTGCCGGACGACGCCGCCGCGGACCCCGCCCCCCGCCTCCGGATCGAGGACGTGTCGGTCGCCTTCACCGTGAAGGGCCGCGAGCGCACCGTCCTGGCCGGGGTCTCCGCCGAGATCGGCCGCGGTGAGATCGTCGGCGTGGTCGGCCGGTCGGGAACCGGCAAGTCCACCCTGCTGAACGTCCTCGGCGGCGTCCTGCGGCCCGGCTCCGGCCGGGTCCTGCTGGACGGAACGCCCTTCGACCGTCCCGTCGAACGGGTGATCACCGTCTTCCAGGACTACGGCCAGGCGCTGCTGCCGTGGCGGACCGTCCGGCGGAACGTCTCGCTCGGCATCGAGCGCAGGCTCGGCCGGGCGGAGATCGCCGAACGGGTCTCCCGCGCGCTGGCCATGACCCATCTGGAGGCCAACGCCGACGACCTGCCGTGGCAGCTCTCGGGCGGCATGCAGCAGCGGGTGCAGATCGCCCGCGCCCTCGTGATGGAGCCCGACGTGCTGCTGCTGGACGAGCCGTTCGGGGCGCTGGACGCGATGACCCGCGCCACCCTCCAGGACGATCTGCTGAAGCTCCAGCGCGAGACGGGCTTCACCGTCGTGTTCATCACCCACGACGTCGACGAGGCCGTCTACGTCGCCGACCGGGTGCTCGTCCTCGGCGGATCACCGGCGAACGTCGTGCGGGAGGTGGTGTCGGGCCTCCCCCGCGAGCGCGACCGGCTCGACACCCGCGAGTCGCCGCTGTTCAACGCCGCCCGCCGGGCCCTCGCCGACGAGCTCTGGGGAGACCGGCCATGAGGCTCAGGGCCGGCCTGCCCGGGCTCCTCACCCCGCTGCTGATCCTGGCCGCCTGGGAGGGGCTGATCCGCGGGGGCGTCCTGGACTTCGACTACCTCCCCGCGCCCAGCTCCATCGGCTCGGCCGCGGCCGGGCTCGCCGCCGGCGGCGAACTGGCGGAGCGGCTGCTGCACACCACGGGCGTCACGCTGCTGGCCTGGGTGCTCGCCCTGGCCGTCGCGCTCGCCGCCGGGACCCTGCTGGGCCTCTCGCACACGGCGTGGCGGTGGTCGATGGCCTCGGTCGAGGTGCTGAGGACCCTGCCCGCGGTCGCGCTGGTGCCCGTCGCGCTGCTGGTGCTGGGGCCGACCACCGCCGCCGAGATCGTCGTGGCGGTCTACGCGGCGAGCTGGCCGCTGCTGATCAGCGTCGTCGCCGGGCTGCAGGACACCCCGCAGCGGCTGATCGACGTGGCCCGGCAGATGCGGCTGCCGCGCTCGCGGGTCGTGGTGTCGCTCATGCTCCCCGCGGCGGCGCCGCTGATCCTCTCCGGAGCGCGGCTCGCGCTCGGGATCAGCCTGATCGTCGTCGTGCTCGCCGAGATGGTCGGCAACCCCGCCGGTCTCGGCGCCGCCATCTCCGAGACGCAGATGGCGCTCCAGCCCGAGGACATGTGGGTCTACGTGCTGAGCGTCGCGGTCCTCGGCACCGTGCTCAACGCGGTCCTGCTCGCCGTCTCCCGGCGGGCGCTGCCCGCCGTGCTCGCGAGGGAGGCCTCATGACCGGGACCGGGACGATGACGCTCTTCCGCCGGGGGCAGGGAGCGGCGCTGTTCCCGCCGCTCACCGGGCTGGCCCCGCTGGCCCTCGTGCTCGTGGTGTGGCAGCTCCTCGGCGACCCGGACTCGGCGAACTTCCCGCCGCCGTCGTCGTGGTTCGAGGCGGCCGAGGCCGTCCAGCGGCGCGGCCTGCTGGTGCCCTCGCTGGAACGGACCCTGCTGGTCTTCGCCGCGGCGCTGGCGATCGCGGCCGTCCTCGGCGCCGCGGCCGGGACGGTCCTGGGCGCCTCGCCCCTGGCCCGCCGGGTGTTCGGGCCGCTCACGGAGTTCCTGCGGACCTTCCCGCCGCCGGCCGCCGTGCCCGTCGCCGTCCTGCTGCTGGGGACGACCACGACCATGAGCCTGATCGTCATCGTGGCCACCGCGATGTGGCCGATCGTCCTCAACGCCCAGGAGGCCGTCCGCACCATCCCCCGGGTGAGGATCGACGCGGGACGGGCGCTGGGCCTGTCGCGCGGCCACCGGCTCGTGTCGGTCATCGCGCCCGGGGTGCTGCCCGCGGTGATGGTGGGCGTCCGGGTCGCGACCCCGATCTGCCTCATCGTCGTGCTGCTCGCCGAGATGCTCGCCGGAACCGGCGGCGTCGGCCATCTGATCCTCGAGCGGCAGCGGCTCTACGACTCCGCGGGCGTCTTCGCCTGCCTGGCCATCGTCGGCGTTCTCGGGCTGCTCACGTCCGCGGTGATGGGCGTGCTCGAACGCGTCCTGCTCCGCAACCGGCCGCCCGTCCCCCACGGAAGGAAGACCTCATGACCGCCCGTCGCATCGACGTGCACTCCCACTATCTCGGCCCGGCCGTGGCGGAGATGTTCGCCTCCGGCTTCTCCCTCGCCGGCGGCTACAAGATCCCGGCGCGGTGGAGCACCGAGGCCGCGCTCGCCTTCATGGACCGGCACGGCATCGCGACCCAGATCCTGTCCGCCCCCTGGTCCTTCCGCGGGACCCCGGAGGACCCCGCCCTGGCGACCCGGTTCTGCCGCGCCGTCAACGAGGAGTACGCGGAGCTCGCCGAGAAGCACCCCGGCCGGTTCGGCGCCTTCGCCTCGCTCCCCGCCGACGACTCCGCGAGCGCGCTGGCCGAGCTCCGCCACGCCCTCGACGTCCTCCACCTCGACGGCGTCCTGCTCACCTCCAACGCCGAGGGCGGCCACTACCTGGGCGGCGACCACTACGAGCCGATCCTCGCCGAGATCCACGAACGCGGCGTGCCCGCCTTCGTGCATCCCCGCAATCCGCCCTGCCTGGACGCCGTCGGCTTCGGCCGGTCCCCGTCGGTCGTCGAGTTCACCTTCGACACCGCCCGCACCGTCACCAACGCGATCTACACCGGGGTGTTCCAGCGGTACCCCGGGCTGAAACTGATCCTGGCCCACTGCGGCGGGCCGCTGCCCTCGCTCGGCTGGCGGATCGCCGAGCACACCGTGATGGGGATGGGGCCCGGCGACGCGGACATCGACCCCGCCCACGTCACGGGCGTCCTGCGCGGCCTGTACTACGAGACGGCGCTGGCGGGCGGACCCCACTCGCTGCGGCCCGCGCTCGAGGTCACGAGCCCCGGCCATCTGCTGTTCGGCACCGACTGGCCGCTCGCACCGGAGGCCACGGTGACGCGCAACAACGACAACCTGGCCGCCTTCGACGGCCTCACCGCCGACGAGCTCGCGGCGGTCGGGGGCGCCAACGCCGTCCCGCTCTTCCCCCGCTTCTCCCGCCTCACCTGCTTCCCCGAGACCTGACCCGAATCCCGAAGGAGGGGCAGACATGCCGTCATCCGACACCAGCGACCTCACCGGCGTCTTCCGCACGGTCATGCGGAGGGTCGCCTCGACCGTCACGGTCATCACCGCGGCCGACGCCAAGGAGGGCCTCGGCCGCGAGCACGGCATGACCGCCACCGCGGTCTCCTCGCTGTCGATGGACCCGCCCGCGCTCCTGGTCTGCGTCAACCAGCGGACCCTTCTGCACGATCTGATGCTGCGCGGCCCCGGCTTCTGCGTGAACGTCCTGGCCCATGACCAGTCGCGGGTCTCGGCCGCCTTCAGCGGATCCGTCTCGCCCGAGGCGCGGTTCGCCGTCGGCGACTGGCGGACCGCCGAGAACGGGCTGCGCTTCCTCGCCGACGGGATGGCCAGCCTGTTCTGCCGCAACACCGCGACCGTCCCCTACGGCACCCACACGATCTTCGTGGGCGAGGTCGTGGAGGCTCGCCAGCACGACGCCGAACGGCCGCTGCTCTATCAGGACACCCGGTACTGCCGCTGCGAGCCCATCGACGCGGTGCCCGCATGAGAGGAACCACGATGAACGACCCCCACGAACTGGACGAACTGATCGCCGCGATCGCCGTGAACGCCCGCGAGCGCGCGGGACGGACCGAGCGCGACCGCCGGGTCCCGGCGGAGACCGTCGCGGAGCTCCGCGACGCCGGCTTCTTCGGCCTGCTGCGGCCGCGCGCCCACGGCGGCCGGGAGGCCGACTTCGGTGAGCTCGTCCGGCACGTCCTCACCCTGTCGGCCGCCTGCCCGTCCACCGGCTGGGTCTGCGGCCTGTTCGCCGCGCACCAGTGGCTGCTCGCCGGGTTCGGCCGGCAGGCGCAGGACGAGGTGTGGAAGGACGATCCCGACGCCCTGATCTGCGGCTCCTACGCGCCCACGGGCATCGCGCGGAGCGACGACGACGGCGGCTACCGCATCAGCGGCGGCTGGTCGTTCTCCAGCGGGAGCGACCACGCGACCTGGGCGGTGTGCGCGTCCTTCCTGCCGACCGAGCAGGGCGTCCGCGGGGCACCGGCGTTCTTCCTCGTCCCGGCGTCCGACTTCACCGTCCGGGACGACTGGCATGTCGCGGGGCTCGCCGGGACCGGCAGCAAGACCCTGGAGCTGGAGGACGTCCATGTCCCCGCCCACCGGACCCTGCTCCTGTCCGACATCACCGCGGGCACGACGCCCGGCGCCGCCCTGTACCCGGCGAACCCCGGCTACGGGGTGCCGATGCTCTGCCACATCCCGTCCTGCCTTGCGGCGGTCGCGGTGGGCGCCGCGGCCGGGGCGCTGGAGGACTTCCAGCTCATGGCGGGCACCCGGCGGACCCGCGGGGCGCTGGCCGGTGCGGGCAGCCGGATCGCCGGGTTCGCGACCGTCCAGCTTCGGGTCGCCGAGGCGGCCGCGAGCGTCGACGCCGCCCGTGACCTCCTGCTCCGCGATCTCGGGCTGCGGCTCGCGACCGTCCGGGGCGGGACGGCGGTCTCGGTGGAGGAGCGCCTGCTCAGCAGGCGCGGGCAGGCGTTCGCGGTGGCGCTGGCCGTCCGGGCGGTGGAGGCCGTCAACGGCGCGACCGGCGGGCAGGGCCTGTCGCTGGACAACCCGATCCAGCGGGCCTGGCGCGACACCAGCGCGGTCAGCCGCCACATCAGCCTGAACTGGGACGCCGTCGGCACCATGATCGGCCAGTCCGCGCTCGGCCTGGACCCCCAGGGCCAGTACTGATCTCACCGCCGAGGCGGCGTGCTCTCACCGGCCGTCGGATGCGGCGGTGAGCGGGGCGGGCATCCCGTCGGTGAACAGCCGGGCGTCGATCTCGTCCAGGGCGACGCGCAGCGCGCCGAGGGCGACGCTGTCGGCGCCGAGGTCGGACGCCCGGATCTCCGGCACCCGCAGGCACAGGCGGCCCAGTTCCTGCGCGAGCGGATCGATGATGAGGTCGGCCGAGCGGGAGTAGCCGCCGCCGAGGATGACGACCTGCGGATCGAGGGTCAGGACGAGGGCCGCGGCCCCGACCGCGAGATCCTTGACGTAGCGGCGCAGCGCGGTCCTGGCGTCGCGGTCGCCCTGGCGGGCCTGCTCGAAGACCCAGGCCGCCTTGTCGTCGGGATGGACGTCCGCGGGCATTCCCGGGCAGTTCTCGATGTGCGAGGGAGCGGAGAGCCAGCGGACCGCCTTGAGCGCCCCGATCTCACCGGCGGCTCCGCCGTAGCCGCGCCGCAGGGTGCCGTCGAGGATGAGACCGGCGCCGGTCCGCATGCCGGCGAGCAGGTAGACGATGTCGTCGGCGTCCTGCGCGGCGCCCTGCCAGCGCTCGGCGACGGCGGCGAGCTTGCAGTCGTTCTCGACCGAAATCGGGCAGGAGAAGCGGGCCGCGAGATGCTCGGCCGGCGCGACGCTCGCCCAGCCCGGCAGCGAGTTGAACAGGGTGGTGCGCCCGGTCGCGTCGACGGGTCCCGTCACCCCGACCGTGACGGCCCAGATCTGGTCGGGCCGGATCCCGGCGGCGTCCAGGCACTGGGCGATGGCGGTGTCGACGGCCTCGAGGCGCTCGGCCGGATCCAAGTCGGGCTCGACGGGCAGCCGGTGCCGGTGGAGGACCGTCCCGTCGAGGTCGGCGAGCAGCACGAGGATCTTGTGGCCGCCGACGTCGACGCCGAGCACGTGCCCGGCGCCGGCGTTGAAGCGGTAGCGGCGGGCAGGGCGTCCGACACTGCTGCCGTCTGGTTCGACGACCTTCACCCAACCGTCGGTGACCAGCCCGCGGACCACGACGTCGGTGCCCGGCCGGGACAGGCCGGTCCGGGTGGCGAGTTCGGTGACCGTCGCGGGCGCCTGGCCCCGCATCGCCCGCACGATGCTGAGCGAGTTGAGTTCGCGGAGCTTGCTGACGTCGGCTCCGGCAGAGTCGGTCACCCTTACCCCCAATTATGCTTAACCAAAGTGAAATTCTAGCCGCACGTCAAGAGATCGGATACTGCTGGCCCGGGTTCAGTGCGTCGGTGAAGTCGACGCGACGGCCGTCAAGAAGGAAACGGTAGCGGCCTTCCTGGACGATCTCCGGCCGTTCGGCGAGGTAGACCGTCATCCGCTCGAACTCTCCCGGGCTCAGCCAGGAGGGCGGGTCGGAGATCGCCTTGAACCCGCAGATCGACGCCAGGTCGTGCAGCCAGCCCATCTGCGTCTCGGTCAGCAGGTTGAGGCGGCTGCGGAAGTAGACGACGTCGGGATCGACCTGGGCCAGGGGGGTCTGCCAGATCCGGTGCAGGGTGTTCACGACGGCGTTGTAGGCCATCGCGTCCGAGGGGTCCTCGCTGGCGTAGTTGGTCCACAGCGGGGCGACGTCGGGGCCGCTGCGCAGCCCGTCGACCAGGCCCAGGGAGGGCAGCAGCAGCCCTCCGCTGCCGAGCAGGTAGGCGTCCGGGCCCGCGACCTCCCGGATCAGCGCGAGGGCGTCCCGGTAGGCCTGCTCGCGGGGCGTTCCCGACGCGCGGACGCCGGGTGCGGCGCCCGCGTTGATGAAGTCCAGCTTCAGATAGGTGAAGCCCCAGTCGTGGACCACCCGGTGGATCAGCTCGGTGAGGTGCTCCCGGACGCCGGGGTGCGTCACGTCGAGCGCCCAGTAGGCGGTGCCCCAGTTGTGGCCGGCCACGACCGGCTCCCCGGCGGCGTCGCGCAGCAGGAACTCGGGGTGCTCGCGGGCCGTCCGCGAGGAGGGCAGCACGATGAAGGGGGCGAGCCACAGCCCCGGCCGCATGCCCGCGGCGGAGATCCGCTCGGCCATGGCGCGCATGCCCGAGGGGAACTTGGCGTTGGGCCGCCAGTCGCCGACGGCCTCCTCCCAGCCGTCGTCGATCTGGACGACGTCGAAGGGCAGGTCGGCGAGCTCGGCGACGTCCTTGTTCAGCACCTGCTCGGTGATGCCCTCGTAGTAGGCGTACCAGGTGCACCACACGTTGCCCGCGCGGCGGTCGCTGCTGCCCAGCCGGCCGGCCAGATGGCCGGCGTAGTCCGCGAACACCTCCTGCTCGGGCCCGTAGGCGAGGAACCACGGGGCGCCGTCGTCCTCGCACCAGCCGGCGAGGGTGTCGTGGTCGGCGGAGAGCCGCGGGGTGCCGAGCCCGAGCGAGCCGAGCAGCAGCACCCGGCCGTCCGGACCCTGGAGCGCGGCGACGGCCGAGGAATGGTGGCGGGCCGGGTCGTCCCAGACGGTGTCGTCGGCGGTGAGCCGCCGCCGGGGGTCGGCGATCCGCAGCGGGGCCTCGCTGAGGCGCCGCCAGCCGCACGGGCTCCAGGAGTTCTGGCCGTGGCGGTAGAAGAGGGCGTCGGCGAGCCCGTGCAGGACCGCGACCCGGCCGGGAGGCAGCAGCAGGCCTCCGGTCACGGGCTCGGGGGGCTCGGAACCCGTCGGTTCGACCGCGAAGGTGCGGCCGTCCAGGTCGACGAGCAGGGGCATGGCTCTCCTTAGAAGCAGCGGTGACCGCCCGGCGGGGCTCCGGGATAGAGCCCCGCCGGGCGGGACAGAGGTGGAACGATCAGCCGAACAGGCCGTTGACCTGGGTGTTGGCCTTCTTCAGCGCCTCGGCGGGCTCGGCCTTGCCGAGGATGACCGACTGCAGGGCGTCCTGGACGATCTGGCTGACCTCGGTGCCGTGGTCGGTGATCGGGAGCAGGAACGTGCCGCCGGGGGTCTTGGTGTAGTCGACGTAGACCTGCACGTCACGGCCCTTGGCCTTGTGCGCGGCCAGTGCCTTGTCCGTCGCGGTCTTGATCGCGGGGAACACCACGGCGTTGTCGCCGACGACGTTCTGGCAGTCGGCCGACCCGAGGTACTTGACCCACTTCCAGGCGGCGTCCTTGTTCTTGGTGCCCGCCCAGATGGCGTCCGACAGGCCGTTGATGGCGCTCTTGCGGACGCCCGACGGGCCGACGGGCAGCGGGGCGAGCGCGAACTTCTGCTTGGCGTCGGCGCCGAGGTAGGTGTTGATCGTCCAGGAACCGGCGATGGTCAGGGCGGCCTTGCCCGAGTTCATCACCGCGTCGATGCCGAGGGTCGACTGCTTGTCGAAGCGGGGCGCGAAGCCCTTGTCGGTCAGCGCCTTGTACCAGCCGATGGTCTCGGCCAGCTTGGGGTCGTCGTACTTGAACTCGCTGCCCCAGGGGTTCTTGTCCAGGTAGGTGAAGCCGTTGGCCGCCGCCAGCTCGCCCCAGCCGTTCTGGCCCTGGGAGCCGTCGTTCCACTCGGGCAGGTAGCCGTAGACCTTGACGTGGCTCTTGTCGAAGGCCGGGTCGAGGCCGTTGCGGCCCTTGTCGTCGACGGTGAGCTTGGCGATGGTCTGCTCGAAGGTGCCGCCGTCGGCCGGGTTCCAGGTGAGGTCGGCCAGTTCCTCGGGCTTGACGCCCTGCTCGGCGAGCATGTCGCTGTTGTAGACGACCGCCTCGGTGTCCCAGTCCTTGGGCAGGCCGTAGCGCTTGCCGTCCTTGGTCCACAGGTCGGCCAGGCCGTCCTGGTACTGGCTCAGGTCGACCTTGTCGGCGTCCACGAAGGGCTGGATGTCGAGGATCTGCTGGCTGGACACGAACTGCGGGTAGTAGGAGACCTGGTCGGTCCAGACGTCGGGGGCGTCGCCCGCGGCGAGCTGGGTGGTCAGGTTCTGCCAGTACTGCGCCCACGCCGTCTGGGTGATCTGGACGGTGATGTCGGGGTTCGCGGCGTGGAAGGCGTCGGCGCAGGACTGGTACGAGGCCTGCTGCTTGTCGTCCCACAGCCAGTACTTCAGCGTGACGGGGCCGCCGGGCTTGCCGCCGTCGTCCGAGCCGCTGCACGCCGTGAGGGTCGTGCTCGCGAGCAGGCCGCACAGCAGCGCCATGCCGATCCGCTTCTTATTGATCATCGAGGTGCCTCTTCCTGGGGGGACGGGGTGGGGCCGAGAGCGGCTCCAAGTTGCCTCTTGCCTTGTCGGCGCTCTCGAATAATGATGTGGCTCATCGGAAATTTGTCAAGGGCAACTCATAAGCGCCCGGGCAATTCTCATCTGGAGGACCTCGATGTCCCATCTCCCGATCTCCCGGCGCGCCCGGATCGCGGCCGTCGCCGTGCTCACCGCGGCGGCGGCGCTCTCGACGGCGGTACCGGCCTCAGGGCACCCCTCCGGGGGCTGGCGGACGCTGGCCCCCGCGGCCGCCCCGGACGCCAACCCGCTGGAGGGGTTCATCCCCTACGCGGGCTCGTACTCGACGTTCCCGCACTCCATGGAGTGGTTCTACCTGCCGGTCAACGCGGTGATGACCGGCCCGGACAGCTTCGACTGGACGGCTCTGGAGGAGCAGCTCGACGCCATCGCGGGCCGCGGCCACCAGGCGGCGTTCCGCTTCTACCTGGACTATCCGGGCAAGCCGAGCGGCGTCCCCGGGTACCTGCTCGACCAGGGGCTGGTGACCCATCCCTACGACGACTTCGGCAACGACGGGCGGAGCGTGTCGCCCGACTACGACGACCCGCGGCTGGCCGCCGCCCTCGACCGGTTCATCGCCGCGCTGGGCGCCCGCTACGACGGTGATCCGCGGGCGGGCTTCGTCCAGCTCGGCCTGCTGGGCTTCTGGGGTGAGTGGCACACCTGGCCGCACAACGGCGACCCCGGGACGGAGAACTGGTTCGCCTCCCAGGCCGCGCAGGTCAGGGTCCTGAAGGCCTTCGACGACGCCTTCGACGCGACCCGCCTCATGGTCCGCTACCCGAGCACCGACAACAAGGCGCTCGACATCGGCTACCACGACGACTCCTTCGCCTATTCCACCCTGCCGGGGCCCGGCTGGCACTTCATGGACCTCATGGAGCAGGCCGGCACGACCGGCAAGTGGCTGGACGCCCCCGTCGGCGGCGAGCTCCGTCCCGAGCTGCAGGGATGCCTCTTCAACGCACCGTCCGACTGCGTGACCGACGGCGACGGCGACTTCGCGGGGAGCGTCGCCCGGACGCACGCCTCGTGGCTGCTCGACCACTACGCCTTCGCCCCGGGGCACACCGGCGCCGCCTACGCCGAAGCCCTGACGGCCGCGAAGTCGCTCGGTTACCGGCTGCGCGTCACCGCGGTCAGGACCGGCCACCGGGGCGGCGATCTCGACGTCGCGATCCGGATCCAGGACGACGGTGTGGCGCCCTTCTACTACGACTGGCCGCTCCAGGTGGCCGCCGTCGGCCGCGACGGCCGGATCGCCAGGACCTGGACGACGTCCTGGAAGCTGACCGGCGTCAAGCCCGGCGTCCCCGCCGAGCTCACCGCGCGTCTGCCCGCCCGGGGCCTGCGGCACGGCGAGCACACGCTCGTGTTCCGCGCGGCCAACCCCCTGCGGGGCGGCATGCCGCTCCGCTTCGCCAACGCCGGACAGGACGCGACCGTCCCCGGCTGGCTCACGCTCGGCCGGATCCGGATCTCCTGATCCGGGCCGACCCGACCCATCCACCCCCCATCGGAGGTCATCCGCCCGTGCACTCCCCCCTGAGACGGACCCTGAGCGCCGTCGTCTCCCTCGCCCTCGGGGCGCTGCTGACGATGCCCGCGGCGGCGCCCGCCGAGGT
>NZ_BAAAUV010000015.1:0-179890 GCF_039534125.1 Actinocorallia longicatena | reverse complement strand
GGCGCCCCCGCGGCCGTCCGCGCGGCGGTCCGCGCCAACGGAGGAGCCTCCGCGCCCGTCCGGAGCGTGCCCGAGCAGCGCCGGCCCGCCGAGCCCGCCCGCCCGCCGCGGCCGAAGGGCGGAATGGCGCGCCAGTCGGACGAGGGCGTTCCGTTCCGCCGCGAGGTGCGGACCACCCGGGCCCTGCCGGCGGGCCTGAAGCAGGATTTCAAGGAGGCGCTGGACCGGAGCAACGGTTCGGTCCCCGCCGCGCTCGCGGAGATGAAGAGCGCGGGCAAGGACGCCCCGTCGCGCGGCTACGCCTACGCCCTCCAGAAGGAATGGCACGCCGAGCAGGCGTCCACGACCTGAGATCGTTCAGCTTCCGAATGATGAAACGAATGTAGCATTTGGTATATGGACGACGAAAAGGCGCTTCCGGCGACGGTGGCCTTCCGCCTGGGCACCCTGGGTTCCCGCGTGGCCGAGCGTTACGCCGAACGCCTGCGGCCCTTCGGGCTCAAGCCCAAGCACGCGGGCCTGCTCGCCGTCCTGAGCCGGGGCCCGGCCGCCTCCCAGCAGGACCTGGCCGGCGAGCTGCGGGTCGCCCCCAGCCTCGTCGTCTCCCTGGCCGACGAGCTGGAGCGCCTGGGCGCCGTCGAGCGGGTCCGCGACCCGCACGACCGCCGCCGCCAGGTGCTCACCCTCACCGACGGCGGCCGCGCCCTGCTCGCCTCCTGCACCACCGCCGCCGCCCACCTGGACGCCGAGCTCCTGGCCCCCCTCACCCCGGACCAGCGGCGGGCCCTCGACGAGGCGCTCGCCCTCCTGTCCCCCTGACCGGACGTCAGGCGAACACCGCCCGGATCGCCGGAGTCCGCAGGACGCGGCGGGTCGTGGCGAGCGTGGTGGTGAAGGTGACGACGGCGGCCACGACCAGGACCGCCGGGGAGATGAACGGGTTGAGATCGGGCGTCCACTCACCGGTGCGCGCGTAGGAGTACGGCAGGATCGTGACCAGGGCGGCGGCCGTGCCGAGGACGGCGCCGACCGCGGTCAGGGCCAGGGACTCCCGGGCGACCCTGGCCATGAGCCCGCCGGGCGTCGCGCCGATCAGCCGGTACTGGCCGAACTCCCGGCTCCGATGGGCGGTGGCCGCGATCAGGGTGTTGATCAGCATGATGCAGGCGAACAGCGCGATCATCGCGATGACCACGAGGTTCAGGGTCTCGATGTTGCGCTGCTCGGTGGTCTTGACCAGCCCGGCCGCGGCGGCCGCGCGGTTGTCCATGTCCTGCATGGAGAGGGTTCCGGTGGCGATGCCGATGAACAGGACGATCGGCGGCAGCGCGGCGGGCACCCGGCGGATCAGGAGCGGCGCGAACAGCGACAGGCCGATCGCGAACCAGATGTCGGCGGAGCCCGCGGTCTGCATGGCGTCCGAGCCCTTGCCGTACATGACCGTCGCGGTGAGCACGGCCTGGGCGATCCCGGCGGCCAGGAAGAAGGCGATGCAGAGCCCGCGGACGAGACCGATCCGGGCCGGAACGGGCGCCCTGGCCTCGAGCAGGGATTCCGTGACGCGCTGCCGGGACGCCCTGCGCGAGGCGATCAGCGCGGCCGCCAGCGAGGAGAGCAGGGTGATGCCGTAGCCCTGGCCGAGCGCGATCGGCCCGAACGCGTGGGTGACGCCCTCGGCGACCTGGTCGGTCGAGCGCAGCAGGTTCAGCAGCAGATGCCCGAGGCCCCACCCGAACGGGATCGCCGCGGTGGCCCCGGCCAGGCAGACCACGAGCGTCTCCCCGATGACCATGCGCCTGAGCTGCCCGGGAGTGGCGCCGACGCTCTTCAGCAGCGCCATCTCCGTCGCCCGTTGCCGCAGCGCGAGCGCCAGGGTCGAGGAGACCGCGAACGCGACCAGCAGCAGGCTCCATCCCCCGACGACCGACGCCATCGTGATCAGGGTCTCGGAACTGGCGGAGTCGACCCCCGGCGCGACCGCCGTGTCGAGCATCGAGCCGAACGTCATGACCATGGTCGCGCCGAGCAGCATCGCGAGGAAGCTCGCGGTGAAGGCCGACCTGCGGTGGCGGAGCGAGGCGAGCGCGAGTGACAGCATCCGGCTCAACCCCTGACCAGGTCGTCGCCGAGGTGGGCGAGGCGTTCGGCGACGGCGTCGACGGTCGGGGAGATCATGCGTCCGACGATCCGGCCGTCGGCGAGGAAGACCACGGCGTCCGCGCGGGCCGCGGCGACCGGGTCGTGGGTGACCATGACCAGCGTCTGGCCGTGGACGCGCACGGCCTCCTGGAGCAGCGCGAGGACGTCCCGGGCGCTGCGGGTGTCGAGCGCGCCGGTCGGCTCGTCGGCGAACAGGACGGCCGGCGACGTCACCAGCGCCCTGGCGATCGCCACCCGCTGCTGCTGCCCGCCGGACAGCTCGTGCGGGTAGTGGCGCAGCCGGTCGCCGAGCCCGACGCGGCCCAGCATCTCCTCGGCCCGCGCGGTGTCCGGGCGCCTTCCGGCCAGTTTCGCCGGGAGCAGCACGTTCGCCAGCACGTCGACGGTCGGGATCAGGTTGAACTGCTGGAAGACGAACCCGACGCGGTCGCGCCGGAACCTCGTCAGCTCGGTCTCGCCGCCGGTCATCTCCCGGCCGTCCACGAAGACCTCGCCCGAGGTGGGACGGTCGAGGCCCGCCGCCACCTGGAGGAGCGTGGACTTCCCCGACCCGGACGGCCCCATGACCGCCGTGAAGGTCCCCGCCGACAGGGACAGCGTGACGCCGTCGAGGGCGACGACCTGGTTCTCTCCGGTGCCGTGCACCTTGCGCACTCCGTGGAGCCGCAGCGCTTCCTTCGTCATGCGACGACCCTGCGCCGCCCCGCTGACCGCCCGCTGACCGGCCCCTGACGGTCGCTCAGTCCAGGCCCGCGAGGATCTCCTCGGCGGCGTCGTGGATGGGCTTGTTGAAGAAGTAGTCGGCCACGGCGGCCTCGGCCGTGCCGACATGGCGCCGGGCGGCCTCCGCGTCGCCCCGTCCGCGGGCCACCCGGGCCAGCCCGAGATGGCAGCGGGCGACCAGCTCGGCGGAGTACCAGCGCGGCGGGCAGTCCTCGAGGGCCTGCTCGTAACGGTCCTGCGCGGCGGCGAGGTCGCCCTCGCCGAGGGCGATGTCGCCGAGGCCGCGGTGGACGTCGGCCAGCACGCCCATCGATCCCGATCTTCTGGCGACCTCCTCGGCCTGGCGGAAGCCGTCGCGGGCGTCGGCGGTCCTGTCCTGGAGGAGCAGGATGTCGGCCCTGCGCATGAGCATCTCGGCGGTGTCGGCGCCGGTGCCGAGCTCCCTGATCAGGACCAGCGCCTCCTCGCGCAGCGCGAGCGCCCGTTCCAGGTCGCCGGTGTTCTCGAAGAGGGTGGCGAGGGCGTCCTGGGTCTGGGTCATGCCCCAGCGCTCACCGAGGGCGCCGAACTCGGCGAGCGCCTGCCACAGATGGGACTCGGCGTCGTCGTCGTTGCTGCTGAACAGATTCATGAAGCCGATGCCGAGCTTCATCAGCGCGAGGCCCCACGGCTCGTGGGCGAACTGGTCGTGCCGGGCCTCGAGGATCTCCTCCATCCGGTCGCCGTAGTCGTCGGGCGGACCGGCGGCCAGGGCCCACATCGCGAGCAGGAACGGCTGGTGCAGGGCGCGGCCGAGCGTGTTGAGCACCGTGTCGGAGCGGCGGATCATGTCGGGCAGCGCGGGCGCGGGGATGCTGCCGAGCGCGAGGTTCGCCACGCACGCGACGTACTCCTCCTCGAAGCCCGGCAGCGGCACGCCGCCGAGCTTCGCCAGCAGGGTGTTCGCGACGGCCGCGCCCTCGCTCCTGTTGCCGCGCAGCCACCAGTAGGCCGACAGCATGTCGACGTAGCGGAGCGCCAGCTCGAGATCGGTGGCCGCGGCCCAGTTCAGCGCCGCGCTGAGATTGCCGTGCTCGGCGGTCAGCCGGTCGAGCCAGACGATCTGCTCCGCCGTGCGCATGTGGTCGTTGGCCTCGGTGACGAAGGCCAGGAAGTGGGCGGCGTGGGCGTCGCGGAGCCGCTTCCCCTCGCCCGTCTCCTCGCGCTTCTCGGCGCAGAAGGCCGCGATGGTGTCCAGCATCCGGAACCGGCCGTCCGCCCCCCGGACGATCAGCGACTTGTCGGCGAGGTCGAGCAGGACGTCCTCGTCGGCGCCGCAGACCGTTTCCGCGGCCGCCGCGGTGAATCCGCCGGTGAAGACCGTCAGCCGCCGGGAGAGCACCTGCTCCTCCTCCGCCAGCAGACCCCAGCTCCACTCGACGACGGCGCGCAGCGTCTGGTGCCGCGGGTTCTTGCTGCGGTCGCCGCGGGACAGCAGCCGGAACCTGTCGCCGAGCCGGTCGGCGACCTCCTGCGCGGTGAGGGTCCTGAGCCGGGCGGCGGCGAGCTCGATCGCGAGCGGCTGCCCGTCGAGGGAGGAGCAGATCCGCACGACGGCGCCGAGGTTGTCCTCGGTGACGGCGAACCCGGGCCGGACGGCCGCGGCCCGGTCGGTGAACAGCCGGACGGCCGGAGCCCCCGCGGCCTCCTCGAACGGCGCCCGCTCCGGCGGCACGGCGAGCTGCCGGACCGGCCACAGCGTCTCCCCGGTGACCGCCAGCGGTTCCCGGCTCGTGGCGATGACCCTCAGCCGGTCGCAGGCCGTGAGCAGCCCGCCCGCGAACACCGCGGCCTCCGCGACGACGTGCTCGCAGTTGTCGAGGATCAGCACGAGGTCGCGGTCGGCGAGCGCGGCCGTCAGCCGCTCCACCGGCTCGGCCCGCTGCCCCGCCGGGAGAACGCCCACCTCGCGCAGGCCCAGCGCCGTGTTGGCCGCCTGGGCGAGCAGGTCCTGCCCCGAACCGGCCGCGAGCGGGGCGAAGTCGACGAACGCGACCTCGCCGCCCAGCCGCGCGCCGATCTCGATCGACAGCCGCGTCTTGCCCGCACCGCCGGGCCCGAGCAGGGTCACCAGCCGGGACGCGCCCAGCAGCCCCTCGATCCGGTCCAGTTCCTCGTCCCGTCCGACGAAGCTCGTGAGCTGGGCGGGCAGCCTCGGACCCGGCCCCTTCCCGACGGGGGCGACGGGCGGTCCCGGCTCCGGCTCCGCCCGCAGGATCCGCAGATGGACGTCCGCGAGTTCCTTCGACGGGTCGGCCCCGAGCTCGTCGGCCAGCATCCGCCGGGCCCGCTCGTAGGCCTCCAGCGCCTCGGCCTGCCGTCCCGATCCGTAGAGCGAGCGCATGAGCAGCGCCCTGAGCCGCTCCCGCAGCGGATGGGCCTCGACCAGCTCCCGCAGCTCCGCGACGACCTCCGCGTGCCTGCCCAGATCCATCAGCGTCTCGGCCCGCAGCTCCTGCGCCGCGATCCTGGCCTCCTCCAGCCGGAGGGCCTGGCCCCTGGCCTCCGGGACGTCCGCCAGCGCGGCCCCCCGCCACAGCTCCAGCGCCTCGCCGAGCAGCTCCGCCCGCCGCTCCCCGCTCTCCCGCCCGGCGGACTCGGCCAGCGCGGCGAACCGCTGGGAGTCGATCTCGTCCCGCCCGGCCGTGAGCCGGTATCCGGCCGGAAGGAGTTCCACCTCGGCCAGCCCGCGCAGCCCGCGCCGCAGCCGCGACACCTGGGACTGGAGAGCGTTCGCGGCGCCCGCGGGCGGCTCCTCCCCGTACAGACCGTCGATCAGCAGCTCGGGAGGGACCACCTTGCCCGCGTTGAGCAGCAGGAACGCCAGCAGCGCCCGAACTCGCGGCCCGCCCACCGAGATCGGCTCACCGTCGTCGTCCCAGACTTCGACCGCCCCGAGAATGCCGAATCGCATGGGCACGATTGTGTCCCATCGGGGGACGCACCGGGCACCGTCAGCGGCCGGTCAGTTCGTGGTCAGCACGGACCGTGAACCTGTGGCCATGAACCTGAACGCCGCCACCCGCAAGTGGTCGACCCTCGCGATCTGCTGCCTCGCCTACACCGTGCTCTCCATCGATCTGACCGCCCTGCACCTGGCCATCCCGCAGCTGGTGGCGGACCTGAATCCGTCCGCGACGCAGATCCTGTGGATCGCCGACGGCTACGGTTTCGCCCTCGCCGCGCTGCTGATCACGATGGGCTGGCTGGGCGACCGGATCGGGCGCAAGAAGCTGCTGCTCACCGGCGTGGGCCTCTTCGCGGCGGCCTCCGCGATCACCGCCTACGCCCACACCCCGGAGCTGCTGATCGGCGCCCGGGTGCTGCTCGGAGTCGCCGGGGCGACCATCATGCCGTCGTGCCTGTCGCTGGTCAGGAACGTCTTCACCGACCCGAAGGAGCGGACCATGGCCGTCGGGATCTCCTCGGGCGTCGCCGGGCTCGGCGTCGGGCTCGGCCCGGTGTTCGGCGGTGCGCTGCTCGACCACTTCTGGTGGGGCTCGGTCTTCCTGATCAACGTCCCGATCATGGCCGTCATCTTCGTGCTCGGCTCCGTCGCCCTGCCCGAGTCGCGTGACCCGCGCCCCGGCCGCCTGGACGTCCCGAGCGTCCTGCTGTCCGGTGCGGGCATCGTCGGGTTCGTCTACACGGTCAAGGAGCTGGCGGCCGAGGGCTGGGCGCCGGAGTACGCCGTCACCGGCCTGGCCGCCGTCGCGCTGCTGGCCCTGTTCCTGCGGCGCCAGACCCGGATCGCCTCGCCGCTGATCGACGTCCGGCTCTTCCGGCTCCCGGCGTTCTCGGGCTCCGTCGGCGTCAACATGTTCGCGATGTTCGCCCTGGTCGCCCAGTCGCTGGTCTTCGCCCAGTACTTCCAGATGGTCCTCGGCTGGTCGCCCTGGATCGCCGGGGTCGCCGGGCTGCCCGGCGCGCTCGGCGCCATGGCCGGCGGCGCGGCGCTCGCCCCCGCCCTGATCACCGCGATCGGCCGGAACAGGGCCATCGGGGTCGGCATGGTCCTGTCGGCCGGCTCGTTCGTCAGCTACAGCTTCATGGGCCTCGACGCGCACTACTGGGCGCTGATGTTCCCGACCATGATCTTCGGCGGGATGGGGATCGGCGTCGCGATGACCGTCACCTCCGACACCATCCTCGCCTCGGTTCCCAAGGACCGGGCCGGTGCCGCCGCGGCGATCTCCGAGACCGCGACGGAACTGGGCGGCGCGCTGGGCATGGCCCTGCTCGGATCGGTGCTGAACGCGGCCTACCGGGGCGGCGTCGAGGTTCCCGCCGGGGTCACCGGGCCCGCCCGCGACGCCGTCGAGGACTCCCTGGCCGGGGCGTTCGAGGCCGCCGGGACCCTGCCCTCGCAGCTCGCCGGCCAGGCGATCGCCGCCGCCCGCTCCGCCTACGTCGACGGCATGCACGTCACGCTCTACTGCAGCGCCGTCCTGGCCCTGGCCGCCGGGGTCGCCGCGGTGTTCGCCCTGCGGTCGGTCCCGAAGGTCATCGAGGCCGAGGACGACGAGAGGGAGCTCGTCGCCGCCTGATCTTCGGGGGAACGCGGAAGTCCCGTGCTCGGGGGAGAGCACGGGACTTCTGGCGTTCTTTACGCGGGCGCCGGTCAGCCGGCCACGACGAGATCGCCGACGACGGCCTTCGGCGGGCGAGCGAGCCGGGGGGCACCGGCACAGGTCACCGACGCGATGTCGATCGTCTGCGTGATCGTCCCGGCCAGCACGACACTGACCTGGATCGCGGTGACCGAGATGCCGCCGCCCGGCAGCCTGACCTGGCGGTTGAGCACGACCTCGGCCTTGCCCAGCGCACCCAGCGGAACGACGATCCCGCTGTTCGGCTTCGGGTAGAGGGGGATCTCGGCGGCCCCGAGGGCGACGTCGGCCAGGGCCGCTCCGCCCGTCCCGTTGTCGCAGCTCGCCGTCACCGCGGTGGCCCGCAGGCCGAGCCGCCCCACCACGACGTCGGCCAGCGCGGCCTTCGCGTGGTGCCTGCTCGCGGCGACCTCGTTGACCGACGCGCTGAGCAGCGCGTTCGGCGGCAGCTTGACCAGCGCCTTGGTGACGGTCTCCGCCGTCGACGACTTCACGTAGGGGGTCGGGGCGATCGCCACGACCCCCTTCGCCGCGACGCCGAACGCCGAGCCGTGGGCACCGCCCGCCTGGGCGGGGGCCCCGGCGAGGGCGGTCAAGGCGGCAGTGGCGGCCAGGACGGCCGTCAACGTCTTCATGGTTCTCCCTGATGATGTGTTCATGCGGTGATGAGCACCGGGCTGCCCAGCGGGACCGAAGACAGAGCCTTCAGCGCGGCCGGTGGGACGCGGACACAGCCGTGGCTCGCCGCTCTGCCGAACACCTTCGCGTCCGGCCAGCCGTGGAACGCCACGGTGCCGGGTCCTCCCCCGAAGGTGTCGAGCGTCGCGGAGTGGGCGCCGACCGGGAGGACGGCGCCCGCTGGGGTGGTCTTGGAACCCTTCTGGGCCTTGCCGGTGGCGAGGCTGGCCAGCAGGAACGTCCGGCCGACGGGGGTCGGGGTGCCCGGGGCGCCCACGGCGACCCGCCAGCTCCCCCTGGCCCTGCCGGACTTGTAGATCGTGAGCTTGCGCGCCTTGAGCGCGACCCTGATCGCGTACTCGCTGCGGGCGGCCTCGATGCCGTCCGTGCGGATCCAGCCGGTGCTCCGGTTGGGCCTGCTGGGCAGCATGACGCGGTGCCAGCCCGGGACGGTCTCGACGACGGGCACCCAGGTCGGGCTGTTGAGCTGGGACGCGGGCAGGATCGCCCGCGGCTCGCCGTCCGGGGCGTCGTAGATCACGGTGGCGGACTTCGGGCTGACCACCGTGCCGTCAGGGACCTTCGACGCCGCCAGGTCGGCCGGCAGGCCCTTGATCGTCGTGAACGTGGTGGACTCCGGCAGGTCCGCCGGGACGGCCTCGGCCGCCGGGGACTCCGACGTGCTGGGCGAGGCCGGAGAGCCGGCGCAGGCGGCCGCGCTCAGCGCGCATCCGGCCAGGACGCCCGCCGCGACGTTTCGGCGCATGGAAGATTACCCTCGGTTGGCGTGTCATTGAGTGAACACTTACCTACCATGAGTAACAGGCATCACAGGCACCGAACGTGTCAACAGGTAGCGAATCCGTTACCTTGAGTGAGATTCGCGGACGTCAGAGATGGGTGGCGACCCAGGCGGCCAGATCCCTGGCGCAGGCGTCGACCTCGTCCTTCCAGGTGGTCGCCGCGCCCTCGCTCGCCTCGTCGCTGACGTGCTTGACCAGCCGCACCCCGACCCCCGCCGCACGGGCCGCCGCCGCCACGGCGTAGCCCTCCATGTCGGCCAGGTCGGCCCGCCGGGCCAGGAGATCGCGCAGCTCGGTGGTCGACACGAACTTGTCGCCGGTCGCCAGGACGGGCCCCTCCGCGGCGAGGTCGATCGGCACCCCGGTGGGGCGTCCGGTCAGCTCCTCGATGGCCTCGCCGTCGAGGTCGTGCTGGATCACCCGGGAGATCTCGTGGGTGCCGCGCAGGCCCGGGCGGAGGGCTCCGGCCGTCCCGAGGTTGATGATCTCGGACGGCCGGTGGACGGCCAGGACCGCGGCCACCGCGACGGCCGCGTTGACCTTTCCGATGCCCGTCAGCAGCACCGGAAGCCCGGTCTGGAGGTGAGCCGCCTCTTCGTCCGCCGCCACGACGATCAGCGGGCGGTCGGGGGTGACGATTCCGGAGAGACGCATGATCCAGAGGCTATACGGACTCCGTCACGCCGAGGTTCTTGACCGTCTTGGACGGCGGCACCTCGTCCTTGCCCGGATAGGTGTTGAGGACCTTGTCCGAGACCGGCGTGATGATCCCGTACCAGTAGTTCTCGTTGCGGAAGTGGTGGAGCTGGTGGGTGCGGCGCAGCGTCCGGTAGAGCGCGGTCTTCGGGACGTAGGAGGAGTGGATGAGGAAGTGCGTCCACTCGTAGGCGGCGAGCAGCGTCCACGTCGTCGCGACGCCCGTCATGACCGCGCGGGGGCGGCGCAGGAGCACGGCGTTGATCACCGCGATCCCGGCCACGGCGGGCAGGACCACGTGCTCGGGGATGAAGACCAGCCCGGGGTCGCGCGGATCCTGGTGGTGCATGCGGTGGGAGCGGGCGATGAGCGTCTCCTCGCCCTTGCGGTACTTGGCGTGCAGGACGTGGACATGGACCAGCCACTCCACGAACGGCTCCATCGCCACCGCCGCCCCTGCCACCACGGCGTCCCTCCTGGTGAACCGTCCCATCAGGGCGCGGGCGGCGATCGCGGTCGCGGCGGCGGGGAGCAGAACGCGGGCGTTGCGGTGCCCGGAGAAGACGCGGGCGGCCTCGGCGAGGGTGAGCCCGTTCTTGCGGAAGTCCTTCACTTCAGCGCTCCGATCATCAGGTCGCGGGTGCGGTCGAGGTAGCGCACGGCTTCCTCGTGGGCCTGGGCCGGGTCGCCGTCGGCGATGGCTCTGACCAGGGGTTCGATGCGGTCGGCCGTGGTTTCCGCGTCGGTGAAGACATGACGGAACAGGTCGCCGACCTCCAGGTAGGCGTTGAGGAGGGAGTTGACGAGCAGGGAGTAGACGCGGTTGCCGGTGGCGGCCGCGATCAGCCGGTGGATCTCGGCCTCGCCCTGCTGCGGGTCGGCGGCGGAGCGCAGGGCCGTCAGGGCGTCGGACAGGTGCGCGCGGTGGCCGAGGGAGGCGCGCGCGGCGGCCTGGGCCGCGACGAGCGCGCCGATCTCGCGGCGGGCGTCGAAGATCTCCGCCGCCCAGTCGGGGCCCGCCACCCGGACGAGCATCGGCAGCAGCTCGGGCCCGCCGAGCCGCTCGTAGTCGCGGACCCGGGTCCCGACGCCGTGCCGGGTCTCCAGCAGCCCGGCCTGGGCGAGGCGGACCAGCGCGTGCTTGAGCGAGGTGCGGGTGACCTGGTAGCCGGCGGCGAGCTCGCGCTCGGGCGGCAGATAGGAGCCCGGCGGGTAGAGGCCGCCGAGGATCTCCGTCCTGAGCCGGTTCACGAGGGCGTCCACGACGGTGTCCCGGGCGATCGGGTCGGTCACGCGGTCGGTCCTTTCGGCCGGCCCAGTGGATGAGCCACTGGGCCAATGCCGCGAGTGTGGCAGTATGCCCCGATAAGCGTCAAGACGGAGGTTCGGAATGATTTCGGAGTTCGAGCGGGCGACCGCGAGCACGCTGGTCGACGGCGTGGCGACCGCGGAGATCGCCGACTCCTGGGGCACCGGCGGCCCCGCCCCCAACGGCGGCTACCTCCTCGCGCTGGTCACGCGCGCCCTCGGCCGCGTCTCGGCCCATCCGCACCCGATGACCGTCACCGCCCACTACCTGCGCCCGGCCGCTCCGGGCCCCGCGACGATCACGACCGAGGTGATCCGCTCGGGCCGGACGCTGACGTCCGCACAGGCCTCCCTCTTCCAGGACGGGAAGGAGCGGATCAGGGTGCTGGCCGGCTTCGGCGACCTGGAATCACTGCCCGACGACGTCAGGACCTCGGCGGAGCCCCCGGTCCTCCCCCAGGTCGAGGACTGCTTCGAGGCCCCGGACTCGTTCAAGCGGCTCGTGACCCTGCTCGGCCACGCCGACCTCCGGGTCGACCCGGCGACCGCGGGATGGGCCGCCGGCGCGCCGTCCGGGCGCGGGGAGATGCGCAGCTGGTTCCGGCTGGCCGACGGCCAGGAGCCCGATCCCTGCACCCTGCTGTTCGCCGTGGACGCGCTTCCGCCGGTGGCCTTCGAGATGGGCGTCCAGGGCTGGGTGCCGACGCTGGAGCTGACCGTCCATGTCCGGGCCCTGCCCGCTCCCGGATGGCTGCGGGTGGTCGCCTCCACCCGGAACCTCGCGGGTGGGCACCTGGAGGAGGACGTCGAGATCTGGGACTCCAAGGACCGGCTCGTCGCCCAGTCCCGTCAGCTCGCCCGCGTCGTCGGCCCCTGAGCCGTCAGCGCTCCTTCGTGAAGTGCTCGCGGGGGACCTCGACGAACAGGGCGGCGGCCTGGACGGCCAGCGGCCCGTCGGGGTCCCCGAGCCGCCCCTCGCCCGAGAGGTAGATCTTGCGGCCCTCGACGCCCGTGCACCAGGCCTTCAGGTAGAGCGTGCTGCCGACCGGGACCGGAGCCCGGAAATCGGTCTCGAGGCGGCCCGTGACGGCCATCTTCCCGAGCGACCAGGCGGCGGTGCCGAGGATCTCGTCCATCGCGGTGGCGAGCAGCCCGCCGTGGGCCAGGCCGGGCGCGCCCTGGTGCTGGTCGGTGACCAGGAAGTGCCCGAGCACGACGTCCTCGTCGAACGCGGTGCGCTGAACCCGCAGCCCCGTCTCGTGCCCGGTGCCGCAGCCGAAGCACATGTCGTAGCTGCCGGCCCGCATCAGGTCCCCGGGCGTGATCGTCGCACCGGCGAGGGTCGGGACGGTCGCCCCGGGAGGGGGAGTGGTGGCTGCGGAAGCGGTCATTCTGGCCTCTTTCATATATGGCCCATACATATTACTTCTCGGTATTGACCGAATTTCATGTGATTCCTGTGGGATCGGTCATAATCACCTGTGATTTGCGACCTATCGCGAGTCGCCCGTAATCCGTAGAGTGACGGCCGTCGGAGGTGGACCGTGAACCGAGAGCATCTCGACGCCCTGAGCGCGAAGCTCACGGCGATCCCGGGGGCCCCTCGCAGTTTCCTCGAGCTGCGGGTTCGCTGGTTCGTCGCGTCCACGGTGGCGATCGCCAACGCGAGCGGCGCGGCGGTCGTGCTCGTCTTCGTCTTCGCCGTCATCCCCGATCCGCCGGGCGTGCCTCGGAGCGCGATGTGGGTGAACCTCTTCGCCTTCCTCGCCTATCCCGTCGTCGCCGTTCCCATCGCGGTCCTGCTCGTGATGCGGGCCTGGGCCCCGATCCGCAGGCTGGTGCGCGAGGGCGGCCCGCCCGACCTCGAACAGCGCCACGCCGTCCTGCTCGGCCCGGCCCGGATCACGCTGATCCAGGCCGCCCTGTGGGGCGTCGGCGCGATCGGCTGGACGGCCCTCAACAGCCACTACGGCCCCCTCATGGCCCTGAAGATGGGCATGACCTGCCTGCTGGGCGCGTTCACGACGCTCGGCCTGGTCTACCTCCTCGCCGAACGTCTCCTGCGACCGGCCGCGGCCCTCGTCCTGGCGACCCAGCCGCCGCGCGAGCACCCGTTCTCCCGGGTGACGACACGGTCGATGCTGGCCTGGGGGCTCGGTACCGCGGTCCCGCTGCTCGGGCTGATCGTCGTGGCGATCGTCGCGATGACGGACATCAAGTTCGAACGTCATGAGGTGGCGCAGACCGTCCTGGTGCTGGGCTGCACGGCGCTCGTGATCAGCTTCCAGGTGACGTTCGTGGCCGTCCGGGCGATCGGTGATCCGATCCAGAGCGTCCGGCAGGGCATGACCCGGGTCGCCAAGGGCGACCTCGACACCTCGATCGTCGTCTACGACGCCAGCGAGCTCGGCCAGCTCCAGGCGGGCTTCAACTCGATGGTCGCCGGCCTGCGCGCCCACGAACGCCTCCAGGACCTCTTCTCCCGCCAGGTCGGTCCCGACGTCGCCAAGCTCGCCCTCGACTCCGACATCGCGCTGGGCGGGGAGCTGAAGGACGTCGCGGTCCTGTTCGTGGATCTGGCGGGCTCCACGAAGATGGCCGCGGAACGCCCCCCGGACGAGGTCGTCGCCCTCCTGAACGCCTTCTTCGGCGTCGTCGTCGACTGCGTCAACCGCAACGGCGGCTGGATCAACAAGTTCGAGGGCGACGCGGCCCTGGCCGTCTGGGGCGCCCCCGTCCCCCAGGAGGAGGCCGCGGGCCGAGCCCTGACGGCCGCCCGCGAACTGGCCGCCCGCCTCCCCCTGGAGATCCCCGAGGTCCTGGCCGGCGTCGGCGTCTCCTGCGGCCCGGTGGTGGCCGGCTACATCGGCGCCGAGCAGCGCTTCGAGTACACGGTCATCGGCGACCCGGTCAACGAGGCGGCCCGCCTCTCCGACCTGGCCAAGTCCTCCCCGTCCCGGGTCCTGGCCAACTCCGACCTCCTGGAGGACTGCGACCCCGTGGAGTCCCTCCACTGGGAGTCCACCCAGGCCGTCACCCTCCGCGGCCGCCCCCGCCCCACCCTCCTGGCCAGCCCCCGCCCCACCGACGCACCCCTCCCTCCCCTGCTCCCCCCGTCGGCCCGCCGCCGTCGCCGCCTGGGCGTCCTCCCCCTGCTCCGCCGCGAGCCCCGCAACGGCTGACGACCGCCCACAGCCCTCACAAGCTTCACCGGGACGCTCGTCCACAGCCCTCACAACGATCACCGGCTGAGTTCCGCATCCTGGACGCATGGACATTCAGCTGGCGTTCACCGCCCCCCAGCGCTTCAACGGCGACGACATCACCGAACTCCCCCTCACCGCCGACCGCCTGACCGTCGACGGCCCCACCCTCCGCGCCTTCAGAAAGAACGAACAGATCGCCGAAACCCCCCTGTCCTCCCTGTCCGAGATCACCTTCCCCACCCGCCGCGACCTCACCCGAATCCGCGAGACCAGCCCCAACGCCTTCCGCCCCTGGACCAAGGCCGCCGACACCGAGCTCCTCACCCTCCGCCGCAACGGCGCCGACACCCCCACCCTCAGCACCCATTTCGGCCGAGGCCGCAACGCCGTCCTCCAACGCCTGGACAAACTGGGCGCCCTCACCCCATGACCCCCGCCCCTCAACCCACAGCAGTACGCGACTTTCTCGGCCGGATCGCCCGCGGCGACTTCGGCCGCTCCCACCAGCTGCACGAGAGCACCACCGGGCCCGCCGGGCGGGAGCCTGGCTCCTCGATCCAGCTCAGCCTCGTCGGCGTCAGCCTGACCTTCACGATCGCGATCGTGACCGCGATCGTGGTCGTGGTCGTGGTCGTGGTCGTGGTCGTGGTCGTGGTCGCGCTACTGACCGCGCACCACCGCCGCAGTGTGCGCCCCCTGTCCTCCGACCCGTAGCTGATCGCGGTATCGATCCCCGCCTCCTGGGCGGCGATCCTGCCCCTCACGACTTCTCCTTCAAGCTCGGCCGGTTCGGCCGCCGGGACAGACGGTGCCTCCACGCTCGTCCTCCCGGCGGTCGCGGCAGCCGTCCCGCTGACGGCCATCTTCACGTCGACACCCATCCCACTACCCGCCCAACCCCCCGACTGTCCAACCACCCGACCGCCCAACCACCCGACCGCCCCCTCCGCGCGACCGCCCGCCATCTAGCCGCCCGTCAAGCTGACCCCGGAGATGATCCATCGCCGACCGGGCTGGCCCGGGGACATCCGCCTTTGACACGATGAAGCGTGATCGCCAAGAACGGCACAGAACCAGGCTTCACCATCGGCAACGGCTACGCGATCTACCGGGGCCCCGTGACCGACGGTTCAATGCACCGCCACGCCGCCTTCCAGATCGCGATAGCGACACAGGGCGAGGTGGCGATCCTGGACGACACCGGCGCCCTCCACCACGGCACGACCCTGCTGGTCCCTCCGATGACCAACCACCGCCTCCTCCCTTCCCCCACCCTCCTGACCTACTTCATCGAGCCCCAGCACGCTTTCGCCGACCACCTACGTGGAAACCGCGCCCCCGGCATCACCCCCGCGGACGACCTCCGCACCCTCCAAGAACAAGACATCCAAAAAGCAGCACCCCACCCCCCGACCTCACTGGACCCCCGCCTCCTGGCGGCCATGACCCTGCTGTCCACCACCAGAACCCCCATGCCGGCCCTGGCAGCCCAGGTCGGCCTCTCCCCCCAACGCCTCCGCGCCCTGGCCCACCGCCAACTCGGAATGCCCCTCCCTCGCTGGCGCCTCTGGACCCAACTCCGCCAAGCCGCCGAATCCCTCCGCCAAGGCCACTCCCTCTCCCAAGCAGCCCAATCAGCCGGCTTCGCCGACCAACCCCACTTCACCCGCCAAATGCGCCAAATGATGGGCCTAACCCCCTCAACCGCCCTCAAAATCCTCAACCCACCCCCCACCCCCAACAACCACCGGTAACGACAAGAACTCCGCAGCGCCCGAGCCACCGACACCAGCGAAGCCGGCCTCCCCGCCGCGCACCACCCGCACCTCGTCACCCCACCACGCACCGCACGACCGCTCCCACCCACGTCACTCGCACTACGCGCACAGCGCCGCGCGATGCAGACCCCACCCGCACCGGACCGCATTCGCAGAGCGCCCTGACATTGCGCGTCGCTGCCAGCGCGCAGCATTCACACCACCCGGTGGCACCACGCTCACAAGAGCCCAGCGTCCCGCGTCAGGCACGCTCGTCTCAGAGCCACCGTCTCAGCCGCGCTCCCGTCAGCCGTGCTCGTCTCAGGCGCGCTCCCGTCAAGCGCGCTCCCGTCAGCCGCCCTCATCTCAAGCGTCACTGAGCTTCCCCCTGCAGGTCATCACCGTCTCAGGCACGCTCCCGTCAGCCGTGCTCGTCTCAGGCGCGCTCGCGTCAGGCGCGCTCGCGTCAGGCGCGCTCGCGTCAGGCGCGCTCGCGTCAGGCGCGCTCGCGTCAGGCGCGCTCCCGTCAGCCGTGCTCGTCTCAGGCGCGCTCCCGTCAGCCGTGCTCGTCTCAGGCGCGCTCCCGTCAGGCGCGCTCGCGTCAGCCGTGCTCCCGTCAGGCGCGCTCACATCAGGCGCGCTCCCGTCAGCCGTGCTCACATCAGGCGCGCTCACATCAGGCACGCTTCCCGTCAGCCGTGCTCACATCAGGCGCGCTCATCTCAAGCGTCACCGTCTCAGGCGCGCTCCCGTCAGGCACGCCCCCGTCGGCCGCGTCCAGACCTCGCCTATGCCGGATGGACGCGCTCTGAATCACTCATGCCCGGTCTCCTCGCGCCGGGCGAGGTAGACCGAGATCGATCCGCTGATGGTCGGCACGACCTCGGCCTCCCGCACGTCCTGGAAGCCGGCCTCCACCATCAGCTCGGGCAGTACGCCATCCGCGTTCGGCTGGGTGTCACGTTTCCCGTCGGCGATCTGCACCACCCGAAAGGCCGTCCGCATCAGGCGGGTCCGCTGCCACCCGTAATCGCCGATCACCAGCCTGCCCCCAGGCCGCAGGACCCCGAGCATCGAAGCCAGGATCGCCTGCTTCATCTCCATCGGACACTGATGCAGCACCAGGCTCGAGACCACGACGTCCGCGGCCCGGTCCCCGAGCTCCTCCACCAGCGAGTCCCCCATTCCGACCCGCCACTCGACCCCCACGGCACCCTTACGCCGTGCCTGCGCCAGCATCCCCTCATCCGGATCGACCCCGACGATCCGCGCCTGCGGCGCCCTCTCCCGCAACATCATCGCCAGCGACCCGCTCCCGCACCCCACGTCAACGACGACTTCTCCTTCCCCCACCGCCGCATGGTCGACGAGCAGCCCCCGCCACGTCCGCTCGCGCGTCAACGCAAGCACCGGGTCGTACAGACGGCTGGCTCCGAACCGCCCCAACGCAGGCGTAAAACCCTTTTCGCTCATGCCCCCACCCTCGCCCCCAGCTCCCGCCCCGTCTTGAACAAACCGCTCACCGCCCCGCACCATCCGAGAACCGGCCTCCTGGCGAGAGGCGGGCGAGGTGCGCCCCCGGGCGGAGGAGGGAGTCAGGTCGGTCTCGGCGGCCGGTGAGACTCGGTGGGCGCGTGCCTGGGCGGCGTGGAGGAGGACAGGTGGCTTCGGGCAGGCCTCAGGGCGTGGAGAGGAGAGGGGCCAGGAGGCCGTCGGCGGTGGGGCTGCGGCGGTGGGGGCGGAAGCCCAGGAGGGTGGTGGTGAGGTCTTCGTTGCCGGAGTAGGTGGCGTCGGCGTCGAGGAGCTGGGTGCCGTCCCAGAGGACGAGCATGGCGGAGACGGTGTGGGAGGCCTTGTCGCTGTGCATGTCGTAGTGGGCGGCCATGGGGACGGTGGGGTAGCTGGCCCACAGGTCGTGGCCGGTCATGAACATGTCCAGGTCGAACTTGACCGTGAGGCCGAGCAGTTCCGGCTTGTAGCGGTCGTCGATGCCGGCGAAGGCCTCGTCGAGGGCGATCATGCGGGGGCAGGTGTCCTTGGCCGAGGAGTAGAGGGCGTTGGCCGCGGCGAAGAGCGGCAGGTGGATGGCCGCCGACTTCTCGCCGCCGGACATCTGGCTGTGCTTGCCACGGGTCAGCCGGACCGGCTCGGTGGCGTGCGGTTCGGTCAAGAGGAGCTGGAACTCGAACCACGTACGGTAGTCGACCACCGAGCGCAGCACCTCGAGATAGGTGGCGCGGGTCTGCTGGGTGCGCCGGGCCCTGATCAGCTGGCGGAGGTGGCCGCGGAGTTCGGCCAGCCCGGTCGGGCCGAGGTGCCGGGAGTCGCGGCCGAGCAGGGAGGCGACGGCGCGCTGGCTGTCGTCGAGCTTGTCCGAGCGGACCCAGCGGATCCCGACGGTGCTGCCCGTCGACATCGGGCGCGAACGGGTGTCGGAGTCCATGCCCTTGACGAGTCCCTTGGCCGCCTGGACCCGGTCGAAGATCTGCTGGGCCAGACTGCTGAGGAGCTCGTCCTCGAGGACGGTGCGTTCGCGCTCCTCCAGCAGGACGGACTGCTCCCCGAGCCGCCCGGCGATCCGTTCGGCGAACGAGGAGACCGAGCCGCGCCCCTCGACGTCGAGGATCTGCACGGTCACGATGTCGGCGGCGTCGAGATCCAGCCGGTAGTCCTCCTCGCAGTCGTCCAGCGCGTCGCTGAACTCCTTCAACGCCTCCGACATGGCGTCGCGCGTGTTCTTGCGCTGGGTGTCCGAGGGAGCGCGGCCGCCGCTCGTGGCGACGGCGAAGGCCGCGATGATCTCCTCTGCGGCCTCGGGCAGCGCGGCCTCGATCGCCTCTGCGGGATCCCGCCCTTCGGTGATCTCCTTGACGGCCGCCGCTCCGATCTCGGCGGAGGTGTCCCACCGCTCCGGCCAGAGCGTCGTGATCGGTACTCCGAGGATGGGACGCAGATCCGGACGCGCGAAGGGCTCGAATGCCACGATCTGCTCCAGCAGAACGTCCATCGCCTCGGCGAGAGCGCGCCCGCCGTGTTCGATCGCGGCCTCGGCTTTGACGAGGGCATCGTGCTCGGCTCGGACGCGAGCGTCGTGACCGTGCCGAAGACGTTCCGCGGCCTTGATCTCCCCCTCGGCCTCGGAGATCTGGCGCAGAATCTCCTGCAGCGACGCCCCGAGCGCCTCGGTCCTGGCGGTCAGCTGCTCGCGAGCGGCCTCGACCTGCTCGCGCCGCTCCGCCAGGTTCTCGGCGTCCTCGGCGTTCTGCTCGTCGAGCCGCCGGACGGTGCCGAGCCTCGACTCGAGGTCCCCTTCCGCGTCGAGGAGGCTCTCGTGCTCCCTCGCCAGCTGCTCTCCGGCGGCGACGAAGTCGTCAACGGCCCGGGCGACGGCCGCGATCTCCCCGGGGTCCGAGGGCATCTCGCGTTCGGCCGCGGTCTGGCGCAGCCGCCGGACGGCCGCCTCCAGCTCGGCCACCGCGCCATCGACGGTCTTCGCCGCGTCGACGGCTTCTCCGCGCACCCGGCCGAGCAGCGCCGCCACCCGGTCGACCGTGCTCAGTGCCTGCTGCACGGGCAGCACGTCGGGCAGTTCCCGCCGCGCCGTCCCGAGATCTTCGAGGAGCCCGCGCAGCCGCTCGCCTTCCGCCGCGAGCTCGGCCCGCTCGGCCTCGAGCCGAGCCACCGCCTCGTCGCATTCGGCGATCCGCTCGCGCCGCCGGCGCGCCCGGAACGTCGTCCCGATGTACTCGGGCCGCTCCTTCGGGAACGCCCCGACATGCACTCCATAGGAGTACTGCCCCCTCAGGCTGACCCCCCACGCCCCGGCCTCCAGCCCGTCGACCAGCGGAATCCCGCGCAGCGCCCCGAGGATCACCTCGGCGTCGACGGCGTCCTGCTCCTCGGGCACCAGCACATCGGCCAGAGTCCGCCCCGGACGTCCCGCACCGTCCGACGGTCCGCCGCCCAGCGGAAGCAGGAAGGCGTCGGGCGTCAGATCCGCATGGGCCGCGCGCGTCTCGGCGACGGTGGGATGCAGCCACGCGGTGAGGATCCCGGCAGCGTGCAGGGCTCCTTCCAGTGAGGCCGCGTCGGGGTCGGGAAGACCGTCGGCGAACCGGACGAGCCGCCAGAACGGCGCACCGGGACGGTCCTCACGCGGCGCCGGCCGCAGCGGCGAGTGCTGCGGGGCGTCATCGCGCTCAGCGGCGATCTTCGCGCGTTCGCGGCCGAGGTCCGCCAGCTCGACGGCCACTTCGTCGGCGCGGTGCTTGACCTCGGCGGACTTCTCGATGAGACCGGTCCTTCGTGCTTCGGACAGGTCGGCGAAGGCCTCTCCGAGCGTCGGCGCACCCGGCCGTCCGATCAGGTCGAGGATCTCGAAGAGCGGCCCTGCCGACGCCTGTTCCCACCGGCCGGTCCACGCCTCGAGCTCGCTCTTGGCGACGGCCCTGGCGGCCTCGACCGCGGCCTCCGCCGCCGCGCACTCCTCCTCGCGCGCGCGGAGTTCCTCGGCGACCTTGGCCTGGGCCTTCTCCACCCGCATCCGATCGGCCCGCCGCGCCTCGACCACGTCCACCGCGGCCCTGACCACGGCGATGTCGTCCCGCCGCGCGGTCGCCCGGGCCCTCACGGACGCCAGCCGCGCCGCGGCGCTCCTAGCCGCATCTTCGGCGGGGCGAGCACCACTGGCGCCCGCCGGATCCGAACCCCGAGGCCCGGCCCCACCGGAGCCGCTCCCCACCGGAGCCGATTCCGCGACGCCTTCGCCGTCGCCCGGCGCGACCCCTTCGTCCCCCGCGGCAAGAGCGGGATCCTTGGAGGCCGGTGCCGCAGGGGAACGAACGGATTCCGGAGAGATCGAGGCGGAATGCGCGGCCTCGGCCAGGCTGGATTCGTGGCGCGTGATGGCGGCCCGGCGCATGTCAAGACGTGCCTTCGCGGACTCCGTCTCGGTACGGAGCTCGGTGGCGTGCTGGAGGGAGCGGCTGAGCCGGTCGGAGTCCTTGGCGAGCTGGGACTCGTCGTCGGCCACCTGGTGGCGGAGCCGGTCGAGATCGCCCTGCGCCTTGTAGGCGTCGGCGTTCTTCAGCGTGGACAGCCGGGACCGCAGCCGCGAGAGGGACTCGTCCGCGCCGGCCCGAGCGGACTCCGCGGCCGACTTCCCGGTGCGGGCCCGATCCGCCTCGGTGGTGGCGGCGAGCATCTGCGCGCCGTGGTCGACGGCCTGGTCCCGGCGAGCAGCGATCCGATCCAGCTGGAAACGGGCATGGACCCGCAGATAGTTCGTGTAGTGGTGCAGGAAGGCGCGCACTGCCGTGTGCGCCGTCGTCAGGTCGTCGTGCAGATGCTGGACCGCCGCGAGGTTCTCGAAGTCCCGCGCGGCCTGCTCCACCAGGCCCTCGTCGACCGGGCTGAGGCCCGCGGTCAGCGTCGCCGACACCTTCGCGGGGTCGAGATCCTTGGCGAGCAGCGGACGCCGCAGCGCCAGGAGGAGATCGAGGAGCTGGTCGTAGCGCTCCCTCCCGAGACCGAACAGCCTGTGGTCGACGAGCTCCCGGTAGTCGGTGGCGGTCTTGGCGTGCGACCCGGGCTCCAGCGACTCCCTGAGCTGCCGCTCGGTCAGCGGCCGCCCGTCGACGTTGAGCAGCCCGAAATCGACGCCGAGCCTCATCCCGGTGACGAAGAAGGACGTCACGACTCCGTCGCGGTGCTTGTGCGCCCGCAGCCCGATGACCAGCGTGACGGTCTCCACCGGACGCGCGAACTCCATCCAGACGTACCCGTGCTCGGACTCCTGACCGCGGTAGAGGAGGTTCGACTTCATGGTCCGGTTGTCGCCGGAGAACGGGTCGAGCCGCCGCGCGTCGGCCACACCGTCGAGGATGAACGGGAACAGCACCTCGAGCGCCTTGGTCTTGCCCGAACCGTTGTGTCCTCGCAGCACGAGGCGTCCGTCGGCGAAGGCGAACTCCTCGTCGACGTAGTCCCACAGATTGATCACACCCGCACGGGTGGGCTTGAACCGGTGCGCGCCGTCCTGTGGGCGCCGGTCCTGGGACGGCACCGAGACCGCGATCTCGTCGTGCTCGCTCATGCGGGGGATTCCTCCAGGGTCAGCTGAGCCTTGTCGGGCAGCGCGAGGGTGATGTTGCGGTAGCGGAAGGCCGCGGGCAGCACGAGGACGCCGCCGGCGACCCTGCGGAGCAGCCGCAGATCGTTGAGGAAGGTGACGGCGGCCTCGAGCAGGCCTTCGGGATCGGCCTGCCAGGTGCTGGTGAACGAGGCCGCGCCCAGGTCCGTGTACAGCTCGTCGACGATCCTGCCGAGCCTGGTCCGCTCCACGAACCAGTACTCGTGCGGCTCCGGCTCGGCCGCGGGATCGGTCTCGGCGGGTGTCCAGGCCAGGCCCGTGACGATCCCGTCGGCGGGCAGCGCGGAGTCGATCCGGGCGAGCAGATCGTCGGACGCCGCGACGCCCAGGCGCCCCAGCTCGCCCTCCTCCACCAGATCCGCGATCTTGGCGAGCAGAAGCCCCGCGGCCCGGTTGACCGCGCCGCCCTGGCCGGGGAAGGGACGGTCGGTGAAGCGCCCGGACGGGTCGGCGAGCATGATCCCCTCCGCCCGCCGCTCGACGGGCAGCCCGGTGAACCGGGACAGCTCGTCGGCGACCTGTGGAAGGAGCTCCGCGAGCTCGGGCCGGACCTCGGCGTAGTAGACGACCGGCCGCTCGACCAGCATCCGCCTGGCCTCCCGGCGCGGATCCGGCATCCCATGGTGGAGCAGCCCGGACGCGCTCGTCAGATGCTGGACCGGCCGGGCCGGCTTGAACAGCGCCGCGCAGATCTCGTGGTCGATGTCGTAGAGCGCGTCACCGGTGGAGTCGTCACGCGCCCAGGATTCGAGCGATCCGTCCGAAAGGCGGAGCGCCCCGTGATCGACGAGCCAGTCGACCGCGTCGACCAGTGCCGCCTTGTGGGCCGCGACCGTCGGCTCGAAGCCGAGCCCGGCCACCGAGTTCGCCGCGGGCACGACGCTGCGCACGAGATCGGCCAGGCTGATCTCCACCCGGGACCGCTGGAACGACCCCAGCACGAGGCACAGATAAGCGAGGCGGCGCCGGTCGAAGGGCCTGCGGTTGCGGCTGAACAGCTGCCCCTGGGTGGCGTCGAACCCGTCGAGCCGCCGAACGAGCCTGACCAGATGGGTCGTCGCGATCAGCTGGTATCCGAACAGCTCCCGGAAGTCCCGGACGAGCTGGTCGGCGTGCGGCAGCACCTGTTCGAGCACGCCGGGCCGGGGCCTGGACGCCGTGATCAGATCGCGCGTCAGGACCTGCCGGACGGCGTTCTGGTAGGCGCCGAGCTCTGTCGCCTCCATCAGCCGATCTCCAATCGAAATCCCGGCAGGTGCAGCGCACCGTGCTGAGTACGGACCGTAGCGCCCGCCTCTGACGGAACGAGCCGCATCACCACGGTGTCGTCCCGTCCCGACCCGCCCTGAAGCACTCCGGCGACGACGGTCCTCGCCTCCATCGCCCTGGTCAGGAGCCGCAGCAGCACCTTGGTCTCGGCCTCGTCCAGGACTCGTCCGTGCGCGCCGTCCGAGGCGAGGCTGGCGGCCGCCTCCTTGTCGACGGCGCGCTGCTCGACCTGGGTCCTGCGCAGTTCTCCGCGGATGCCCCGGTTCTGCTTGACCGGCTGCGGCAGCCCGGCGACCGGCGCCTTTCCCGTCCGGAACAGGCTGATCGACACCTCGATGCCGGGCGCCTCCCACCAGGTGGCCTGCGGCGAGATCTGCTCGTCGTCATCGTGCGCGCCGCCGAGGTGCCGGGCGGAGCGCAGGTTGAACGCCGCCGACATCAGCGCGTGCGCGGCCTGCTCGTCGGGGGCGTTGAAGACCCATTCGGCGAGATGCCTGAGCTGCGTGGCCCGGTTGACCCCGCCCCGCTGCGCCTCGGAGATCTGCCGCAGCAGCGCGATGACGCCCGAGACGCCCGCCCGGGTGGCCTCCCGCAGGTCCACGGCGCGCGACTCCCGCGCGGAGAACCACTCGCGCAGCGCCGACCAGCGGCGCTGCCAGTCCTCCATCTTCTCCGACGCGTTCAGGAAGGGACGCTCGTCGTGATCGGCGGCGCGCGACAGGAACGTGTACTGGCCCGTCTCCTCGACCTCACGGACCGCCCGGTCGAGCCTCGGCAGGTACCTGTCGAGTTCGGCCATGAAGTCGGTCATATGCGTGAGCAGGGCGTTCTTGTAGGTCAGGAAGGTCTCGGGCGAGGCGTCGGTGGTGCGGACGATGTCGCCGAGCGTCACGTGGAACTGAGCCGACCTGCGGGTCATGTCCTCCATCGCGGCGTCGAGGCGGCTCAGTCTGCGGTAGACCTGCTCGCCGTCGCCGAACCGGTTCGCCTCGGCGAGCGCCTTCAGATCCTCGAGGATCTCGGAGAAGACGAGCTTGGACAGGTTGGCGTCGCGGATCCGGGCGGCGAGGATCTGCTCGACCGCCGTGTAGGCACGGAATCCCAGCTCACTGAACTGGTAAACGGACTGGCGGTTGCGGTAGCGGGCGAGGCTGCCCGCGCGGGAGGCGTCTTCGAGACGGTGGATGACACCGTCCTCGGCGAGGGCGTCGAGGCGGTCGCGCAGGCTCTTCTCGTCGAGCCTGTCCCAGGGGGCGCCGCCCCCGGCCAGGAATCCGTGGCCGAGGGAGAGCTCCGTCAGCGCGGACGCCACCTGCCCGGCGTGGACCCGCACCTGGTGGACGGAGCGAAGGCGGTCCATCGCGCGGAGCACCCAGAGGTAGGCGAGGTGGTCGTCACGACGGGTGAAGTTGAACAGCCTGAACCGCTCGCCGACGGCGAGCGCCTCAAGATCCTGGCCTGCGATGACTTCCACGGGTCAAGCGTGCACCATCCGGAGCACTGGTCACGATAGTTGTCCACAACCCCCAGGTCAGGGGTGCCGAACGTCAGGAAAGAAGGGTCCTGGCGAGGCCTCGGGCGAAGTCCTCCGGCTCGGCCGGCAGGCGGGCGTGCCCGGTGATCGCGGCCGGGTCGGCGAGCTTGGCCAGGAAGGCGTGCTGCTGGCAGGCGCCGAGCAGCGCGGCCGCGAAGTAGGCGGAGTCCTTCGCGAAGCGCCCGAGCTCCCGCTCCGCCTCGAGATAGCCGATGAGAGCGCTGTGACCTGCGACGGGGCCGCCAAGGCTCACGGCTTCCGATCCCGCCTCCGCGGGGCCGCCCGAACGCAGCCAGGCGAGGATCTTCGGGTCGCCGAGGGCGGGGCCGGTCATGGGGAGGAGTTCGCCGTAGAAGCGGACCGCGGCCGCGGCGAGGACGGCGAGATTGTCCTCGACGGTGTTCTCGCCGATCGAACCGAGCAGCCTCATCATCGCGTTCCGGATGCCTCCCGCGACCTCTGCGAGGGCCGCGCCGAACAGGGCCGTCTTGTTGGCGAAATGGTTGTAGAGACTGCCCTCCGAGACTCCTGCCCGGCGCGCGATCTCCTTGGTGGTCGCGCCCACCACGCCGCGCTCCTTGATCACTTCTATGGCCGCGGCCAGGATCCGTTCCCGCATCTCGCCTCCGTTCCTGATCGAACCCTACTGACTGAGTGGGCGCTCACCCAAGCGCTTGACACAGGAATGAGCAGGCGCTCATTATGAGTGAGTACCCACTCAGAGGCGAGAGGAAGCATCATGTATCCCGAACTGGCAGGCAGGACCGTCGTCGTCACCGGCGGATCGCGGGGCATCGGCGCCGAGACCGGCCGCGCCTTCCACACCCTCGGGGCCCGCGTCTGCCTCGTCGGACGCGACCGGGCGGCCCTCGACCATGAGCTCGCCGCCCTGGAGGCGTCCGGCGGCGAGGCCATGACCGCGGTGGCCGATGTGACGGTGCTCGGCGACCTCCAGGCGGTGCGGGACGCCGTCGAGGAGCGCTTCGGCCCCGTGGACGTCGTGGTGGCGTTCGCCGGCGGCGGCATCGCGCGCCCGGGTCCGACCGCTGCCATGACCGAGCAGGAATGGCACTCCGTCGTCGACGGCAACCTGACATCGACCTTCCTCACCCTCAAGACATTCCTTCCTGGCATGCAGGAACGAGGCTCTGGCTCGATCGTCACCATGGCGTCGACGGCCGGCCGGGTTCCGTCCAATCCGCCCGGCGCGGGCTGGGGCGCACCGGTCGCCTACTCGGCGGCGAAGGCGGGCGTCATCATGCTGACCAGGCACGTCGCCTCCGAGGTCGGCCGCGACGGGGTCCGCGTCAACTGCGTGTCGCCCGGCGCCGTCCGGACGGGCCGGACCTCCGCCCAGATGCCCCCGGACGTCCAGGAGAAGGTGGCCGCGCTCCACCCCCTCCCCCGCATGGGCGAGCCCGCCGACGTCGCCTCGGCCACCGTCTTCCTGGCCTCCGACGCCGCCTCCTGGATCACCGGCACCACCCTCGACATCGCCGGCGGCCGGGTCACCACCTGACGGCTCGCGCCCCGGCGCCGAAAGTGTCGGTGGGACGTGCGAGGGTTGGGTCGGGAGGTGATGCGTGGAACAGCGGATGCTGGACAAGGTGCGGGCGCTGCTGCACAAGGCCGAGTCGACCGAGTTCCCCGAGGAGGCCGAGGCGCTGACCGCCCGCGCCCAGGAGCTCATCGCCCGGTACAACCTCGACGAGGCGCTCGTCTCGGTCGGTGTCGGGCGTCCGGGCGACAGGGCGGTCGTCGTGGAGCAGCCCTATGCCGGTCCCAAGGCGATGCTGCTGCACGTCGTCGCGGACGCCAACCGCTGCCGTTCGGTGTGGCACCGGGAGCGTGGCCGCGCGACCGTGCTCGGCTTCCCCGGCGACCTGCTCGCCGTCGAGCTGCTGTTCACGTCGCTGCTCGTCCAGGCGACCGCGGCCATGCTGCGGGCCGGCTCCCGTCAGGACCACTACGGCCGCTCACGCACCCGCTCCTTCCGCCACTCGTTCCTGTCCGCCTACGCCCAGCGCATCGGCGAACGCCTCCGCCAGGCGACCGAGCAGGCCGTGGCCGACTCGACGGCTGATCTCCGTCCCGTTCTGGCGAGCCGGAACGCCGCCGTCGACCAGTCCGTCGCCGAACTCTTCCCCCAGCTCAGACGCTACCGAGGAGGTTCGCCCACCAACCACGAAGGCTGGCTCCAAGGCCGGGCGGCCGCCGACCAGGCCGCTCTCGACCACACGGCCCTCACCGCCAACCCCTGATCTCCGGCCGTGCGCGTGGCCGGTCAGGGGCGGGTGAAGAGCTGGGCATGAGTGGGCGAGTTGGCCGACGCTCGCGACGGCGGTTCACCAGGGTTGCAGCGTGCGTCGTTTCCTTGTGAGTGTGAGTGTCGGGCTGGTCGGTGCGAGTGCGGGGCCCGTGTGGGGGGTGCCCGCGAAGCCGGTGGTCTCGATCACGCCCGAGGCCGGGGCCACCCAGATCCGGCCGGACACGCCGATCGTGGTGCGGGTCGGCCGTGGACGGCTGGACAAGGTCGAGGCCGGTGTGGACGGGGTCTACTCGGCCGACCGGACGGTATGGCGTTCGGCCGCCCTCCACGAGGGCCGCACCTACACGGTCACGGCCCGGGCCACCGGAGCAGGCGAGACGGTCGCCGTCTCCCGTTTCAGCACGCTCAAGGTGGTGAAGATTCTCAAGATCACCGAAATCACGCCCAAGGCCGGTGAGAGGGTCGGCGTCGGAATGCCGATCATCGTGACGTTCAACCGCAGGGTCCGTGAGCGCGCGGCCGTCACCCGGGCCCTCTGGGTCGACACCGAGCAGGTGGGCGCCTGGCGCTGGGTCGCGCCGAACCGGGTCGTCTTCCGGACCCGCGATCACTGGCGCCCCCTGCAGCGGGTGACGCTCCGGGCCCGCCTGGCCTGGACCCGTTCGGCCCCCGGCACCTACGGCGTGGCCGACCGGACCCGCTCCTTCACCGTCGACCGCGCGCTGACCAGCACGATCAGCACCCGGAGCCATGTCATGACCGTCCGGAGGAACGGGAAGATCATCCGCCGGATCCGGATCAGTGCCGGCAACGGCGCAACGCCGGGGACGACGACCACCACCGGTGTCCATCTGGCCATGGCCAAGACCGACCCCGAACGGATGATCTCCCCGGGGCGGCGTCCCGGGGATCCCGGCTACTACGACATGCGGGTCTCCAGCGCGGTCCGGATCTCCGACAGCGGCGAGTTCGTCCACGCGGCGCCCTGGTCGGTGTCCGCGCAGGGCAACAGGAACGTCAGCCACGGCTGCGTCAACGTCTCGCCCGCCGACGCGCGCTGGTTCTACAGGCGCACCCTGCGCGGCGACATCATCACGATCACCGGGACGAAGCGGATCCTGGACTGGCGGAACGGCTGGGGCTTCTGGCAGGTCCCGTGGTCGGTATGGACCGGCAGGACCGGTTCCCGGCCCACCCGATAGCATCATCACCGTGAGTGATGAAGAGGCATACGCCGACCACTACCTGCGCGTGACCGTCGATCTGATCGTCGAGGTCGGAGAGGTCAACGCGCTCCAGGCGGCGGCGCTCGCCGACCTGCGCGCCCAGGATCTGGACGCGCAGGAACGGCAGGACCAGATCGACCAGATCAACTCCGACCCCTCAGGGGCATCGGCGCTGCGCTGGCTGATCAGCCCGGACGACGTCCTCGCGCTGGTCGACCGCATCGACGAGGTGCAACCCGTCGAGGCGATCCTGGAGATCAGCGAGTCGGACGGAGTCCTCGAGCTCGAGGACGAGGACTGACCGCCGGACGGATCTGAGCGCCCGGCGGATCAGGCCTTCGGACGGGCCTGGCCGTCAGGCGCGGCGGGCCTTCCAGCTCGTCACCGAGGTCAGGCCCTTCTCCTTGATCTTCTGCTTGATCGTCAGGGTCTTGCCCTTGCAGGTGTAGGTCGCCTTGCGGGGCAGGACCCCGAAGTCGCCGCCCTGCCTGACGGCCTTGACGATGTCGATCTTCTGGTTGCCGGTGGCCGCCTTGACGGTCAGCAGCGCGTTGCCCTTGGCGGTCTTCGGCTTCCCGGACAGCTTGCCCTTGGCCGAACCCGCGACCGTGTAGGACATGGTCAGCTTCTTGGACAGGCTCAGCGACGCGGTCGTCGGGATCCCCGGCGGGATGGTCCCCGAGCCGACGAACGGCTTGGAGCCACTGAAGTTGTAGGTGGCCTTGCCCTTCTTGTCGAGCTTCAGCTTGATGTCCTTGCCACCCTTGAACTTGAACTTCAGGCTGGGGGACGAGATGTCAGCCGACGCGCTGGTCACCTTCCACGAACCGACCCAGCACTTGGACGCCGCGGACGCCCCGGAGGCGCTGAACGCGACCGTTCCGGCCGTTCCGAGAACCACGACGCCGAGCATTGCAACCTTGCGCACCTGTTGTCTCCCTCACACCATCCTCCGGACCTTCGGGGCACACTAGGGCAAACTGGTTGCGCACAAAAGGGGAATGGGACGATGGTCCCGTGACGAACCCGGACCGCCTGATCGCCGAAGCGCTCTCCACCGACGATCTCCGCACCCGGGACACGGCCGTCGCCCTCCTGGCCGCCGACACCTCCGCCGAGGCTCCCCTGTGGACGGCCCTCCTCGACTCTCTCGAGACCGCGCGATCCCGCGGCTGGCAGCCCGAGGACCTCCGCTACCACCTCCTGCGCTTCCACACCCCCGTCCATGCCACCGTCCTCACCCACCTGCCCTCCCTTGACGTGAACCCGAGCTCGGCCCCCAGCCCGGGACCTGGACCGGGGTCGGGCTCGGGCTCGGGCAATGGGAGCAAGCGGACCGGCGGACGGAAGGAGCCCGCCGCCGGAAAGGGCGAGGTCGTCTCGGGTTTCGCCGGATGGGCCCTGAAGGAGCGGATCGATCGTCTCGAAGCCGTCAGCGTGCTGCTGGAGACGGTCGCGGCGACACGGCGGCTGCCGCGGATCGCCCGCCTGCAGCGAAGCGAGCGGATCGACAGCCCTGTCCTGGGACGGGTGAGAGCGATGCTGGCCAAGGCCGAGTCGACGGAGTATCCGGCCGAGGCCGAGGCGCTGGTCACCAGGGCTCAGGAGATCATGGCGCGGCACAGCATCGCGTCGGTGGACAGGGACGACGCGCCCACCGGCATGCGGCTGCCCGTCGACAACCCCTACGAAGAGGCCAAGGCGACGTTGCTGCACGTGGTGGCCGAGGCCAACCGGTGCAGGGCCGTCTGGCAGGCGGAGCTCGGCTTCTCGACCGTGCTCGGCTTCCCGGCCGACCTCGACGCCGTCGAGCTGCTCTACACCTCGCTGCTGCTCCAGGCCGACCGGGCGATGCCGAAGAACGGCTCGAAGAAGCGCTTCCGCCAGGCATTCCTCACCTCCTACGTGAACCGGATCGGCGAACGCCTCAGCCAGACGACAGAGGAACTCGTCACCGACGACCTCCTCCCCATACTCGCCGAAAGGAACGAAGCCGTGGAGCGGGCTGTGGACAACCTGTTTCCCCAGCTCAAGACCGTCAGAAGTCGGGCAGTTCACGACATGGACGGCTGGCGGGAGGGCAGACGGGCGGCCGACGCGGCGGATCTGAACTGACCCTTTACGCGACTGTTACCGTCGCACGATCTAGGCTGTCCAGGGTGACGTCTGCCCCGCCCAAGAAGAAGTCGTTCTTCAAAGAGTTGCCGTTCCTCGCCGTAACGGCGGTCGTGCTGGCGCTTCTGATCCGCACGTTCCTGGTGCAGTCCTTCTACATCCCCTCGGGATCGATGGAGAAGACCCTGCACGGCTGCGAAGACTGTTCCCGCGACCGGGTCCTGGTCGAAAAGGTGACCTACCGGTTCACCGATCCGTCCAGGGGCGACATCATCGTCTTCCACGGCACGGGCGACTGGCCACGCGAGGACCTGATCAAGCGTGTGATCGGCACCCCCGGCGACGTCGTCGAGTGCTGTGACACCCAGGGCCGGGTCACCGTCAACGGAAAGCCCCTCAACGAGCCCTACGTCTACGAGGACAACCGCCAGGACTTCGGCCCGGTGACCGTCCCGAAGGGCATGCTCTGGGTCATGGGCGACCACCGCGGCGGCTCCTCGGACTCCCGCGACCACAGCTTCGTCCCGATCTCCTCGGTCGTCGGCGAGGCCCGCGTCATCATCTGGCCCATCCCCAGGATGACCTGGCTCGGATAGCCGTTCCCGAAGGCCACGCGGCCGGGCACCCGCCCGACGCGTGGCCTTCGGCGTTCCCCCGAGGTCGCGATGTGCTCACCGGCACGCCCCGAAAGTGTCTCGTGACAGTGAGTGGATGACGGCGACAACGTGTGATGGAGCCAACCCCACAGGAGGCTCCATGTCCCTACTCGCCACCATCTCCGAGACCTCGGCCAACGCGTCCGCCCTCTCCCTGGCCGCAACCCTCGCCACCCTGGCCACGATCGCCTACCGCCTGATCGTGATGCTCATAGCCCTGATCAAGCTCTTCATCCAGGCCATGCTCTACCTGATCGTCCTAGGCACGGCCCTCCTCATCGTGATCACCATCCTCCACTGACCACGCCCCGGACCCCAGCACCCAGCACCCGACCCTCAGCACAGGACGGCACCCGGCGGCCCAGCATCCGACGCCTCCCTTCCCGCACGGCATCTGACACCGGCCCCCAGGCCCCCTGCGTCCAACGCCGGCGCCCGGTCCCCGGCCTCAGCGCCCGGCATGCGACACCTTTCACTCACATCCTTCGCCCAGGGAGGCGAGGAAAAGGCGGCCGTCACTTGGCCGACGGTGTCCAGGTGGGTGTGCCGAGGGTGGAAGGGCCCGTTCGCCCGGCAGGTGCGGGGTCAGCACGTGCCTGACGCAGTGGCGTGTTCGGCGGGGCCCATGGATCTTGACTCCCGGCACGACCCGGCGCCGCACGGACGCCAGGTCGTCGATCAGGATCGAGACCTCGTGGGATGGGTCAGAGCGGCGGGTGTCCGGCTCTCAGCGGGTGAACCACCAGTCGGTGATGTCGCGGCCGCCATGGGCGTCCAGTTTGATCGTGCGACGGAAGTGAAGGCCGTGAGCGGTGCAGGCGTAGGCGACCTTGCCGGTGGGGATGATGGTCGCGGTCTCGTTGCGGACGAGTGGAGCGACCTTCTGCAGGCGCTTGGCCTTCTCCGGGCGTGTGGTCACGGTCTTGACCAGAGCGGTCCCCGTCGCGCTGCCACGCTTGGTGGTGAACTTGCCCGACTTCGCCATGACCTTGTGGCGGAGCACCCGGCGGTAGAGGGCGGACTCCGAGATCTTCACCCCGTTGGTACGACCGGATGTGACGATCTTCGCCGCGGACTTGAAGTCCCAGGTGAAGACGGACCCCGCGATCTTCAACCGCGCACCGGCTCCTCCCTTGGAGGTCAGCGCGGTGTCATAGACCGACGACACGCCTTTCGCCTGATATCCCGACATCTTCCAGAGTCCGGCCGGGCATTTGGCAGGAGCCGCAGCCGCCGGAACCGCCGTCAGCGGAACCAGAGCCAGAGCGAGCAGGACGCGGATCATTCGACACCTCTCCGAGCAATCTTTGCCACATCGGCCTCAGCCCCGCCACCGGAACCAGCCCGACCCGTGAACACATCCGAAATCCGCCACCGACCGGGCGAACCCTAGCCGACTCGACACCAACTCACCCCTACCGGGCATGCCTCACAGCCCAACCCCCACCCGTCCCGACCGATCCGCTCCCCACATCATTTCCACCCAGACTGGCCGATCTTCCGCCGGACCCGGCCAGGCTGATCGGCTCCTCCAGTCCGGCCAGCCCCGGCTGATCGGCTCCTCCCACCGACGCGCCCGGCCAAGCGGCACGGCCATCCGGTTCCTCCTCTGCTGATCGGCCATCGAACCGGTCCCACCTCCGCCGATCCGCCCGGCAGACCTGTTCGGCTGACCTGCCCGACCGATCCGCCCGGCTGACCTGCTCGGCCGATCCGCCCGGCTGACCTGCCCGACCGACCAGCCCGGCTGATCTGCCCGGCCGATCTGCCCGGCTGCGCTGGTCGGGACCGCTCCGCGAATCCCGTCGCCCGTCGAAAGTCGCCGATCCGCCGGAAACGCGCCCGAATGTCCTGGCGTGTCATCTGCGCAGGGGGCGTCCGATCCGTTCGGCGGCCGGGGGGAGGCGTAGCGGGCGGGACGTCAGGTACCAGCCGATGGACAGCAGGAGGCCCGCGACGGGCAGGGCGGCGTAGGCGTAGGGCGGTGCCGAAGCGAAGAAGGCCTGGGCGAACAGGGCGGCGTAACCGGCCATCGTGACGAGCAGCGCTCCGGCGATCGGGCTGTTCGGCAGGTAGTGGAAGCAGAGGTCGATGGTGACGGCGCCGGCGAGCAGGAAGACGGGCAGGAGCGAGGCGGGGAAGTGCGCGAGGTCGAGGAACACCCACATCGCGGCGCGGTAGGCGAGGTAGCCGGTGACGATCGCGGTGGCCGTCCAGCGGCGGCCGATGACCCGGCGGGCCACGACGAGGACCAGCATGCCGCCGGCCAGCGTCCACAGCGGGTAGACCCAGTCGGAGACGGGTAGCGAGAACTCCTCGACCATGACGCGGTCGACGGGGCGTCCCATCTGCTTGGCGGCGAACTCCAGCAGGCTCGGCTCCGCGTAGGGACGGCCCGCGTCCCACGACCGGAGTTCGAGGACGCCGTACTCCTGGTGCTGCGCGGGAAAGTGCCAGTTCTCCAGGAAGAACGCGAAGAAGACGCCCTGGACGACCGGATGTCCGGCCGCCGTCCGGCAGCATCCCGCGAGCATCAGCGCGGTGCCGATGTAGAGCAGCGCGTGCGACGGGCTCCACGAGGTGATGTCGAGCCCGTTCACGCGGTGGTTGATGACGTCGACCGGGATCGCGACCATGAAGATGGCGATGCCGACCTCGAGCAGGCGCTTGGCCGTCTTGTCGACGCCGAACCCGGTGTACCAGTGCAGGCCGACCAGGGCCATGGCGAGGACGCTGCCCACCACGTTGAGCAGATGCGGTGGAGCCAGGTCATCGCGGAGCCATTTGAAATGCCAAGCGACATCCCATGACGATCCGACCATTTTCAGGGCGAATGCGACAATCCACAGGCGGAACAGAAGCGACTGGATATCGTCGGGCGTCTTCCGCCCGGCTCTTCCCCTGGTCAGCCTGCTGATCGATACATCCGTGAGCATGCGGGCAATAGTGCCCTTACCGGACCCCTGATGACAACGGTGAACGGGGTGGGAACTCCACGCCTCCATCGGTCGTCAGAATCGTCACACGCCCGGTAGGGAGGTGCTCGCCCATGACACCCTCGATGACCGCCCCCGAGTTCCGCCTCGGACTGGCCATCCTGCCCGCCCATCTGGCCCTTCGCGTGGCCCGCTTGCAGCGCTACGCCCTGCTCCCCCTCCCGTGTCCCGGCTGCCGCGAAGTCGGCTCCGTGACCCGCCTCGTCTTCACCGCCGCCCGCACCTCCGAGCCCGCGGCCGAGACTCTCCTGTCCCTCGCCGAACGCACCCTGACCACACCCGCAGCCCACGACCATCCCCTCCTCCGCATCTCCCATGTCCCGGCCACCCCCGCGGACCACCGCCCCGAGCCCACGGCCCCCGGCGACAGCGCACGCGCCACGCCCCCGGCCCCTTCGTCCGCGGCGGCGAGAACGAGGACCCTCCCCGAACGAGTCCGCCCCCTGCCCCTCGCCGAGCTCAAGCGCACCGCCCTCACCGAGCGCAGCGGCGCGGCCCCGGTCGAGGGCGGCGGAATCCGGGACCGCCACCACGCAAGCGACGTGTCTGGCGCCGTGGGCGCCACCTACGGCAGCGGTCTCGAAGACACGGCCACGGGCACGGTCAACGGCGACGAGCGCATCGATCGGAGAGGCCCGGACAGGGCTGAGGATCGTGGGACGGCCGGGGAACCGCGACGCGGAACCGCAACGCCCGGCGAGGTCAGGAGCGATCAGCACTCGGACGGCGGTTCGGCCACGGCTGAAGTTCCCGCGGCCCCGGGTCGGCGGGCCGCGGCCGGAGTTCCCGCAGCGCAGGACCTGCTGGCCAAGCCCGGAATTCCCGCAACCCCGGACCTGCCTGCCAAGCCTGGAGCTCCCGCAACCCCGGACCTGCCTGCCAAGCCTGGAGCTCCCGCAACCCCGGACCTGCCTGCCAAGCCTGGAGCCGCTGGTGGGACGTCCCATGCTCGGCGGAGGGTGCGGGTTCGGCGGGCGGGGGGTGCTCGGGGGGATGCGCTGGGTGGGCAGTTGTCGCGGTGGTCGGGGACTCGGCCGCTGGTGGCGGCTACGGATGCCAGCTGGAAGAACGGGCGTGGGGGGATGGGGTTCCTCACCACGGACGGGTTCTGGGGGGTGGGGTCGTGGGCTGTGGGGCCGCAGGACCGGACGGGGCCGAGCAAGATCCTCGTCACCGAGTTGCGGGCCGTGCAGCTGCTGCTCACGTCGGTTGATCCGGCCGTTCCGATGACGATCCTGGTCGACTCGATTCCGGCGCTGCGTTATCTGTGGCGCTGGCAGCAGGGGGAGACGTTGGCGCTGCCCGCGGGGTATCAGGATGATCCTGCCGGGCTGCTTCCGCTGGCCCGTCAGCTCTCGCAACGTCCTCATCTCACCTTCCAGCACGTCAAGGGGCACTCCGGCCATCTGCTGAACGAGGCCGCCGACTCCCTGGCCTCGATCGGCCGGCGACGCGCCTCTCTCAAGTACGACGCCGAGACACGCGCCGCGGACCTCGTCAACTCCTTCCTCACCTCCTGGACGGACCAGAGATCGGCGTGAGCGGCAGCCCCTGGACTCGGCAACCCCCTCTGCGCCCGTCTCGAGTCGGCGCCGAAGCGGCGTCGCCCAGATGCGCCTCGCGAGACGGAGAAAGCCACCTGATCAGGCCGACGACCGACGGCAACTCCGCGAACCGCACACCTGGACGCTACGGAAATTCAGCGGCGAGCGTCAGAAGCCCTGTGGACAACCGGCGAATCACGAGGTCAGAGCCGTCCCCGACGAGTCCCGCCCATGCTGATCCACCCGGCGGCCCCCGCCGTCCCGACGGATCAGAAGATCTTTCCCATGACGCCGGACTCGATGACGACCGAACTGCCGATGACGAGGAAGACGCCGGGAACCAGCCACTGCCCAGAGCGTTCGACCCACTCGATGATCTTCTTATGGGACCCGAGCCACGACGCGGCCAGGCACCAGAGCGCGACCCCGACGGCGAACACCCCGATGGTGACCACGGTGGCGGGCCCTCCGATGGTGCGGAACACGGGCGTGTACACGGAGATGTTGTCGGCACCGTTGGCGATCGTCACCCCGCCACCGAGAGCAGCCCGGTCGCCACGGCCGACGAGGCGTCCCGCCCGCCGCCGCGAGCACGGACCGCCGCGACCAGGCCCTTGACCCCCAGCGCGAAGGGAACGAGACCCAGCAGCCCGACCCGGTCATCCGGCACGATCGTCAGCCCGAGCGCCGCGACCACCGATACCAGCACGAGAACCGCGATCCCGACGTACTGTCCGCCCCAGATCCGCCACGGCCGCGGCACGCCACCGGCCCGCGAGGCGAGGAACAGCACCGTCAGGACGATGATGTCGTCCACGTTCGTCCCGGCGAACATTCCCGCCGCCGTCACGACCGTTCCCAGGATGCCGTCCACGACCGAGAACCTACCGGCGGCCTGATCGTCCCCCCCTCCCTCGGTCGGCCCGTCCTCAGCGTTCCCGAAGCGCCACGAACGCCGGGCGAGTGCCGTCCGGATGCGCACCTCGAGAGCCGGGCCACCGGTAACCCGCAACGAACCCAGCTCAGGGCCGCAGAACCCCCGCCGCCAGCCCTTCGTACCCGAGAGCGACGAAGGTCTCCCCCAGCTCCCCGGCCCGCCGCAGGATCTGGACGGCGTCCTGCAGCTTCCGGAAGGCCTCCCCATAGGGCCGCTGAGCCTCCAGCGGCAGGCGCGGAACCGCCGCCCGACGCCCGTCGGCGCGCGAGATGTTCGTGGTCCCGGCCCGGCCCACCCCCGCCGCCCGCAGGAAGCACGCCAGGAAATAGGGATCGCACCGAGCCGGCTCAGGCCGGAAGACCTGCAGGTGAGGTCCGGCGACGGCCCCTCCGGGTTCGGTGATCACATAGGCCTCGAGCCGGCGTGCGAGCACCGGCACCACCACATCCCCACGCTGGAGACGGACGAGCCCGTCGCCCTCCGAGGTCCGCCCGGACGCCTCACCGCCGAGCGTCACGTCCTGAGCCGTCAGAACGGGAACCGGCCCTCCGTCGATCTCCATCCTCATCGGCGCCTGCCTGACCGTGACCGCCCCGCTCTGGATCAGCTCCGCGACCGTCGTCATCGGAAAGCCCTGCCGCTCCTCGGCGAGCGACCCGAGCGCCGCGACGGCCGCCCCCAGCTCCGCGAGAAGCGACTGAAGACTCTCCCGCACGGTGGTGAAATCCATCCCCCGGGCGACCGACTGCACCACATGACGGGACGGCGTCAGATCCACGACGTCATCCAGCAGATCGATGATCGCCATCCCGCGCCCGTACTCGCCGCCGACCTCCGGACGCTCCCCGAACTCCTTCCACAGCTCCAGCACCCGCTCCTCGAACTCCTCCACTCGCCCGAAGTCCCCGAGCAGGACATGGGAGGGCAGCGCGTCGCCCTCCGCGGGCCGTCGCAGCAGCCACAACTGCGGGGCCGCGGGCGACCCCGACGCCTTCCCCGCGGGCAGCTCGAAGACGGCGCGCAGGGTACCCGTCCGCAACAGCTGCGAGCGGATCCGCCGCCCCGACCTGCGATCCGCCACGGCCGCGGGCATCAGCACCGCCGCCCGCCCACCCGGCTTCACATGCGACAGGGCGTGCTGCACCCACGCGAGTTCGGGCTCACCGCGCGGCGGCAGCCCGTAGGTCCACCGGGGATCGCCGGTCAGTTCCTCGTAACCCCAGCCGCGCTCGGCGAACGGCGGATCGCACAGGACGACGTCCACGAGCACACCGTCCAGGCCGTCCGCGCGCAGGGAGTCGCCTTCGGCCGTCTCGGCCTGGACCGGCGCCCGCTCGCCGCTGCGCAGCGCCATCCGCGCCCCGCACATCCGGGCGAACGCGGGATCGCGGTCCTGTCCGTAGACCCGCTCGGCGCCCTGCTCGGCGGCCGCGAGCAGCAGGGTCCCGGTCCCGCAGGCCGGGTCGAGGACGCTCGCCCCCCGCACCCCGCACAGTGCGGCCATCAGCCGCGCCGTCTCGTCCGGAGTGATCGCGACCCGCCGCGCGTGCGCCTCCACGAACCGGTCGAGCAGGAACTCATAGGTCCGCGACGCTCCGTTCTCAGCGGCGAGTTCCCGCAGCTCAGCGGCGAAAGGGCTCTCGCCGCCCACCGCCAGCAGCATCCCGAAGTCCCCGACGGCCTGCGCCAGGCCGAGATCGTCGACGGCCGACCTGACCTGCTGCCAGAACCGCTCCTCCGCCGCGACCTGGACGCCCTTCCCCTGCCTGACCAGCCATTCCTCGACCTCTGACAGTGCGAAATGGGGGCTGCTGGCCGTCCCTCCGACGGGCTGGGGGAAGTCGTCGTAGCGCCGCCGCCAGTTGCTGACCGCCGCCCTGCCGAATCCCGTGAGCCTGGCGATGTCCGCGGCGGTGACCGTCGCGGCGGAGTTCTTTTTCACGGGCGGCCCGTACCCGCGTGCGGCCGGGCATCACTCACCGCGTCCGCGACGGGCTGTGAACCCGGATCACATCAGCGGGCGGGCGGTTTGAGCGTCGGCCACCAGGCCGTCAGATCGGCGGGATCGTAGGTGGCGGTGAGGGTGAGCGTGGCGGGCATGAGGGGGAAGCGGCGCCCCGGCGACCAGGACCGCTCGTAGGAAGGGGGGTCGAGGACGAGGACCCGGGAGTCGCCGAACAGCGGGATGTCGGCGGGGACGCCCTCGTTCCAGATCCACTCCCCGTTGACGTCGACGAGGTTCCACCAGCCCGTGACGATCGGCGTCATCGGGCTGGACTCACCGGTCGTGAAGGCGTCGACGTGGCGTGGGTCGACCGGGCGTCCGGGGAGATGATCGGGGACGAGCACGGCGGCGAGCAGCGTGTGGAGCTGGAAGTTGTCGCCGACGCCGTGGATCTCGACGCCCCAGCCCTGCCGGGTGGTGCGGTCGAGGATCAGGAGCTGCTCACCGTCCAGGACGCGCCGCAGGTCGCGGACGTAGTCCAGCTGAGGGCAGTGGGCGGCGGCGCGGTCGACGAGCTCGTCGGTGTCGTCGACGGCGGCGCGGGTGGCCGGCGACAGGGACAGCAGGGTGCAGGCGGCGCTCGCGAACTGCGGGAGGGCGTACCAGCACTGCATGGCGATGCGGGTCCGGTCGCCCAGGATCGCCTGAGTTTCGCGGTAGATGTCCGGTGTGGGGCCGTCCTCGGCGGCGGGGACGTGCGGCCCCCAGGCCTCGGCGAAGGTCAGCGCGCCCGAGGAGACCCCGCTGAGACGTTCGATGACGGGGATGCCGTCGACGTCGGCACCGCTTTCGGCGAGGGCGCCCGCGAGGTTCGCGAACCAGCAGCCGAGCTGGGGCGGAAGCTCGGCGGCGACGTCCACGACACGGTGCGCGGCCCGGGTCAGATCATCCTGCGCCGCCGTGGGGGCGGCCTCCAGCGCCGCCTGGAGGTGGGCTTTGAAGTCTCCGCCTTCCCGCGCGGCACGCACCGCGTTCCCACACGCCTGAAGCAGCATGACGATCAACTTACCGGCCGGGCCCGACATCCCGACCAGGCAGGATCCGGCCAGAGGTCACAGACCGGACCCGATTGCCGACGGACCGCTCCAGCGGGCCTCAGTACGCTGCGAGTCCGATCCCCTGGAGGAGCCGTGCAGATCAAGCTCGAACTCGGCGACATCACCGAGCAGACCGTCGACGCGATCGTCAACGCGGCCAACTCGTCGCTGCTCGGCGGTGGCGGCGTCGACGGGGCCGTTCACCGGCGCGGCGGACCCGAGATCCTCGAGGCCTGCCGGGCCCTGCGCGCCTCGCACTACGGCGGCGGCCTCCCCGCCGGCCAGGCCGTCGCCACCACGGCGGGCCGCCTGGACGCCCGCTGGGTGATCCATACCGTCGGCCCGGTCTGGTCGCCCACCGATGATCGTTCGGCCGTGCTCGCCTCCTGTTACCGCGAATCCCTCCGGGTCGCGGACGAGCTGGGCGCCCGGACCGTCGCCTTTCCCGCGGTGTCGGCCGGCGTCTACGGCTGGCCCCTCGACGACGCCGCCCGCATCGCCCTCGAGACCGTCCGGTCCACCGGCACCCGGGTGAGCGAGGCCCGTTTCGTCCTCTTCACCGAGGACGTCCGCCGGGCTTTCACCGCCCGGCTCTGACACGCCGTGTCTTCCGGGCGTCCCGGTCATCAGGAGGGCGGGCCGGCCGGCCGGTCGCCCGCGTGGAGGGCCTTGACGCGATCGGCCAGGCGGGCGCTCGCCTTGCGGAGGCGTTCGGCGCGGTCGGCCTTCGGTGAGGTCGAGGCGACCATGATGATCGGGATGCCGCGCTGGTGGGCGGTGCTCATCAGCGTCTCGGACGCGGCGGGCATGAGGGTGAGGATCGTCGCGGCGAAGAGCCCGGCGGGGAGTTCGGCGGTCCGGCCGAGACGGTTGCGGTAGACGATCTCGCAGGGGATCACCGAGTCTCCGCCGCCTGCGCCGCGGGCGGCCATGACCAGGGTGAGCAGTGTCTCCGTCGCCCTGGTGACGACCCATTTGCGGCCCGGGACGGGCGGAAGGAAGTCGCGGATCCGGTCGACCTCACGATCCATCACGACGTCGGGGAGCAGATCGGCGGTGCTGTGGCGCCGGATCTCGATGACGCGGTCCCAGGCGACCGTCGTCCCGTCGAAGCCGATCTCGTCGGGGCCGATCTCCACCGCGCCGAAGTCGTCCAGGAGGCCGAGCAGCTTGCGGACGGTGCCGGGCGTCTTCGGATGCCGTCCGATGATCCCGCCGACGGACAGCTTCCACCGCTTACCGGGGACGGGTTGCTCGGAGGAGCAGAGGGCGTCACGAACCCAGGAGTCCATAACGCGAGAATCTAGACCAAAAAGGGCGGTCCTGACGGGACTTGAACCCGCGACCTCCACCTTGACAGGGTGGCGAGCACTCCAACTGCTCCACAGGACCTCACGCCGTTCCTCGCGGAGGGCGACGACGAACAGAATACGGGGTTCCGGGGACTGGTGCAGCCACCCGGTAAATTCCCTGATCATGACTCGGACGACGACGCCCTTCACCGCCGACGAACGGACCACCCTCCCGGCCTTCCTGGACCTGTTCCGGGAGACCGTCGCGGCCAAGTGCGAGGGCCTGTCCGAGCCCGACGCCCACCGCCGCCTGCTCCCGGATTCTCCCGACATGTCGGTCGCCGGGCTGGTGAGCCATCTGCGCTGGGTCGAGCACTACTGGTTCGAGCACGTCCTCCTCGGCCGTCCCGACCTGGCCCCCTGGACCGACGAGGACCCCGACGCCGACTTCCGCGCGGACGGCCTCCTCCTGGCGACCGTCCTGGCCGCCTACGAGGCCCAGACGACGGCCTCCCGCCGGGCCGTCGCCGACCTCCCCCTCGACACGATCGCGTCCCTGGACCGCCACGGCTCCCCGGTCTCGCTCCGCTGGATCATGATCCACATGATCGAGGAGACCGCCCGTCACGCCGGCCACCTCGACATCCTCCGCGAACTCCTGGACGGCACCCGAGGCGAATAGCGCCTCATGCGGTGATTCAGGCCTTCCTCGCCCGGACGAACCAGATCTCCTGCCTCCGAGCCAGCCGTCCGGGGAGGGGCGGCACCCACCCCACCCCGTTCAGGTCCCCCTGCAGATGGGCTTCGGCCTCCCACCCGTACCGCGCCAGGCAGGCGGCGGGATCGGCCATCGCACCGGTGAAGCCCGACCCGCGCTCCGCCATGAACCGCAGGAACCCCTGGTTCTCGGCGGCGGCGAGATAGCCGGGATGCGGAACGTCGAAGGCCAGCCAGGACCCCGGCACCGACCGCTCCGTGATCTTCCGCAGCACATCGCCGATCTGCTCCTCCCGCAGGTAGTAGAAGACCCCTTCCACCGTCCACAGGCTGGGGACGGCCGGATCGAACCCCTCCAGCCCCCACTCGCCCCGAAGATCGACCTCCAGCCGCGACACCCGGCACGACGCCCGGAAGTCCTCCAGCAGCCCCGCCTTCTCCGCCAGCTGCCCCGGCAGATCCACCTCGATGTAGTGCAGATCCCCGGGAAGCCGCAGCCGATAGGCCCGCGTATCGCTCCCCGCCCCCAGCGACACGATCTGCCGAACCCCCTCTTCGACGGCCGAGAGCACCGTCTCGTCCACCAGCCGCCCCCGGATGATCACCATCGCGTTGGGCGCCTCGTCCCCCACGGCCGGCCGCTCCCCCGCCGGCACGAGAACCTGAGCGAACGGATCTTCCAGATACCGATCTTCCCTCCGATGCTCCTCGGCCCGGAACCCCGCCATCCAGCCCGAAGTGCCACGAACCGCACCCTCATCACCCGGAGTAGTCACAGCCAGCAGATCGTAGCCCCGGGTTATCGAGTTGGCAGTCTCCCCCCACATCACCTAAGCTCTTCCACGTTGCCCCGGAGCAGAAGTGCACAAGCCCCGGGCGCAGCACCAAGGTCCTGTGGAGCAGTTGGAGTGCTCGCCACCCTGTCAAGGTGGAGGTCGCGGGTTCAAGTCCCGTCAGGACCGCGCAACAACCCGGCCAGGTAGCTCAGTCGGTACGAGCGACCGCCTGAAAAGCGGTAGGTCGGCGGTTCGACCCCGCCCCTGGCCACCACTGTTCACCAGCGAAAAGACCCCGATCCGTGATCTCGGATGCGGGGTCTTTCTCGTGTGGGTGCCTAACTGGGTGACTAGGCCGCTCCGGGCGTCTCTTCGTCCTCTCCGGGCATCGCCGGGAAGATCTCGTCCATGGCCGTCGCGCCGTCCTGGATGACGGGCCGGATCTGGTGCCGGTAGACCAGCTCCGTCACCGCCGTCCCCTGGTGGCCGACCAAGCGGGAGATGCTCTCCAGCGGCACCCCCGAGTCGGAGAGCAGCGAGACGAACGTGTGCCGGAACTCGCGGGGCGTCCAGTCCTCCGGCTTGAGGCCCGCCTTCTTGAGGATGGGGCGGATGTCCCGCTTGACGTTGTCCGCGCTGAGCGGGCGGCCCGTACGGGTGCAGAACACCAGGCTGTTGCCCTGCCACCGGTCGCCCGCCTTCTCCCGCGCGGCGTCCTGACGCACCTTGTGCGCGCGGAGCGCCTCGACGCAGCGGAGCGGCATCGCCAGCGTGCGGCGGGACTTCGGGGTCTTGGTGTCGCCCCCGGTCCGGTCCGAGCGCCACACCATGATGGACGGCGGAATGATCGGCATCCCGAACGCGGCGGGCTGGCCGTCGAGGTCCGTGAGCGCCCACGTCAGCGCACGGAGTTCCTCGGTACGGGCACCGGTGAGGATCGACAGGACCACGTACGCCTCAAGGGCGTAGCCCGGGGCCGCGCTGAGGACGGCCTCAGCCTGCGCGAGGGTGAGCGACTTGGACGGGCGGCCCGCGCGCCCCTCGGGGATCTCGGCCAGCTCGACGACGTTGCGCTTCACGCGGTCCATGGCCTGGGCCTTCTTCACCGACCGGTTGAGGATCGAGTGGAGGATCCGCAGGGACCGCGTGCTGAGCTCACCCGTCCGGGCGTTGAGCCAGCGCTCGACGTCCTCGACGGTGAGGTCGCGCAACTTCCTGCTGCCGAGTCCGGGGATCACGTGGTTCTCGGCGTACCCCCGGTAGTCCTTGACCGTCTTGGGTGAGCGTCCGCTGAGCCCGTACTCCAGCCAGTACTTGACGGCGTCGGCCACAGTGTGGCTGCCGTCGCCCACGGCAAGCCCGTCGTCGAGGTCGCGGACCTTCTCCTTGAGCTTGCGGAGAGCCCCGGACTTGGTGGGGTCGCTGGCCTTGCGGACGATGCGCCGGCCGTCCGGGTGGTACCCGACCGTCACGGACGCGATCCAGCGCTGACGCTGCTCGTCCCAGTGCAGGCCGCCGTCTCCCCTGCTGCGTCGCTTGGTCATCAGGCTGCTACCTCCGTGGTTTCGAGGATGGTGACGAAGGCCGCGATCGCTCCCGCGCTGACGCGGGTGGCACGGCCGGACTTGCAGATCGTGAGGCGTCCCGCCGCGATCTCCCGGTAGAGCTGGGAGCGGCTCAGCGACAGGACGGCCATCGCTTCGGGGACGGTGTAGAGGGCCTTGGAGAGGGTGAGGACGGCGGGCATGACGGTGCCTCCCGAGTGCTGTTCGGGCACGTGCTGAGGGGGGTAGCCGTAACAGGCGTAACAGGGTCGTTTTCGCTGGTCAGCCTGTTACGGCTCGTTTTGCTGTTACGCCTTAGCCGTAACAGCGGATGAAGCCTCACATGCTCTGAGCAGGGCTTTCGAGGCTGTTACGGCTGTTACGGGTACCCCTGGCGAGGATGACGATTTCGGCGTCGGGGCCGGTGTCGGCGGGCGGGTTGGGGTCGCCGCAGTAGCGGCTCCAGGCGTCGGTGAAGTCGGCCCGCAGGTACCCCTTGAGGAGCTGGCCGTTGCTGAATCGGGCGGTGGTCGAGCGGATGTCGTATTCGCGCAGCAGCGCGCCCAGCTTCATCGCGGTGAGGCCGTTCGGCCCGTACGTTGCCCAGGGCGCTTCGGGGTCGGCCTTGAGCCGTTCCAGCAGCAAGGACGTGGGCAGGCCGGTGTCGTCACCGAAGACCTTGCGGCAGTCGGTGAGCAGTCGCAGGCGCGGGGACATCTGCTCTTCGTCGGTCTCTCCCGTGAGGGCGAGGACGGCGGCCCGGGCGCGGTCGGGCCAGTGCCCGCCCGCGTGGTCGGCCACCGCCACGAGCGGTTCCCAGGTGTCGGCGGCCCGGTCCTCGACGGGCATGTCCGGCTCGGCCCGCTCCAGGGTGTCGAGGTCGGCGCGCAACCAGTCGTTGAGCTGCTGAGCGACGGTGCGCAGGGCGGGCCGGTCGCGGCGGTGGCGGAACGGGGCGACGGGCTCAGCTCGGTTGCGGCGGCGCATCTTGACCACGACGGCGCGGTCTTCGATGGTGTCGGGCATCGCGCCGATTCCGGCGAGTGCGGCCATGGCGAAGGTGGGGATGGACTCGACGCTACGCGTCTCGGCGTTGTACCGCTTCGCGGGCCGGTTGCGCTGGTGGCCCGCGTTGAGCAACCCGCGCAGGTCCTCGTTCCCGTCCGCTTTGGGACCGAAGATGGTGTCGGCCTCGTCCACGAGCATGGTCGGCGGGTCCTCGGTGATGGACCGGTAGACGGCGGCCGGGCTGCTGTTGACCGTGATGAACGGGTCGTGACACGTCGCTTCGACGACGTCCAGCAGCCGGGACTTGCCGCACCGCTTCTCCGGCCCCCGGATGACCAGCCGGGGGGCGTGCGGCCAGGCGGGCTGAGCGTGGGTCGCGGCGATCCACAGCGTGACGGCGTGTCCGGCCTCGACGCTGGGCAGGATCACGTACTTGTTGAGCGCGTCATGCAGAGCGTCCAGCAGCTCCGCACCGGTCGGCGGGCTTTCGGGGTTCACGCGGCTACCTCCTGGCGTCGGGTGATGGTGCGGGGCCGCCGCGCCCCTGCGGTGAGCGCGGCGTTGATGGTGGCGAGCGCTTCGGTCTCGGTGAAACCGTCCCTGCCGGGGCTGAGATGGATGCTGACGGCCTCTGTCAGGGTTTCCCTTACAACAGGCTCGGGAAGGGCTCCAGCGCCCACGAGACGCCCCAGGTTGTAGGCGGCCTTGTTGAGCGCGTGGTTGCGGCCCCCGATCTGCGCCTCGACCACCCGCCGCGCCTCCCCGTTGAGTGCCGCTTGCAGGTAGCCGTCGAGGTCGGCGACGTCGCCGGACAAGCGGGCACCCAATTGGGGTGTGGGCGTCGGGATGGGCGCGGTGAGGATCTCCAGCAGCCAGCCGGGCAGGGGCGCGGGCGGGGCGTCGTTGACGACGTCGTAGGTGCCGGTGCCGTCCGGGAGAGCGACGTGGGAGCCGGGGCCGACGACGTACCCGCCGCCCGCTCGGGTGTCGATGAGCCAGCCGTGACGGCCGTTGGTGTTCCGGAGGTCCAGCCCGGGCGGGACGTCGTAGTACAGGTGCAGTCCATCGCGGCGGGTCCGCACGGCGAACGTGTTGGTGGGGAAGGGCTGGCCCGCCCGCTCGCACAGCAGGGCGAACGCGTCGGCCCCCTCGTTGATCCCGGGCAGGTCCCACTCGGGCGGCGGGGTCTTACCGGGCTTGGGCGTGTCGAGGTCGATGACCACGAGCCGGGACGGCCCGCACGCGACCGCGACGTTGAACGGCCTGCGTCCCCAGAACGCGGCGATCCGGTCGGGGTCGGCGGTCGCGTGCTGCTCCCAGTCGGTGAAGCCCGCCAGTGGCGTCTTGTGCCCGGGCCGCAGCGGGAACACGTGCCACCCTCGACGGGCGGCGGCCAGCGCGAACGGCAACGTCCCGCCGCTCACTGGTCGGCCTCGACGTCGTAGGGGTCGGGCTCGTCCTGCCGCACGGGGTAGCCGCGCGGGTCGTAGTCGTCGTGGTCGGCCTCATACGGCTCGTCGGCGGGCACGCCCCAGGTGCAGGGGCCGCCGCAGGCGTCGCAGTCGCCGTCGTATTCGGCCGGGCAGGGCTCGTCGTCGTGGTCGTCGCCGCACTGGGAGCAGGCGCAGTCGTCGCACAGGTCCAGGCCGTTGAGGTCGTCGAGGGTGCCGCAGCGGGCACAGTCGCCGGTGGTCATCGGTGGTTCCTCCTTCTCAGATTCGGGTGAGGCGGGCTAGGCGGCCCGCAGCTCCCAGTCGGTGAGGCAGTCGAGGCAGCAGCCGTAGCGGGTAGGGAGGGTGTAACCGGCGTCGAGCTGGCAGCGGGGGCAGGTGCGGCGGGCGCGGTTGGCCTTGTCGAGGGCGGCCAACTGGTGCGGGGTCGCGGTGCGCTTCGGCAGGGCGAAGCGGACGTCGTAGAGGTAGGCGACGCGGACGTACGGGGGCTTGCGGGAGCCCCAGAGGATCTGTCCGGCGATGGGCTGGCCGCCCGGGCGCAGGCCGTTCGCGGTGAGCTGGCGGCGGGTGAGCAGGTGGGCGGGGGCCATCCGCCACGGCCACGTGGGGAGGCCGTAGCGGGTGCCGGTCGGGTCCATGAACCGGTCGGCGCGGGTGATCCGGGGTCGCTTGGTCTTGGTCGTGGGCATGGCGGGACGCACCTCCGTACGGGTGGCGGTTTTGGGGGTTCTGGCGGAGGGTCTCTAGGGCGTCTAGGACGGTGTCTGTGCTGGCCAGATGGGGTGTGATCGGCTAGGGGCGGGGCCTAGTTCCTAGGGGCGATGCGCCTAGATCTAGACCCCTGCCAGAGGCCGGTTAGGCGGGTCTTAGGGCCGGTTTCAGGCCCTGTCGAGGGCCTGCGTGAGGTCGTCGCGGCGGTAGCCGTTGCGGTTGCGGCCGTCGATGTCCACCTGTCGGGGGAAGACCCCGAGCGGCTTGAGGGCGGCGGCGAGCTTGCCCGCGTCCCAGCCGTCGTAGCCGTCCATCTGGGTGAGGGCGTCGAGGATGTCGGCGGTGTGGCCGCCCTTGGGGTGACCGCCCAGCGCCTCGACGACGGCCAGCAGGAGCTTGACGCCCGGGCGTTCGGCCGACACGGGCAGGGTGCCCGCCGCCTGACGCAGGTCGTAGGCGCGGGAGGCCAGCCCGGACAGCTCCGTCTCGTTGAGGAACGCGGACCGGGTCTGGATCGGGAGCGCGCCTTCCGAGAGCAGGTAACCGGCCCCGCGCTGGTCGGCGTTGAACGTCGCGGCGCTGTAGCCCTGGGAGGCACGGCCAGCGCCCAGGATCGTGTCTGAGGCGTCCGGGGTGGTGCAGCGCAGCGCCCAGCGGATGCTGAGGATGTCGCGCAGACGGGTCGGGACGACCTCGGCGGCGGGACGCTGAGTCACGGCCCCCGTGACGATGGCGGCGGCCCTCCCACGGCCGACGATGTCGGCGACGGAGAGCACGAACGCCTTGTCGGCCTTGGTGTCGCCGGACGCGGACCACGTCTGGATCTCGTCGAGGTGCAGCAGGATGGGGTTGATCCCGTACTTGACTGCGATCTCTCGCGTGATCTTCGGCGTGCCCAGCTTGCGCAGCAACTTGTACCTGCGGTTCATCTCCTCCCGGACGGTCTCCAGCATCTCCATGACGGGGTCGTGTCCCTGCCGGTCCCCGATGACGCCCTTGGTGAGCGGCTCAAACAGCATCTGGTCGAAGCCGTACTTGCCGTCCCCCAGGTACAGGTCGATGTAGGGGTCGAGGGCGGCGAAGCACAGGATGTTGTTGCTGGCCACGGACTTGCCGCCGCCCGGCTCCCCACCGATCAGGTACGAGCGTTCCACGAGCGAGAACGCGACCGCGCGGCCCCGAGCGTCGCGGCCCGCGAAGACCTTGTCGGTCCAGAAGCTCGTACCGGCCGCCTGCGAGACGAGCGGATTCTCCACCCGGTCTCCCTGCATCGGGTCCTCATCCGCCACCCACAGCTTGACGCGCCCGTTGTGGCCGTTGACCGGGTCGAGGGCGACCTGTACTTCGGCCACGCCGATGGCGGACGCGATCTCTCCGCGCTTCTTGGTCGCGGTCTTGTAGGTCGTACCGGGCGGCAGTTCCACGGTCGCGATCCACGCGTTGGCGTCACGGGTGACGGCCCCGATGACGCGGATCTGGTCGAGCTTGCCCAGCTTGGCGGCGGCCAGCGCGAACCGGACGGCCTTGCTCCCCGGGTGGGTGCCCAGCGCCCCGCGCCCCCCGTCGCCTTTGCCGGCCGAACGGAGCTTGCGCTCCGCCGCGCCCACCGCGCCCAGCCCCAGCAGTGCGGCGAGGGTGAACAGGAACGGGCCGAACGCGGCCCAGATGACGGCGGTGGCCAGCACGGACAGGCCCAGACCGGCCGCGCCCATCCGCTGACGGGACTTGCGGAGCTCCAGCACCATCTTGGGGTTGCTCCCCAACTGGGCGTTGAGTTCGGCGGCGGTCGCCCAGGACCACGCGGCACGGATGCCGCGCCCAGTGCCCAGCGTGCCGTAATAGAGCTCGTGCTTGAGGACGGCGTTGATGACCAGGTCGGGGCGCTTGGCCAGCTCGACAACGCCGTTGACGAGCTGCTCGGCGGACGCGCGCCAGTCGGCGAACATCTGCGGGCCGCTCGGCTTCCGGCCGGGCACGTTCGGGACGCCCTCGACAATCCGGCCCTCAATGGGGGGCGTGTCGTCCTGCTCGTCGTCGGGGGCGTGTCCGGGGGCCTTGGGGAAGGGGACGATCTGGGCGTCGGGCCGGGTGTGGTCGGGCAGGTCCCGGTCGGGGTCGTTGGAGAAGTTCGGTTCGGCGGTCATGCTGTCCTTGCTCCTTCGGGAGAGGCGGGCGGCGGCTGACTTCTTGGCGGACGTGGGCCGCCGCCCGGTCTGAGGGACGGTCAGGCGGCCTCTGCCAGGGGCAGGGCCATGACGCGCTTGGCGCGGTCGAAGCTGATGTTGAGAGCGGCCTGCACTCGACGGACGGGAGCGTTCTCGGGGAGGTCGCCGGAAGAGACGAGAGCGGCCAGCCGCTCCCGCAGGACGTCATCGGACGTGGCGCGCGGAGACGTCGTCGAGGGCTTGCGGCGGGCGGACGGGGGGACCTTGACGCCCTTGTTGGGGCGGGTGACGGCTGCTGCCGAGATCTGCTGTTCGCGCAGGTCAGGCAGGAAACTCGGGGCGGGTTCGGGCTCGACGACCGGGGCAGGGTCGAGGTCGAGGCCCAGCTCAGTGAGCAGCGGGACCTTGCCGCCGTGGGCGTCGGTCCACGGGTCGGCGTCGCTGATGCTCTCGTCGATGATGCCGATCAGGTGCGCGGTAGCGGCGGCCCCGACCGGACCAATTGAGTGCGCGAGCATGGACCCCAGCAGCGTGGCCACGCTTCCGACCGTCCAGGCGGCGGGGGCGACAGCGGCGGCGGCCAGGTTGAGCAGGATCGAGGTCGTCAGACAGCCGTAGGCGATGCGGGCGGCGTGGTCGTCGAGGCGGCCCCCGCAGGCGGCCAGCCCAGCGCGGACCAGGATGACCCACACAACCGCGCCGATCAGGACGGGCTCAAGCACCCACAGCGCCCACCACGTCGGCGCGGCGCTGGTGACGTTCATCAGCCGGGCACCGCCCGCCTGCACGCCGGTCGTGGACCAGGCGGCGAAGCCCAGCAGCACGGGCACGAGAACCTTGAGGTTCCGCGCCCGCAGGCGCTCCAGCCGCAGCGCCCGGGCCTCACCCGACCGCGCCATGTGGGCCGCGATCCGGATGCGTTCCCCGGAGTCCTTGGACTCCCGGTAGACCCGCGCCAGCGTGGCGGACGCGTTCGCGGACGCCTCCCGCTCGGCCCGGTCGAGGTCAGCGCGGCGAGTCTTCTCCGACAGGTCGGCGAGCGCGCGGTTGTGCTCGGCCGTGGCCGTCGTCCGCGCCAGCTCGTCAGCGCGGCGGACGGCCTCACGGTCGCGCTGCTGCGCAAGCTCGTCGGCCAGCTCGGACGCCGGGAGCGTCGGGGCGTTCGGGTTGGTCGCCTTCATCGGGTGCTCTCCTTTCGGGTTGGGCTGGCGTTCCGTGAGACGGCCGGTAGGACCGGCCGTCCGGACGCAGCGTCAGCGCGTCGTCCTGGTGGTGTAAGTGCCGAAGCGGGCGACGCCCCGGACGTGAACGCGGGACAGGCGGGCCACGATCCGCCGACCGATCAGGCGGAGTTCGGGGTAGATCAGGGCGAGACCAGCGGCGATGAACAGCAGACCGATCAACATCAGGCGGCCTTTCGGGTCGAGCGGGCCGCGCTGCGCAGGCCCGCGATCTCCTTCGGGGTGTGACCCGCCCACACGCCGTGAGTGGGGGTCACGCGGAGCGCGTACTCCAGGCACGCGTCCCGCACGGGGCAGGTCTCGCAGATGTCGCGGGCGGCATCGATGCGGGCCTGTCGCTCAGCGAGCGTCTCGGCGGTGAAGGCGTCCGGACCGGTGTGCAGGTCCGGGTCGTACCGGCACTCGCCGTCAGCGACCTGCGAGAGCAGGTCCACGAGCGGGAGGCCCGACAGCTCGACGCTGAGCGCCCGGGCCGACATCAGAACGCGTCCACGAACGTCGAGAGCGCGGTGCCCAGGGTCTGGACGCCGTGCGCGGCGGCCACGGGGTTCTTGATGAGGAACAGGAACACGCAGATGCCCACGATGGCCTGCGGCCACTTCTTCGGCTGGGTCGGGATCACTTGCTTACCTCCGTTGGCTCGGTGCCGTTGCCAGGAAGCTAACAGTTGAAATGTTGTCCTAGCAAGAGCCTAACAACTGATCCTTCCAAGATTCTTTTCGAACATGGCCCTGAGCTGCCCGGATGCCCGGAAATCAACTGTTAGGTAGGCTGTGGAAGCAAGGGTCAGTTGTTAGGTGCGTGAAAGGGGACGGTCTGTGTCGGAGTCACACGAGCGACTCAGCCAGCCGGAGAGCCGGTATCAGCAGGTCGCGCGGAACCTGCGCAACGACATTGAGGCCGGGGGCTTGCGCCACGGGGAGGCTCTGCCGTCCACCCGGGCGCTTGCCGAACGCTGGGACACCAGCGTCCACACGATCAATGAGGCCATGCGGGTCTTGATCGAGGAAGGGCTTGTGATCAGCGAGTCGCGGTCCAAGCGGGTCGTCAACGCGCCTGACCAGAACCTGCGGGCCGACCTGCGGACGCAGGCCCCGCACGTCGTCATCGTCGGCGGGTACGCGGGGAGCGGCAAGACGGAGCTGGGGCGCATCCTCGCGCGGGAAACCGGCTGGCCCATGCTCGACAAGGACACCCTGACGCGCCCGGTCGTCGAGGCCGCGCTTGAGGTCCTGGGACTTTCCCCGAATGACCGGGAATCGGACGCCTACCTGACGAAGATTCGTCCCCGCGAATATGAGGCGCTGCTTGCCGCCGCAGAGGAGAACGTCTCTTGCGGCAACAGCGTCATTCTCACCGCGCCGTACCTACGTGAGTTGAAAGATGCCGCTTGGGTGGCGCGAATCCAGGCGCTTTTTTCCGCTAAGAACGCGACTACTTCTCTCGTATGGGTCTACTGCGATCCAGACACCATGAATACCTACATCCGGCACCGTGGGGCCGCCCGTGACGCTCACAAGCTGGCGCACTGGCAGGAATACCTTGCTGGCGTTGACGTGCAGTTCCGTCCGGCTGGCGCTCACTTCGTCGTAGACAACAGCGCGTCGAGCGAGCCCCTGCAAGCGCAGGCGCGGGAGGTCCTCAAATCCATCCTCTCGGGCGGCGGGAACTGATGCGGGGCGTCATTCTCTATGGCCCCCCAGCCGCCGGAAAGGACACAGTCGCGCGCGAATTGCAGCGCCTCGACGAACGCTTTCACACATTCGAGCGACTCAAGTGCGGCCCCGGTCGGACCGCCGGATACCGAATGGCGACAGAGCAGGAGATTGAGCAGCTCCGCGCGTCGGGCGGAATCGTCTGGGAGAATGGCCGATATGGCGCGGTCTACGTCGTCGATCGGCCCGCCCTGCGGGAGTCCCTCGACGACGGCTTCCCCGTCGTCCATCTCGGCCAGGTCGAGGCCGTCCGCGCGGTCGTCGAGGCCGTCCCCGGGGCCGCGTGGCTCGTCGTCTCGCTCTGGTGCCCGCGCGACGTCGCGGCGGCCCGCGTCGTCGGCCGTGGCTCGACGGACCTCGACGCGCGACTACGCGCCTGGGATGAGACTGAGCCCCTGCCGGACGCGGACCTGACGATCAACACGGCAGAAGTCGCCCCTGAGCAGGCGGCTAAGGCCATCTCGGGGGCGCTGGCATCCGTCGCCCGTGGGTGTCCAAGTGGGTGACAACCGCCAGAGACGCCCAGGGACACAGGGGGACGATCAGAGCCGTTCCCGCGCTGGTCAAACAGGGTGCGTCACAGGTCATGTGTGCTGTGTCATATGACTGAAAAGCGGTAGGTCGGCGGTTCGACCCCGCCCCTGGCCACCATCCTTCAGCAGCAAGAAGACCCCAGCCTGATCTTCAGGGCGAGGGGTCTTCTGCTTTCTGCCTGACGAACTGCCCGACCACGCGCCTCAGCGGCGCTTCGGGAATCCGGGGCTACTTGGTGTGGCGTTGGCGGCGGGCTCGTTCGAACTCGGTGTTGTCCGAGATCCAGGGGCCGTGGGGGTCGAGGGAGGCGCAGCCGCCGTGGACGAAGGCGCTCACGAGGTTCCGGTAGTCGCTGAGGCTGTCGACCAGGCAGTATTCGACTTGGTATTCGGTGTCCGGTCCGCCGGGCTCGCCCTTGTGCAGCGTGGTGATGCGGGCGGCGGAATCGGCGTAGAAGTGGAGCTGGATGCCCTCGCCCAGCTGCTCGTCCTCGATGGTGAAGACCTCGTTGCCGGAGGCGGAGCGGTCACTGACGAACTCCCAGAATTCCGCGGTGGCGGTGCGGGGGCCGCCGAGGTGCCACTTCTTCTCGACGTCCTTGTCGTCGGTGAAGGACAGCGTCGTCTTCGTCGCGCTGTCGCCGGAGGCGGCGGGGGGCCGCTCGTCGTCGAAGGGGGCGTTTCTGGAGCGGTCCGCGGCCTCCGAACAGATCAGGAAGCTCACGGTGCGGACCGCGTCGTCGGCGAGGTCGGGGTGTGCTCGGCGCACGGCCTTCTCGGCCGTCGTCGCCATCCGGTTCCAGTCGCGCTTGTCGGTGGCGCGCTTGCCCCGTCGTGGGTCGCGGGCGATCCGCATCCCGGCGCACGCCTGTTCGGCGGTGGAGATCACGCGGAGGACCTGCGGCAGGAGTGCGGGGTCGACGGCGTCGGTGATCCGCTTCGGAACCGTCGCGCCGTGCAGGTACTGGCCCGTGTATGTGAGGATCGCGGTGTCGAGGGGGGAGAGCACCGTTCCGCGCTCGGCGCGGGCGCGGTTCGCGCGGTACTCCTGGGCTCTCTTCGCATCGGACGTCTCCGTCGCCGTCCGCATCGCCGCGTGGAGACGGCCGCGTTCGAGCAGGCGGATGTCGGCGCCGTGGGCGATGAGCCGGGCCCCGTCCCACGGGATGTGCCGGAAGAGCGCGTCGACGTCCGCGGGCGGGGACAGGAGGATCGGATCCAGGAGTGCGACGGCGGCGGCCTCGTCGAGGCGGCCCCGGGTTCCGGCGGCGTCGCACAGCGGGAGGACCGCGCTCCACAGCAGCAGGTGCCTGGCGAGGTCCTCCCGGAGCACCGCGAGATGGGCCTCCCCGACCGGGAACGTGAAGGTGCGAGGCTCGTGGTTGGCGTCGGCCCCGGCGCCGAGCATCAGTTTCAGCTCGCCGTCCTCGCGGATCACGTTCGGGATCCAGCCGCTTCCGCGCGTGAAGACGATGTCTCTCATGACCACCGTTCGATCTCGGTCTCGAGGCGCCCGTCGGTGCGCACCCGGACCTCGCCGTCGGCCGCGCCGGCGGGAGCGTCGAGCCGTTCGAGGCCGAGGAACTCGACCAGTTTGAGCAGTTCGGCCCGTTCGGCCCGGTCGTCGTCGGCCCCGTGCGAGTCGAAGAAGACGTAGAACCGGTCGCTCGGGTCCACGGTGCCCGAAGCGCTCCAGATGCGGGCGACCTCCTCGATGGCCGCGGCTTCGGTCGTGATCGTCGCGGCGCGGAGGGCACCGCGGGCCTCCGGTGACGCGTCGAGGTCGGCGACGTCCGGGAACCACTGGCCGAAGTGGTCGAGGCCGGTGTATCCGTTCTCGAAGAACAGCATCGCGGCAGGCATGTAGCGGTTGGGCCGGTCGACCCTGAGGTATGCCGACCGGTGCCGGTCCGCCCCTTCGATCCGGGCGATCACCCCTTGACCGGGCATGAGCACCAGCCGCTGGTCCGCCGCTGTGTCTTCGATGGTGAAGGTGCCGGAGTCCCGCTCCCGGAAGAAGGCGGAGAACGCCACATATGCCTCCTGGGCGTCGCCCACGGAGATCTTCTGGTCGTCGCCGTCACCGGCGATGAAGACGAACCGTTTCGGTCCTGGGTCATAGGGGCGGGCCATATGCGTCCTTCGTTTCACCTGCGGTACCTCGACCAGCCTAAAGCCCGCCGAACCGACGCCTCGGGCGGGACATGTGTCCCGGGGCGGAGGGACCGCCGTCCCTTATTGGGGTGCCGATGCCGTGGCTAGCCTCCTGGTGTTCCCCGCCGAACGTGATCGGAAAGGAACGTGCGGATCGATGACCGAGAAGAGACGCGGGCGGCCGCAGCGCGGCCTGTGCACGATGCTGATGACGATCGTCCTCACCCTGTGCGGGCTGGCAGCGGCCTCCCCCGCCCGCGCCGCGGACGGATTGTTCATCTACAACCTCAGCAGCGGCTCCTGCATGGTCGACCCCTACGGAGGCCAGGGCAAATACGCTCAGCTCCAGCCCTGCCAGGACACGCCGTCCCATCTGTGGCAGCCGCAGTGCGACGCCGACCCCTGCAACGTCGTCAAACTCGCGAACCTGGCCAGCGGACGCTGTCTGCAGGACGTCTTCGAAGGCCTCCATCCCAGGTTCGCGACCTGTTCGGCCTCCGCACCCGAACAGAAGTGGTCCCTCTCCCTCACCACGGACGGCTGGTACATCTGGAGCACCTTCACCCGCCGCTGCCTGGGGCGCTACAGCGGCCCGCAAGGCCCCGAGGTGAGATTCACCGCCTGCGGCCCCGACCCCGAGAAGCGGTGGAACCTCCAGCGGGTGATCTAGCGCCGGGGCGGGTCAGCGGAAGTCGTTCTCCTTCAGTTCGATGACCCAGGCCCGGCGCTCGGCGATCTTGCCGTCGCGCATGAGGAAGAGCTCGGCCATGGAGAGGCGGAGGTGACCGCCCTCGGCCCGTTCGATGGTGGCGGTGAGCTCGGCCATGATCACGTCGTCCTGTTCGACCATGCGGACGACCTCCAGGTGGGGCGGGTCGAGGAGTTCGGGCGGGCCGTCGATGGCCTTGTCGTAGGCGTCCTTGCCGGCGAGGTGGAAGGCACCGTAGACGGTGAACTCGATGTCGTCGGTCAGGCAGGACAGGATCCGGCCGTGATCGTTCCTGCGGAATCCGTCCAGGTAGGCGGTGACGGTTTCGGTGTTCCGTGACATGAGGGCTCCCTGCGGGTGTCCGGGCTCGGCTGTTACGGGCGGAGGTCGGAGCGGGCGGAGCGATCTCTACATCGGGCGTCACGAGAATTCGGGAGAGACGCGGAAGACCCCGCATCCATGGGCGTGGATGCGGGGTCTTCCGGGTTCTGCGGCCGGGACGGGGCGTCAGGAAGGGGGGCGGAACGGGAGGAAGGTGTTGACGGGGCTGGTGCCCTTCTGGCGTTGGGGAAGGGTCTCGGGGGTGAGGGGGATCGGGGTGGGGGGCGGGGTCAGACGGGGGGAGTCGGAGGTGGTGATGTGGGTGGAGGCGAGGAGGTCGGCGAGGGTGTAGAGGGTGGCGTAGAGGCCCTGGCCCCAGAGGAAGGCCAGGTCCCGGGGGGTGCGACGGCCGTTGATCGTCGCGGGGGCCGGGGAGTCGGTGGTGCGGAAGAGGTAGGTGTCGACGGTCAGGCCCTTCGCCGCCCAGCGGGACGCGGACGCCAGGCGGCGGGTCGTCTCGTCGGCCAGGGCCCGGGTCGTCAGGCCCGGGGCCGCCGGGAGGAGGGGCGGGAGCTCGTCGGGGGACGGTGGGGTGGCCACGCAGGTCTGGACGCCGCAGATCGCCATCGCGAAGACGGCGTCCGTCAGGGCCTTCAGGGTCAGGACCTGGAGGGACACCTCGCCGAGGAGGCCCCTCTTGAGGAGCTCCTCGGCGAGGCGGCCCTCGGGAGCGGCGTCGGTGTAGGCGGCGGTCCAGTCGGCCTCTGCGAGACGGCCGGAGCGCAGAAGGAGGGATTCGGGGCCGGGGGCCACGGCCGTGGAGGCCGCGATGACGCGGCCCTCGGCGAGGGTGACGGTGCCGGAGACGGCGCCGTCGGCGCGCAGCGTGCCCGTGAAGCCGTCGCGTCCGCGACGCAGGAGGCTTCCCAGGAAGACGCCGTGCGGCTGGTCTTCAGTGGGTTCAGACATCGGTCACCGGTTCACAACCCGAGAATGTCGGCCAGACGCTGGACGGCCGGACGCGATCGGACATGGAGCCGGCCCACGTCGAGGCCCTCGTCCCCCAGCAGGACCAGCAGGGCCTTCCGCCCCACCGGATAGATGACGATGTGCCCGCTCTGACAGCGAGTGATCACTTCGCGGAGCTCCCCCATGCCGACCTCGTGGGCCGCGCTCTTCCCGAGCCCGAGCGCCGCGGACGCGAGCGCCGCCAGCACCTCGGGACGGACCTCGTCGGTGTCCGCCGCGATGAGCATGCCGTCGATCGACGCCGTGGCGGCCTCGGCGATGCCCGGGACCTCCTTGCGCAGAGCCGTCAGCTCGGCCAGTACTTCTTCCTTGTTCATGAACGCTCGCCCGGCCCGTTCCTCAGACGCTCAGCTCGCTCTCGATTCTGCGGAGCGTGTGGCGGGCGAGCGCCAGGTTCGAACGCTCCCGGTCCAGCGCGAGGTAGAGGAAGAGCCGGCTTCCGTCGGCCGCGTTGATCAGCCGGATGATGTGGTACTGCCTGCTCAGCGAGATGAGGATGTCTTCGATCTTGTCGTCGATCTTCAGGGCCTCCAGGGCCCGGACCTTGGCGCGCACGACCTCGGTGTTGGTCGCGGCGGCGACGTCCAGGTCCAGCTCGCGGCCTCCCCCGACGGTGCCCAGCGACATTCCGCTGTCGTAGTCGACGAGCGCCGCCCCCAGCGCGCCCTCGATCGTCATCGTCTCCTTGAGCGTGGTCTCGATGGTCATACGTGTCCCTCGGTTGTGATGAGCCGAGGCGAGAGCCGTCCACTGCCCCCACCCCAAGTCCGACCTTTCAGGCCAAACTCCCCCGAGCATGACATTCAAACAATTCCACAAAAACAACTTTGCACTGTTGTTATCTAGAGATTCTCAAAACGGATTCGAGCCCCAGACCAGGAGTGATGACATATAATTCCACAACGAATGAAATTCTGTTTATTTCTCCCGTCGGGTGCGCCTGGGCTATGACGCCTTGGTTCCACCGTTTTCGGAGGGGTAGACGACGCCCAGGGACGCTCTCGCGGCGTCCAGGAGTTCGAGGATTTCGAGGGTTTCGGCGTGGGGGACCAGGGGGCTTTCGAGGAGGCTCTCGGTGAGGCACCGTTCCACTTCGGCGATCTCGGGGCCGTAGCCGTGGCCCCGGCCGGCCAGGGGGTCGGGGAAGTCGGTGCGGGTTCCGTCGGTGGAGTGGAGGGTCATCGCGGACGGGCGGCAGACGTTCTCGAGGGTGATCGAGGCGGTCGTGCCGAGGATCGCCGCCTGGTTGGGGGCGGCGGTGGAGACCGAGGACCACAGGTGGGCGCGGGGGACGCCGTCGTAGATCCATTCCATGGCGGCGGTGTCGTCGGCGCCGGTCGGGGCGAGTTCGCCCGAGGTGTGCACGGAGTCGGGGCGGCCCAGGAGCAGGTAGGCGAGGGTCGCCGGGTAGATGCCCAGGTCGAGCAGGGCGCCGCCGCCGTTGCCGAGGTCGTAGAGGCGGTGCGACGGGTCGTAGGGCAGGCCGAGGCCGAACTCGGCGCGGACTCCGCGCAGCTCGCCGATCGCACCCTCCGCGACCAGCTCGGCGGCCTTGCGGACGAGCGGGTTCAGCCGCATCCACATGGCCTCCATCGCGAAGACGCCCGCCGCCCTGGCCGCGTCGAGGACCTCGCGGGCGTCGGCGGCGTTCAGGCAGACCGGCTTCTCGATCAGGACGGCCTTGCCCGCCTCGATCGCCAGGAGCGCGTGCTCGCGGTGGTGCGGATGGGTCGTGGCGACATAGACGACGTCCACCTCGTCGTCGGCCACCAGGTCGGCGTAGGCGCCGTAACCGCGGGCGGCGCCGTACCGCTCGGCGAACGCGGACGCCCGGCCGGCGTCGCGGGCGGCGACGGCCGTGACCGTGCTGCCCTCACTCAGCGCGATGTCGTCGCACACGGAACCGGCGATGCCGCCCGCTCCCAGAATCCCCCACCGGATCACGTGATTTCCCCCTGCTCAGTCGTTGATCACCCGAACCGTACCCGTTTTCGGCAATTGACGTAAACCAAGGGCTGTAAAGCGCCCGCCACTGACCGTTCCCGCCGTTTGTCACCACTGGCACAAGAAAGGATCCGGACGGTATCGGATGCTCTTTTTCCGAGAAGAGGAGCGAAAATGAGACGTCTCGCGGTGGCGGCGATCGTGATGGTGGCGGCGACGGGTGCCCCCGCGCACGCCGACGGGGTCTGGAAGATGGCGACTCCGGCCTGGTCCTGGCCGCGCGGTGGATTCCTCGACGTGGCCGCGACCGCGACGAACGATGTCTGGGCCGTGGGATTCCAGGGCGAGGTCTGCACCTGGACGATCTCCACGACCGGGGGCGTCCCCGTTCCGGTGAAGAACTGCCTCCTGGAGCGCAAGCCGGCGATCCAGCGCTGGAACGGCACCACCTGGACCAGGTACGGACCCGGCCCGTGGGCGAGCGGCACCGGCGAGGTCGGCAGGGTCTTCGCCTTCGGCCCCGGCGACGTCTACCTGGCCGGACGCTCCCAGAGCAGGGGGGCGACCGTCGTCCGGTGGGACGGCCGGGCCTTCCAGACCCTCCCCGACGTGCCGCCGGACTGCGCGTCCGGCACCTACGAGCGGGACGCCACCGCGGTCTGGGCGATCGGGACCGCGGCGCTCTGCCGGTTCGACGGCGCCGCCTGGAACAGGGTCTCTCCGCCCGATCCGGGCGGTTCCTTCACCTCCCGGTCCTTCGGGATCGGCCCTGGCGGCCTCTGGGCGGTCCGGACGGTCTCCGGCTCGGTCCAGGCCCTCACCCGCTGGACGGGCACCGTCTGGTCCGACGCGGCGACGATCGCGACCGAGCCCGGCCACGCCTTCGCCGGGATCTCCCCGCTCGGCGGGGACGACGTCTGGTTCGCCCATCTGAAGCCCGTCACGAGCACCGGCTGGGGCGGACTCGACTGGACGCACTGGGACGGCACCTCCGTGACGGCCACCCCGTCGCGCAGCCCGCAGGACGACATCCGCTTCACCACCGACGACACCGGCCGTCCCCTGGCCTACCGGGGCTGGGCCGAGCGATGGGCCTTCGACGGATCAGCCTGGACGCCCGTCCCCGCCGAGGTGCCGTCGAACTTCCCCGCCGGATACAAGCCGAACAAGGTCGCCCGGGTGCCGGGAACCCTGGTCAAGTGGGTCGTCGGAGAGGGCTATGAGTGGGTCGCGCTGCCCAAAACAGACCCGGTCGTGATGTCCAGCGAGTGATCGATCTCATGAATACAACCCGTATTTTCCCGGCGAAACCAGTGAAAATGCGGCGAAATCTGCCTAGTCGAGAGAACTTTACCCTTGGCCCGCGAGGAGCACGTGAGGACCGTGCTACAGTGGGTGGAGTTGCAGTTGTGGTTCCCAAAACTTTCTTGTGCGCCTGCTGATTTCTACAGGCGCTTTTCTGTTTTCAGGGCCCTCATTTCGCAGCGCGAAAGATCCGCAATTCTGCGGGTTTTCAGGTTTCGCCTCAGAGGGAGATTCTTATGGCTACCGGTACCGTGAAGTGGTTCAACGCGGAAAAGGGCTTCGGCTTCATCGAGCAGGACGGCGGCGGCGCCGACGTCTTCGCCCACTACTCGAACATCGCCGCCCAGGGCTTCCGCGAGCTCCAGGAGGGCCAGAAGGTGTCGTTCGACATCACCCAGGGCCAGAAGGGCCCGCAGGCCGCGAACATCGTTCCCGCCTAAGGAACTCCGCCGCTCACGCGGCTGAAGCCCCGGTCATCCTCGGATGGCCGGGGCTTTTCGCGTCCCCGCGATCCGGCCGTCCGCCGCGGGCGCGTCCCGCTGGTCCGGGCCCCGCCGGAGCGTCACCAGGACCAGCGCGTGCGAGACCGCGATCAGGGCGGCCGCCGCCAGGAGCGGGACCGCGGTCGCGGTGAGCGCGGCCAGCGGAGCCGCCGCGGCCAGCCCGACCGGCCGGGAGACGAAGGAGATCAGCGCGTCCAGCGAGGAGACCCGGCCGAGGGAGCGTTCGGGGATGCGACGCTGCATCTCGGTGTCCCAGAGCGGGAGCAGCAGGCCGAGACCCGTCATCGCCGTGCCGTAGGCCGCCGCGCAGACCCAGGTGGGCGCGGTCGCCGCGAACGCGATCAGCGGCAGCACGTAGGTCGCGCCCGCGAGCGTCACGACGGGCAGGGGCCGCCGGATCGTCAGCCGGGACGCGGCGAAGATCCCTGCGAGCATTCCGGCCGCCCCGACCTGCGCGACGAGCACCCACGCCCCCTCACCGCCCAGTTCCCGGAGAGCGATCAGCGGGCCCAGGGTCAGCAGGAAGCCCGCCGCGAGATGCCAGCAGGAATGGCTGAGCACGCTCGCCAGGAACCACGGGTGGCGGCGCGCCTCACGCCAGCCGTCCCCGATCTCGGCCGGGAACGAGGCCCGGACGCCCCCCGCGGTCCCCGGCGTCCGGACGCCTCCGAGGGTCAGCGCCGAGGCCAGGAACAGCACGGAGGTCAGCGCCGAGGACCAGCCGGGCCCCGCCGCCAGGATCAGCCCGCCCGCCAGCGCCGGGGCGGCCAGCTCGGCGAGGCTCCTGGCCCCGCTCAGCCGGGTGTTCACCCGCAGCCGGTCCTCGGCCGCGACCGCCGCCCGGACGAGCCGCGGCACCGCCGGCACCCCGAACGCCACCCCGACGCCCGTCACGAGGGCGCAGCCGGCGAGCGGCGGGATCCGCCCGTTCCCGGTGAGCAGCAGGACCGCGATGGCGGCCTGGGCCAGCGCCCTGACCAGGTCGGCGGCGCGGGCGACGCGCTCGGGCCTGAACCGGTCGGCGACCACCCCGCTGACGGGCAGCAGCAGCACCAGCGGGATCAGTTCACAGGCCAGCACGAGCCCCAGATCTCCGGCCGACCCGGTACCGCCGAGGATCGCCAGCGTGAGGGTCGTCGGAATCAGGGCCGTGGCCAGGGCCGCGAGGGAACGGCCCGCGATGAGACGGAGCATCCGCCGAAAGTACTTCGCTAGCGAATCATTCGTCAACAAATTATTCGCCGGCGGCATAATGACCCCATGGACGACTCCGTGGACCGGCACCTGGCCCGCTGGAAGGGCTACGCGCCCTTCGACGAGCGGACCGAGGGGATCGTCACCCGGATGCAGTTCCTGGTCAGGCAGCTTCACCAGGCCAAGGACCGGGCGCTCGTCGAGGTCGGGCTGCAGCAGTTCGAGTTCGAGACCCTGCACTGGCTGGTCGCCCACGGCGGCCGGGCGACACCGTCCCAGCTCGCCGGGGAGCTGAAGATCTCCCCCGCGGGGATCACCGGCAGGCTCGACACGCTCGAGAAGGCCGGGCTGCTCCGGCGGACCCGCGGCGAACGCGACCGGCGGCGGGTGGACGTCGAGATCAGCGATCTCGGCCGCGAGCTGTGGACCGGGGCGCAGCGCATCCGCGGCGAGGTCGAGGACGGGATGGTCGGCGCGCTCGGCGTCGAGGAGCGGGACGCGCTGAACGCCCTGCTGAAACGGATGTTGCTGGCCGTCGAGGAGTGACCGGCCGCCGGACGGGAAGACGGGCACCATGACCGATGCGTGGTGGCGTGACGCCGTGATCTATCAGGTGTACCTCCGTTCGTTCCTCGACTCCGACGGCGACGGCGTCGGCGACCTGGAGGGCCTGCGCGGCAGGCTCGACCATCTCCAGGACCTCGGCGTCGACGGGTTGTGGCTCAACCCCTGCTATCCGTCGCCCGGCGCCGACCACGGCTACGACGTGGCCGACTACACCGGCATCGACGCCGCCTACGGCGGGCTGCCCGCCTTCGACCGGCTGCTGGCGGACGTCGAGGGCCGGGGCATGAAGCTCCTGATGGACCTCGTCCCCAACCACTGCTCCGCCGAGCATCCGTGGTTCCAGGCGGCGCTGCGCGGTGAGCACCGGGAGCGCTTCATCTTCCGCGACGGCCGGATCGCGCCCGACGGCACCGAGGGCCCGCCGAACAACTGGCTTTCGGCCTTCGGCGGCCCCGCCTGGACCCGGGTCCCCGACGGCCAGTGGTACCTGCACTCCTTCGACCCGGCCCAGCCCGACTTCGACTGGCGGAACGAGGAGGTCGCCGCCTTCTTCGACGACGTCCTGCGGTTCTGGTTCGACCGCGGCGTCCACGGGATGCGGATCGACGTCGCCCACATGCTGTTCAAGAACGCCGATCTGCCCGACTGGGACCACTATCCCGACTACAACCCGCACGGCCAGAACCAGCCCGAGGTCCACGACGTGCTGCGCCGCTGGCGGAGCCTCGCCGACTCCTACGACCGCGATCTGACGCTCGTCGGCGAGATCTGGGTGCCGACCGTCGGGGACCTCGCCCTCTACCTGCGCGAGGACGAGCTCCCGCAGGCGTTCTACTTCGATCTCCTGCTCACCCCGTGGGACCCGGACCGGTTCAGGACGTCCATCGAGAGGGGTCTGGAGCAGATCGCCGCGACCGGAGCGACGATCACCTGGACGCTCGCCAACCACGACGTCCACCGGACCGTCAGCCGGTACGGGCTGCTGCGCCGGGACGGCGGCCCCGACTCCCGTCCGCGGGGTCCCGTCGATCTCGCTCTCGGCACGCGCCGCGCCCGCGCCGCCATGATGCTGCTGCTGGCCCTGCCCGGCTCGGTCTACCTCTACCAGGGCGAGGAGCTGGGCCTGCCCGAGGTCATCGAGCTGCCCGACGAGGTCCGCCAGGACCCGACCTTCCGGCGTTCCGGCCCCGCCGACTACGGCCGCGACGGTTGCCGCGTCCCCCTGCCCTGGACCCCGGACCCGGCGACGGCCTTCGGCTTCTCCCCCACGGGCCGCTCCTGGCTTCCGCAGCCGGCCGGTTTCGCCTCCTACACCGGCGACAATCCCACCCTGGAGCTGCACCGCAAGGCCCTCGCCCTGCGCCGCTCCATCGACGGCCCCCTCACCTGGCTGTCCGCGGGCCGCGACGACGTCCTCGTCTTCTCCCGCGGCGACCTGGTCAACGTGACGGTCTTCGGCGACGCCCCCTGCCCCGTCCCCTGGACCGACGTCCTCCTGACCTCGGCCGACCCGCTGCCCGGAGCGGTGGCGGGCGGCTCGACGACCTGGTTCCGCACCGGCGCCTAAACGGGCTGGGCGACGCTTCCGGGCAGCGGGACGGGTGCGGAGCGGCGCTCGAGGGCGGCCGAGAGCAGGGCCAGGGCCAGGGCGGCGGCGGCCATGACGGCGCCGACCCAGTTCGGGGCGGTGTAGGACAGGCCCGCGGTGAGGGTGAGACCGCCCAGCCAGGCCGCGAGGGCGTTGCCGAGGTTGAAGGCGCCGATGTTCATGGCCGAGGCGAGGGTCGGCGCCTCCTGCGCCTGGTCGAGGACCCGCTTCTGCAGCGAGGGGACGCCGGCGAAGCCGAGCGCGCCGATGAGGAACACGGTGACGACCGCGGCGGGCTTGCTGTGGGCGGTGGCCGTGAACAGGGCGAGCACGACCGCGAGCGAGCCGAGTGAGGAGAACAGCATGGGCATCAGCGCCCTGTCGGCGAAGCGGCCTCCGACCAGGTTCCCGGCGAACATGCCCAGCCCGAGCAGGACCAGCAGCCAGGGCACCGACGACGCCGCGAACCCCGTGACGTCCGTCATCATCGGCGCGATGTAGGTGATCGCGGCGAAGACCCCGCCGAACCCCAGGACGGTCATGCCCAGCGCCAGCAGCACCTGGACGTTCCGGAACGCCGCCAGCTCGTGCCGGACCCGCACCCCCTCCTGCCGGGGCTGCTCGGGCACCAGCCGGGCGATCCCGGCGACGGCCACGAGCCCGAGCGCGGCGACGATCCCGAAGGTCGCCCGCCAGCCGAGGTTCTGCCCGACGAGCGTCCCGAGCGGCACTCCCACGATGTTGGCGACGGTCAGCCCGGTGAACATCATCGCGATGGCCCCTGCCTTCTTGTGCGGGGCGACCAGCCCGGCCGCGACCACGGACCCGATCCCGAAGAAGGCGCCGTGCGCGAACGAGGCGATGATCCGTCCGGTGAGCATGACCCCGTAGGCGGGGGCGATCGCCGAGACGCCGTTGCCGATCACGAACAGGCCCATGAGCAGCATGAGCATCCGCTTGCGGGAGATCCTCGTGCCGAGCAGGGTCATGATCGGTGCGCCGATCACGACGCCCAGCGCGTATCCGGTGACGAGCAGGCCCGCCGTCGGGACGGAGACCCCGAAGGTCTCCCCGACGTCCGGGAGCAGTCCCATGATCACGAATTCCGTGGTCCCGATCCCGAAGGCCCCGATCGCCAGGGCCAGAAGCGCCAACGGCATGGCCGTTCCCCCATCACATTGCTACAGCCGATTACCTCCGGCGACAATACTTGCAATGGAGTTTAGTTGCAAACGCCTATTATTGGCTCACGCGACCGGCTAGTCGGGGAGATCGCGAAGACGCACGTAGGGCTCCTTGCCGGGCGGGTTGCCCGACTCGATGGCGCGGGCGCGCTCCAGCTCGGCGTTGAACTCCGCGCCCAGCAGGAGGGCGGCGTTCGCGATCCACAGCCAGACCAGGAAGATGATCAATGCGGCGAGGCTGCCGTAGGTCTTGTTGTAGGCGGCGAAGCCCGACACGTAGACGGCGAAACCGAGAGACGCCAGCAGCCACACCAGCAGGGCCAGCAGCCCGCCCGGCGTGATCCAGCGGATGCCCTGCCGGGCGTTCGGCGCCGCCCAGTAGAGCAGCGCGAACAGCACGTTGATCACGATCAGCAGGACCGGCCATTTCAGGACGTTCCACACCATCACCGAGAGGTCGCCGAGCCCCAGAAGATCGCCGATCCGGTGCGCGAGCGGCCCGGAGACCACCACGGCGACGGCGCTGACGGCCATCAGCACCAGCGTCGCCAGCGTGATCGCCACCCGGATCGGGAACGTCTTCCACAGCGGACGCCCCTCGTGGATGTCGTAGACGGCGTTGGAGGCCCGCATGAACGCGGCCACGTACTTCGACGCCGACCACAGCCCGCCCAGGATCGCGATCAGCGCGACCAGCCCGGCGCTCCGCTTGCTGTTCTCCAGCTCGAACAGGGCCTGGGTGAGGACCTCGCGCACCGCGCCGGGCGCCGGGGCGGCGAGATTGTCGATCAGCTTCTGCGAGACCTCGCCGCCGGCGAGCCCGACCATCGAGGTCACCACCAGCAGCGCAGGGAAGATCGACAGCACCGAGTAGTAGGTGAGGGCTGCCGCCCAGTCGCCCAGGCCGTCCTCCTGGAATTCGAGGACGGTCCGCTTGACCGCGCCCATCCAGGCGCGGAACGGCATCCGGAGGGGATGGTCGGGACCGTCGCTGCGCAGGCGGTGGGCCAGCCTGTCCTGGTCGCGCTCCAGTCTCTTGCGGCGCAGGCGCTTCGTCGCCTTGGGAGAGGGCTGCTCCGCCCGGTGGTCGCCGTCGGCCTTGGGCTCGGGGTCGGGGCGGGGTTCCACGGACATGAGCGGATCCTCAGGGGGTCGGGTCCTCGAACGACCTCCGAGTGCCCGGAAAAACGGCGCAATCACCTGCTGGGATGATGAGGCCATGAGACGGCTTCTGGTGCTTTGGGACATCGACCACACGCTGATCGACGGGGGGACCACGGCCAGGGCCGCCTACGACGCCGCGTTCCTGCGCGCCACGGGACGCCGCCTCGAGCACGACTGGCGCTTCGACGGACGCACCGAGCTCGCCGCCGCGTCCGAGGTCCTGGAGGTCCACGGCGTCTCCACCGGCGACGGGATGCTCGACCGCTTCCTCGAGCTGATCGTCGAGGAGCTGGAGGCGAGGGCGGACGAGCTGGCCGCCGGGGGCCGGGTCCTCCCCGGCGCGGCCGAGGCCCTGACGGCCGTCGGCGAGCTGCCCGGGGTCAGCCAGACCGTCCTGACCGGCAACCTGTATCCGCTGGCGGTCCTGAAGATGAACGCCTTCGGCCTGGCCGGGCATGTCGACTTCCGGATCGGCGCCTACGGCGGGGACGCCTTCGAGCGTCACGACCTGCCCCGGCACGCCTTCCTCCGCGCCGAGACCCATCTGGGCCACCCCTACGGCGGCCACGACACGGTGATCGTCGGCGACACCCTCCGCGACGTCACCACCGCGAAGGGCGCGGGCGCCTGGGCGGTGGCCGTCGCCACCGGCACCGACTCCCCCGCCGCCCTCCACGCGGCCGGGGCCGACGTCGTCCTCCCCGATCTCAGCGACACCCCCGCCGTCCTGGCCGCCCTGTCCCGAAACTGATCCGCCGCCCGGGAATGGATCCCGCCCCCCGCCCGTTACACCCACCGTAGGCCGGTGTGTCCGGTGTCCCCGGGCCTCACCTTCCGCCTTCGTGGAATACCGTCCGGCTGGAGCCACGTTGCGCATACCGCCGAGAGGCGACCCGCGCATCGGCCCTACGAACGAAAGCCCCCACCGGGGTCCACTCCGGTGGGGGTTTCGTTGTTCATGGGGGTTTTCCGCCGTTTGGCTATGCTTTGGGGCATGGGGAAGACTTATGAGCGTCTCGACGACGCCCTGCAGCGGTTCATCGGTCAGCAGCCGATGTACTTCGTGGCCACGGCGCCGGGCGAGGGCGGCCATGTCAACCTCTCGCCGAAGGGGTACGCCGAGACGTTCGCGATCATCGACGAGCACACGGTGGCCTACCTGGACATGAACGGGTCCGGCGCGGAGACGATCGCCCACCTCCAGGACAACGGGCGGATCACCTTCATGTTCTGCTCGTTCGAGCGGACCCCGAAGATCCTCCGCCTGTACGGGACCGGCCGCACCGTGCTGCCCGGAGACCCCGAGTGGGACGGCCTCGCGGGCCTGTTCCCCCCGGGCAATCCCAGCGTCCGCTCCATCATCGTCGCCTCGATCGAGCGGATCTCCGACTCGTGCGGCTACGCCGTCCCGTTCATGGAGGTCGTCGGCACCCGCGACCTGCTCAAGGACTGGGGCGCCCGCAAGAGTCCCGAGGAACTCGCGAAGTACCGCGCCCAGAAGAACCGCGTGAGCATCGACGGCCTCCCCGCCCTCGAACCCTGATCCCGCGGATCGGCCTGAAAGCCCCTCCGGGATGCGTCCCGGCGGGGGTTTCGTCATGATGGGGGGCCTTGGACGCGGGTGGGAGGTGGGGATGGCCACGGAGACTCCGGGAGCGGGCGCGCTGCTGGCGCTGCTGCGCGAGGAGGGGGCGCTGACACGGGCCGAGCTGGCCACCGTCACGGGCCTGGCCCGGTCGACGATCTCGCTTCGGCTGGACGCGCTGGCCGGGGCCGGCTGGATCATGCCCGCGGACGGCGCCGTCTCGTCCGGGGGGCGTCCGGCCACGGCGTTCGTGTTCAACCCGGCGGCGCGGGTGGTGCTGGCGGCCGACCTGGGGGCCACCCACGCGCGGCTGGCCGTCACCGACCTGGACGGCCGGATCCTCGCCGAGCGCACCGACGACCTGCGGATCGGGGACGGCCCGGAGAAGGTGCTGGGCTGGCTGTCGGGCGAGTTCCCGAACCTGCTCGGACCGGCCGGACGCCGCCTGGACGAGGTGTGCGGTCTCGGCCTCGGGCTGCCCGGCCAGGTCGACCACGGATCCGGACGGCCGGGACCCGAGGCCAAGATGCCCGGCTGGGAGGGGTTCGACGTGCCCGGCCTGCTCGGTGAGCGGCTGAACGTGCCCGTCCTGGTCGACAACGACGTCAACATCATGGCCGTCGGGGAGCACTCGACGGATCCGCAGGTCGAGCATCTGATCCTGGTGAAGCTCGGCACGGGCATCGGCAGCGGGATCATCACCGGCCGCCGGCTGCACCGGGGGGCGCGGGCCGCCGCGGGAGACGTCGGCCACATTCCGGTGGCCGCGGCGCAAGGGCTCCCCTGCGCCTGCGGAAAGATCGGCTGCCTGGAGTCCGTCGCGGGCGGGGCGGCCCTCGCCGCGCGGCTGGGCGTCGCCGACACCCGCGAGGTCGTCGGGCTCGTCCTGGACGGCCGCCCGGACGCGCTCCGCCTGGTCGGCGCCGCGGGCCGCGCCATCGGCGAGGTGCTCGGCACCCTCGTCACCTTCGTCAACCCGTCCGAGGTGGTCATCGCGGGCGACCTCGCCGAGGCGGGCGAACCCCTGCTGTCGGGCATCCGCGAGCGGATCGGCGCCGTCGCCGTCCCCCGCACCACCGAGCATCTCGCGGTCCGCGCCAGCCATCTGGGCGACCGCGCGGGCGTCACCGGCGCGGCCCGCCTGGTCATCGAGCACGCCCTCGCCTTCTGAGGCTGGTCGTTCGCCCAACCCCTCTGGACGACGCCCCGGCGGCATGCTGGGGTGGGCGGACCGGACCCTTCCGGGACGATCTCCGGACGACGATTTCCGGACGACGATGGGGGTGGCGTGGACGTCGAGGCGGCAGCACGGCAGTTCGTGGAGGAGCATCGGGGCCTCCCCGACGCGGAGTTCCTCCGGGCGAGGTTCGACGCGGGACTGGCCTGGGTGCACTTCCCGGCCGGGCTCGGCGGCCTCGACCTGGAGCGGGGCGCGCAGAGCGCCGTCGACCGGGCGTTCGCCGGAACCCCGTCGAACCGTCCCGACCGCATCGGGATCGGGCTGGGCATGGCCGCGCCGACGATCCTCGCCGCCGGGACCGCCGAGCAGAGGGAACGCTGGCTGCGCGCGCTGTGGACCGGTGAAGAGGTCTGGTGCCAGCTGTTCTCCGAGCCCGGCGCGGGCTCCGACCTGGCGAACGTCGCCACCCGGGCGGTCCGCGACGGCGACGGCTGGATCGTCAACGGCCAGAAGGTCTGGACGTCCATGGCGCACGAGGCCCGCTGGGGCCTGCTCGTCGCCCGCACCGACCCCGACGCCCCCAAGCACCGCGGCATGACCTACTTCGCCCTCGACATGCACGCCCCCGGCGTCGAGGTGCGCCCGCTGCGCCAGCTCACCGGCGAGGCCGAGTTCAACGAGGTCTTCCTCAGCGACGTCCGCCTTCCCGACGGCGACCGGCTCGGCGAGGTCGGCGACGGCTGGCGGGTCGCGACGACGACCCTGATGAACGAGCGCGTCGCGATCGGCGGCCGCAGCGCGGGCCGCGAGGACGGCCTGATCGGGATCGTCGCCGGAACCTGGCGCGAACGCCCCGAGCTGCGCACCCCCGCCCTCCAGGACGCCCTGCTGCGGCTGTGGGTCGAGGCGGAGGCGGCCAGGCTGACCGGCCGCAGGCTCCGGCAGCAGATGGCCGTCGGGGCACCGGGCCCGGAGGGCAGCGCGGTCAAGCTGGCCTTCGCCCGCCTCAGCCAGGAACTGTCCGGCCTCGAGGTGGAACTGCTCGGCGAGGAGGGGTTGCGCTACGACGACTGGACGATGCGGCGCCCCTCCAGCGTCGAGATGACCGGCCGTTCGCCCGGCTACCGCTACCTGCGTGCCAAGGGCAACTCGATCGAGGGCGGCACCTCGGAGATCCTCCGCAACATCATCGCCGAGCGCGTCCTCGGCCTGCCCGGCGAGATCCGCGTCGACAAGGACGTCCCCTGGAAGGACCTGCCCAAATGAGCGACCTCCTCTACGACGAGACCGAGACGGAGCTGCGCGGGGCGGTCCGCGAGTTCCTGGACGACCGGGCGCCGTGGCAGGCCGTCCTGGAGTGGACCGAGCTGGACGAGCCGCACGACACGTCGCTGTGGAACGGCCTCACCGGCATGGACGTCGCGGCCCTGGCGATCCCCGAGAAGCTCGGCGGCGCGGGCGCGTCCTGGCGGGAGACCGCCGTGGTGCTCGAGGAGCTGGGACGTTCGGTCGCGCCGGTGCCGTTCCTGACCAGCTCGGTGCTGGCCACGGCGGCGCTGCTGGCCGCCGACGACCACGCCTACCTGCGGGATCTGGCGACGGGCACGCTGACGGCAGCCCTCGCGATCCCGTTCACGACCGCCCCCGGCGTGGTCTTCAGGAACACCGTGACGAACGACGGCGACCGGCTGTCGGGCACGGTGACGAGCGTCGCCCACGGGCTGAGCGCCGATCTGCTGCTCGTCCCCACCGTGGAGGGGCTGTTCGCGGTCGGCGGCGGGGACGTCGACCGGACCGCGGTCATCTCGCTCGACCGCACCCGCCCGCTGGCCGACCTGTCCTTCGACAGGGCGCCCGCCCGCCGGGTCGCGGTCGGGGACCTGCCGCTCGACCACGCCCTCTCTGTCGGCGCGGGCCTGCTCGCCTCGGAGCAGCTCGGCATCGCCGAACGCTGCCTCGACATGACGATCGCGTACGTGAAGACGCGCTACCAGTTCGGCCGTCCGGTGGGCTCCTACCAGGCGCTCAAGCACCGGCTGGCCGATCTGTGGGCGAGCGTCGGGCAGGCACGGGCCGTCGCCAGGCACGCCGCCGACTGTCTGGCCACCGACGACCCCGACGTTCCCGTCGCGGTCGCGGTGGCGCAGGCCCACTGCTCAGCCGTGGCGCTCAAGGCCGCCGAGGAGTGCGTTCAGCTGCACGGCGGCATCGGCTTCACCTGGGAGCATCCCGCGCACCTGCTCCTGAAGCGCGCGAAGAGCGCTTCGCTCGCGCTGGGCTCGCCTTCTTCGCACCGGAGCGTGCTCGCGGAACTGGTGGAGCTGCCGCTCTGACCCGCCCGCGGCGCTTCGGCGGGTGGATCCACCTGCCGACGCCGCGCCCCAGCACCAGATAGGCGATGACGGCGCCGGCGACGTTGAGGATGATGTCGTCGACGTCGAAGGTCCTGCCGCTGATCAGGTTCCCCTGGACGACCTCGATGCCCGTCGAGACCAGCGCCACGAGGAACGTGATCCGGAACAGCCCGCGCAGGCGCCGGGAGATCAGCGGCAGGAGCACGCCCATCGGCGCGAGCAGCGCGAGGTTGCCGCCGATCGCGACGACGGCCTCCCTGATGCTCGGCTTGTCCAGATAGAACTGGAGGGTGTGCCCCGGCTTGGTGTTGCCGACCGCCCAGCCGTGCGGGTCGTCGACAGGGGTGAGCGTGAACCTGTACGCCCAATAGGAGAAGAGACCGAACGCCGCGATCGCGACGAGCGCCGTCAGTACCCGCAGAATCCTTCGCACCACGGCGCTTCTCTTCCCGATCTCCCTGCCTTTATGTCGCTACTTCGGCTCGACGGCCATCCGCACGGCGAAGATCCCCAGGATCGTCCCGGTGACGTACCGCTGCACCCGCATCCACACGGGCCTGGCCTTCAGGAATCCCGAGATCGATCCGGCGGTCAGCACGAACAGCCCGTTGAAGGTCACTCCCACGATGACCTGGCACAACCCGAGCAGCAGGCTCTGGACCGCGACATGTCCGTGCGAGGGGATGACGAACTGCGGCAGCAGCGACATGTAGATGATCGCGATCTTCGGGTTGAGCACCGACGTGAGGAATCCCATACCGAACAGCTTGCGGACCGAGTCGTGGTCGAGCTCGCGCGGCGCGAACGCCGACCGTCCGCCGGGCTTCAGGGCCTGCCACGCCAGCCAGCCGAGATAGAGCGCGCCACCGATCTTGAGCGCCACGTACAGCGCGGGCACGAGGGTGAAGACCGCGACGATCCCCGCCGTCACGGCGACCACGTAGACGAGGAACCCGCAGGCCACACCGCCGAGGGAGATCAGTCCCGCCCTTCTCCCCTGCGAGATCGACCGCGACACCAGATAGATCATGTTCGGGCCGGGCGAGAGGACCATTCCCAGCGCGACCGCCGTGATGCCGAGCACCTGCCCCAGTTCCACCATGTCCGGATTGTCGCATCCGTGCGAGGCGGAACGGTCAGACGGCGGAGCCCGGAGGGGTCCGCGGGTCCACCGGAACCGTCTTCGGGACCTTGACGGACCTGGCCGCGCCGAAGTAGCTCAGCGCACTGGCCAGGACGCCCGCGATGGTGGCGCCGATCCCGACCCAGGCGCCGTACTGGACGTTCCCCGGCAGGAAGTCGTAGCCGTCGTTGATGCGGAACTGGCCGATCTGGATCGTCCAGAGCACGGTCGTCACGATGGCGATCAGCGTGCCGAGCGACAGCAGGACGCGCCGCCCGGACGGGCTGCCGCCCGACGAGACCCGGCCGAACATCCCCTTGCCGGCCTTCCGGCTCGGGATCAGCACCGCGAGCAGCATGAGCAGGCCCGCGACCACGAGCGGAACCGCCATGCTGATCCAGGTCTTCTCATGGGTGAACCCGGTGAACAGCTGGTTGACGCCCATGTCCGACGGCAGCAGCCCGTTCCCCACGCCGAAACTCGCCCAGGGCATCACGGCGCTGAGCAGCAGCCCGATGCCCGAGAGCGCGCCGAACGCGCGGGCCGCGCTGTCCTGGCCCGCGTTGTCGGCCAGATCGCCGGCCATGCCCGCGACTCTTGGATCGAGATCACTCATATCGGGGACGCTACCCATGGCATCCGGACGATTACGCCATGAACCGGGGAAATGGCGGCAAAGTCAGAAGGCCCTGAACGAGTCCCTCAGCGACAGGACCGCGGCACAGGCGACCGCGACCGTCCCGAGCAGGGCGGTCCAGCCGCCGATCAGCACGTCGCCCGGCAGGAACGGCTCGCCCTCGCCGAGGCGGCGGCTGCCGGTGCGGGCCAGCCAGAGCCCGACCGCGACCCAGGCCAGGACGGCCGCGGGGACCAGCAGGACCCGCCGCTGCCGCCGGGTGCCGAGGACCGCGCCGTAGACCGCGAGCATTCCCGCGACCCCGACGACCGTGACGAGGCTGAGGTTCGCCCCGTCCGCCCACGGGAGCAGCGTGCTGACCAGCAGCGCCGTTCCGGACATGGCGGCGAGCAGGCGCACCGTCTGGTCGGTCGCGCGGGCGGTGTGCTCTCCCGGGAGGGACTCGCCGATCACTCTGCTCACGTTCGGGGTGATGCCCCGGATCAGGTCAAGGAACGTCCCGGATGATCCGATGCGGGGGGAAATAGCAGATCGTCTGGCGGCGGTCCGACAGCTCCCGGCAGGCCGTGCAGTAGTAGGTGCGATGACCGCCGGTCTCGCGCGCCCAGTCGCAGCGGCACGGCATCCAGCCGACCAGGACCCGTCCGGGACCGAGATCGTGGCCGTAGGGGCAGAGGGTCGGCGCGTCACGCATGGCCGCACTCTATCCGAACAGAGATTCGATCATATCGTCGGCGCTCAGAGGGTCAGGGTGTACAAGTGCAGGCGTTCGGCGGCTTCGGCCGAGGTCAACGTCGGGACGAGCTGCCCGTCGAGGATGCCCTGGCCGTCGATGTGGCGGGTCCGCTCCCAGGGGCCGAGGACCAGGGCGCGCAGCCGGCCGGAGGCCAGGAGCGGGCGGACGGCGTCGGCGTCCGTGCCGGGCGCGACGAACCAGTGCAGATCCTCGCCCTCGAGCAGCAACTCCAGTTCGAGGTACTCGACGACGTCCGCGAGCCGGTCGCGGACGCGCAGCCTCGGCGCGAGCGCCGCCAGGACCCCCCGCTCCAGGCGCCCGCCGAACAGGCGGTCCAGCTCGGCCCTGCCGAGGACGACCTGGCCGCCGCCGCGCGTCACGAGCTCGACCAGCACCGCCCGCAGGAAGCCGTCGCCGCCCGGCCCGGTCACCCCGACGGTGTCGGTGTCCTCGACGTGCGAGACCGCGCTGCGCTGGCCGGTCGGCGCGGCCCTGCTCTCCGCGGCGAGGGCCGGCTCCGACCTGGTCACCAGCCGGTGCGCCCCGAGCAGGGCGAACAGCAGCAGCACGAGCGCCCCGTACACCGGGCTCCGCCACGGCATCTCGCCGTCGGGCCGCGGCTCGGCGCTCACCTCGCCCGGCGTCGGCGTCATGGCGATCCGCCCGTCCGGCCGCTCCGCCGGAACCGGGACGGCCGGGAGCGCCGGGACCGCGCACCGGACGTCCCGGCCGGACCAGGAGGCCGCCCGCCCCGCGGGCGCGACGCAGTCCGCCGCGGCGGGCCCGGCCGGGACGGCCAGAAGCCCGGCCGCGACCAGCACCGCGAGCACGGTCCCGGCGAGCCTTGGACGAGCGGATGTCGCGCACGTGGGCGCCAAGCGAATGGGCGTCAACAGGTGGCACCTTCCCCCGAGCGATGGCCCTGCGAGCGTCATGCAACCATTCCGTCACGGAACGGATGGGCCGCAACACCGAACGTCACCGTTCTGTGATCGCGCAGGGCGCCGGGGGCGCTACAGCTCCAGGGAGTCCCCCGGGCCGAGGCGTACGTACTCGGGCTTGGTGACGGTGCCGAGGAGGCGGTCGGCGACCGTCTGGCCCGCTTCGCTCAGGACCGCGTCGTGGATGGGGTGCACGATCCTGGGCGCCACCGCGTCGATGAAGTCGGCGGCCTCGCTGAGCTTGAGCCACGGGGCGCCGATCGGGGCCAGCAGGGTGCCGACCGGGCGGTCGGGGACGGTGAAGGAGTCGCCCGGGTGGTAGAGGCCGTCGATGTAGTAGCCGACGTTCTCGATCAGCGGGATCGACCGGTGGATCTCGGCGTGCTTTTCGCCGTGGACCGTCGCCGCTATCCCCAGGGTGGTGATGGTGTCACCATCCTGGACGACCACGAAGGGCGTGTCCCCGAGCTCGTCGACCAGCGACGGCGGTCCGTAGATCTTGAGATCGGGACGCTTCGCGGCCAGCGCCTTCACGCCCTCGGTGTCGAGATGGTCCATGTGCAGATGGGTGATGAACAGGACGTCCGCGCCGGTCAGCGCGTCGGGACCGGAGAACAGCCCGGGATCGATCACGAGGACGCCCTCCGACGTCTCGAGCCGGACACAGGCGTGCGGATACTTCACCAGTCGCATCTCTTCCCCCTCTGATCGTTGAGCCGTTCCCCCATCTTCCCCGACGTCCACACCCGGACCCCGATTCGGGGTTATTTGCCCCTGAAACAAGGGGTATCGAGGTTGTTGGGCAGCTTCCCCGCCCGCGTATGACCGCGGCATCGAGGAGGCAACGATGGATCCCCTGCAGCTCGCCCATGACTTCTTCCGCTCCCGGCGCCGCGACAGCTGGGTCCCCGGCTACCTCGCCGGACGCGGCTTCCCCGAGCACGTCCAGCGCCGGTTCGAGCTCGGTTACGCCCCGCCCCACTGGCGGACCGTCGTGGAGCTGCTGCGCTCCCGCGGACTGTCCGACGACCGGATCGTCGAGACCGGGCTCGTCCGCAGGTCCCGGCACGGCCGCCTCTACGACCATTTCCGCGACCGGGTCATGTTCCCCATCCGCGACCCCTACGGCCGGATCGCCGGATTCATCGGCAGGACCGCCGACGACGTCGGGGGTCCCCGCTACCTCAACTGCCCCGACACCGAGCGCTTCCACAAGGGCGCCCTGCTCTACACGCTGCCGACGGCCAGGCCCGCCCGGCCCGTCCTGGTCGAGGGCCCGCTCGACGCGCTGGCCGTCCGGCTGACGGGGGTTCCCGCGGCCGCGCCCTGCGGCACCCGGCTGACCGCGGAGCAGGCGGCGATGCTCGGCGACGACGTGCTCGTGGCCATGGACGGGGACCCGGCCGGGCGCCGCGGGGCCGTCCAGGCCTGGGAGCATCTGGCGTCGCTGCCGGGCCGGATCGGGGCGGTGGTGCTGCCCGCGGGCCGGGACCCCGCCGACCTGCTCCGCGACGGCGGGCTCGACGCGGTCCGGCTGGCTCTGCGCGCCGAGATCCCCCTCGCCGACCTGGTCACCGACGCCGCCATCGACCGCCACCATCTGCGGTTCGTCGAGGGACAGATCGCCGCGGCGCGCGCCGCGGCCCATGTGATCGCCCGGATGCGCCCCGACCAGGTGGCCCGCCAGGTCGCGCGGACCGCCCAGCGGCTCGGCTTCGCGCCCGCCGACGTCACCGCCTACGTGGTCGAGTCTCTGGCCGGCATGTGAATCTGAGTACCGCTCTTGAGTACTTCGACTCAGGCCCCGGTCCCCCGAAAAGCGGACGATTGCGGCATGACGAACTCACCCCAGAACCGCTCCACCAACGCCTTCTTCCTCCAGGCCGCGATCTCGTTCATCGTCTCGTTCGCCGGAGTCGGCCTCGGCATCGCGTTCCTGCCCGTCGACATCTGGGTGCGCGGATTCCTCGGCATCGGCTCGCTCTACGTCGTGACCTCGACCTTCACCCTGGCCAAGTGCATCCGGGACCGGCAGGAGGCCGCGATCCTGGAGCGCGTCACCGGCAACCCGCAGTACTACGCGGGCTGAGGCTTGAGAGGATCGTGCTCCTTGCCCGTGCCGCCGCACATCCGGCACGGCTCGTCCACCCTGATCCAGCCGATCACACCGTCGGGCTCCGGCTGCGGCATCTCCGGCCGCCACCACGCCGAACCCGCACAGAAGCGGCAGCTCACGTCGTTCCGGTCGCACCAGCGGCAGGGCTCGTTGCCGCACCGTTCGCGGCGCGTCACCGGCACAACCCGCTGCCGTCGCACACATGGCAGTCCTCAACGCTGTCGACCCAGGTCACCGACCCGTCCTTCTCGCTCCGGGGACGCTGGTAGGTGACCTGTCCCGTGCCCGAACAGTGGCCGCAGGGGGGCGGCTCGTGCTTGCCCACCCTCAATAGAATGACACACCGTGTACGAACTGCTGTTTTCCTCGGTGCTGAAGCGGACCGATCCCGAGCGGATCCATCATCTGACGATCGGAGCGCTGAAGGCCGTCCAGGCGGTGCCCGGGCTGGCGGGGCTGCTCCGCCGGGCGTTCGGCGCGAACGGGCGGCCGATCCACGCGCTCGGCCTGGAGTTCCCCGGCCCGCTGGGGCTCGCGGCCGGCTTCGACAAGGACGCCGTCGCCTACGAGGCGCTCGCCGGATTCGGGTTCAGTCACATCGAGGTCGGCACCCTCACCGGTGAACCGCAGCCCGGCAACCCGCGCAAGCGGCTCTTCCGGCTGATCCCCGACCGCGCCGTCATCAACCGGATGGGCTTCAACAACGGCGGGGCAGCGGCCGCCGCGCCCCGGCTGGCCAGGCGCCGCAACGTGATCGTCGGGGTGAACATCGGCAAGACCAAGGCCGTGCCCGAGGCCGAGGCCGCCGCCGACTACGTGAAGTCCACGAAGCTGCTGTCGCCGCTCGCCGACTACCTCGTGGTCAACGTCAGCTCGCCGAACACACCCGGACTGCGCGACCTCCAGGCCGTCGAGCATCTGCGGCCCCTGCTCCAGGCCGTCCAGGAGGCCAAGGGCGGCACCCCGCTGCTGGTGAAGATCGCCCCCGACCTCGCCGACGCCGACATCGACGCGGTCGCCGACCTGGCCCTCGAACTGGGCCTCGACGGCATCATCGCCACCAACACCACCATCGGCCGGGACGGTCTGAGCGGCGATCCCGAGATCGTCAAGGAGACCGGCGGCCTGTCCGGAGCCCCGCTGAAGGCCCGCTCCGTCGAGGTGCTGAAGCGCCTCAAGGCCCGCACCGGCGACGGCCTGGTGCTGATCTCCGTCGGCGGGATCGAGACCGCGGCCGACGTCCGTGCGCGGCTGGCGGCCGGCGCGACCCTGGTCCAGGGCTACACGGGCATGATCTACGGCGGCCCGCTCTGGGCCTACAAGATCAATCGAGAGCTCCGCCGGGGCTGACCCGGCCGTCGCCCGGCTCACCAGGCGGCGGGCTGCACCCTGCCGTCGGGGGCGCGCAGCGAGGCGAGCTGCGGGACCAGCCGGAACACCCGCAGCCGCCGCCCCGACCGCAGCGCGTACCGGTCGTAGACCGGCCAGACGCTGAGCAGGCGGGGCCAGACGTAGGAGCGTTCCGGATCCTCGACGAGCTGCGCGAGGACCGGGATCTCATACCCCCGGTAGACCACGGTGGCGTGCGGGCGGCGCAGCAGGCTGATCGACCAGTTCGGGTGCTCCTCGCGGCCCCAGTTGGAGCCGACCACGAGGAAGCTGCCGTCGGCCTCGGGCACGCAGGTCATCGGCGCGAGCCGCTGCCGCCCCGTCCGGTGCCCGGTCGTGATCAGCAGCAGGGTCGGGACCAGGGTCCGGCTCATGAGCAGCCGTCCGCCGCTCAGCCGGTGGACGGCCTTGTCCATGCGCGGGACCAGGGTGGGGCCGACCGCGGCGAAGGCGCCCGTCCCGGCCAGCCACTGGAAGAAGGGGCGCAGGATCAGCGCGAACGGCCAGAAGAGCCAGCGGAAGGGAGCGGTGTACCAGGGCTTCTCGTCCCAGGGAGACGGCGGCCCCTCCTGTCGCACACTCATAGCGCTCCTCACCGATAGCACCTGGCGGGGAACGCTATGCCACATATGGCGCGAATCACTACATCAAGACCACATCCGGACTGAACGGAACGGTACAAATCGGGCGGGTCGCCGGATCGCTACGCTACGCGCTGTCGTCCGCGACGGTGAAGAAGCCGTCCGCGACGAGCTCGGGAAGGACCGCGGCGGCGTGGTCCAGCACGGCCTGCTCGTCGTGCTCGGTCAGCTGCGCGATCGCCCCGAGCAGCGGCGCGGTCGGCAGGGAGCCGTCGCAGACCCCCGCCAGCGCCGCCTCGACGGTGTTGACCGCGGTCGCCCGGCGCAGCCCGCCGAGCTGCCGCAGCACGATCCGCTCCGGATCCTCGGCCCCCGGACGCGCGAACTGCTCCTGGACGACGCCCTCGGCCAGCGCCAGCTTCCGGAACGGACGGTCCGCCGCCGCGATGCCGTCCACGACCCCCTCGACATAGGCGCCCACCGGCTGGTCCACCTGGTGCCGCAGCTCCTCGATCTTCACCGAGCTGCCGCCCGCGCGCAGCGTGATCCACCCGAAGCCGATCCCGGTCACCTTGTGACGCTCGAAATAGTCGAGCCATTCGCCGTAGCGCGTCCGGTACTCGGGGGTTCCGGTCTCGCAGGAATCACGCAGCCAGAGCTCGGTGTACTCGGCCGGATCCTGGACGTCGCGCTGCACGACCCAGGCGTCGCAGCCGTCGATCCAGGAATCGACGCGCTCCTGCCACGGCTCGCCCTCGACGTGCAGCCAGTTGGCCAGAAGGTGGCACCAGCCGCCGTCGGTGAGGTGCTCGGGGGCCTCCTCGACCAGGCGGCGGCAGACCTCGTCGCCGGCCATCCCGGACTCGCGGTACTCGAACCGGCCGTCCGGGGAGATCACGAACGGCGGGTTGGAGACGATCAGGTCGAACCGCTCGGGAGCGGGCTCGAACAGCGATCCGAGCCGCGTCTCACCGGTGACCCCGGACAGCCCGAAACTGAGCTGGGCCAGTTCGAGGGAGCGGGCGTTGGTGTCGGTCGCGACGATCCGCCCGGCCCGGCCGGACATCAGCAGCGCCTGGACCCCGGAGCCCGTCCCGAGGTCGAGCGCCGTCTCCACGTCCTTCTGGATGACGAGCCTGGCCAGGTTGTACGAGGCTCCGCCCACACCGACCACATGATCGGGACGCACCGCGCCGTCGCCGGGCCTGATCTTGAGATCGGACACCGCGTAGCGGGTCGGCCCCTCCCACTCCAGCGGCTCGACGTGCAGCGCGGGCCGCAGCCATCCGGCCTTTCCCGCGGGGGCCGCGAGCCCCGCGGCGATCAGCTCCTCGGCCGGCAGGTCGTCGGCGGGAACGGGGGTCTGGAGCCAGAACAGGCGGGTCAGGCGCGACAGCACGGTCCCGTCGTGGGTCGCGCGGAGCGCCGGGACGATCTCGTCCCTGGCCAGCGCGCCACCCGCCACGGGTCCGAGGAGGTCGCGGACCCCGTCGACGGTGTACCCGGCCTGGTCGAAGCACGATCGGATGGTCTTCAGCACCCCCCAATCCTGCCCGAACCGCCGAAGATTAACGGTCGTCTCATATCTTGTGCGCGTGAACATGAGACATATCGCCCGGATCATCCGGTCTCCGCGACTCTGGATTCCGCTGGGTCTGGGCGCCGTCCTGGTCCTCACCCCGACCGGCTGGGCCTACGCCCGCTCCGCCGGTCACGTGCAGGACGTCGAGCACGTGAAGACGACCGAGGTGGCCCTCGTGCTGGGCGCGGGCATCTACCCCGACGGCCTGCCGACCCCGTTCCTGGCCGGACGGCTGGACACGGCCGTGCGCCTGTACTCCCTCGGCAAGGTCAGGGCGATCCTGGTCAGCGGCGACAACAGCCGCAAGTCCTATGACGAGCCCGAGGTCATGAAGAACTACCTCGTCTCCCGGGGCGTACCGGCCGAGAAGATCGTCCTGGACTACGCGGGCTTCGACACCTGGGACTCGTGCGTGCGCGCCGGCAAGGTGTTCGGCGTGAAGAGCGTGACCGTCGTCAGCCAGGACTTCCACATGGCCAGGGCCGTGGCCCTCTGCCGCCAGGCCGGCCTCTCCGCCGAGGGAGTGGGGAACTCCCAGAAGGACAGGGCCCGCACCCTCTACGGCTACGCCCGCGAGATCCCCGCCACCCTGAAGGCCATGAACGACGTCCTTCTGGACAACGACCCGCGCTTCCTCGGCCCGAAGGAGCCGGGAATCGAAAAAGCCCTCGCCACCGGCTGAGGGGGAACCGGTCCGAGGGGGAGCCGCACGAGCGCGACAAGGCCATCGCCGGTCAGCCGGCGATGGCCTTGGCCGTCATCGTGAGGTGCCGTCACCTGGCTGATAGTCGGCGTAATCGGCGTACTTGTCGACGAGCTCGTCTACGAGCTCATCGTCGACCTCCGTTACCGGTGTCGCCGAAGGTACTCCGAGCTCCTCGGAAAGGCGGTCGAAGTCCGCGTGGCCGCTGTTGTACTTCAGCTGGCGAGCGACCTTAACCTGCTTGGCCTTTGCTCGGCCTCGCCCCATTGGCTCGACCCCCTTGATGGTCAGGGCTTCTACTGGCCCCATCGCTACGCTTATCGCATACGCGCTGACACGTCTGAGCCGTGCGTCAGCTACGGGTACAACCGTACCCGTTTTACGCGCGGCTCGGTACGTGTCTACGCGGTGGCGCCTCGCTTTGCCGTGGTGGAGCTCAGTGTAGTGGCCTTGAAATACCGCCTTGACCTGGGACTGAAGGGCCCTGGGTGATGATCGCATGACCCAGAGTTAGTTCAGCCAAATCCCTCGGAGCCGTCCGACCTCGGACATTCGGCGTTCGGCGAGCCGGTCGGCGGCCACAGCGGGAGGCACGCCCTCCTCGTCGGCCAGCGCGAAGATCGACTGGGTGGTCTCGAAGATCCCCGACGCCCGGTTGCGGGCGCGGTCCATGGAGAAACCGTGGATCTCGTCGGCGACCTGGATCACTCCGCCGGCGTTCACGACGTAGTCGGGCGCGTAGAGGACGCCCCGCTCGGCGAGGATCTTCTCGACGCCGGGATGGGCGAGCTGGTTGTTGGCCCCGCCGCAGACGATCTTCGCGGTGAGGGAGATGGCGACCTCGTCGGTGAGCGCCTGGCCCAGGGCGCAGGGCGCGTAGACGTCGAGGTCGGAGGCGAGCAGTTCCGCGGTGTCCGCGACGACGGTGACGCCGGGATGCCGGGCCTTCACCACATCGGTCGCGGCCTCGCTGACGTCGCAGATGACGAGTTCGGCGCCGTCCTCGGCGAGGAGGTCGGCCAGCCGGTGCCCGACCTTGCCGACGCCCTCGATCCCGACGCGCCTGCCGTGCAGGGTCGGCGCGCCCCAGGTGTGCTCGGCCGCGGCCCGCATCCCCTGGAAGACGCCGAAGGAGGTCAGGACGGAGGAGTCTCCGGCGCCGCCGTTGGCCTCGGTGCGGCCGGTGACATAGGCGCATTCGCGGGCGACGTGGTCCATGTCCCTGGGGAAGGTGCCCACGTCGCAGGCGGTGAAGTACCGGCCGGACAGCGACTGCACGAACCTGCCGTAGGCACGGAACAGCGCCTCGGACTTGTCCCGCGACGGATCGCCGATGATCACGGCCTTGCCGCCGCCGAGGTCGAGCCCCGCCATGGCGTTCTTGTACGCCATGCCGCGGGAGAGGTTGAGCACGTCCGAGAGCGCCGCCTCTTCCGAGGCGTACGGGTAGAAACGGGTGCCGCCGAGCGCCGGGCCGAGCGCGGTTGAGTAGATCGCGATGATCGCGCGAAGGCCGCTCGCCTCGTCCTGGCAGAAGACGACCTGTTCGTGCCCCTGAAAAACGGTCACCACAACAGCCTATGCCCGTCGTGGACGCAGTTGCGCCGATCTGGAATCACAACGATGGGATTTCGGCGCGCGCACGGAGGTCGCGGGCGTGTCACGATGCGTCGCGTGCTGCCGTACACCGCGTACCTGAGGGTCTATGAGCCCCTGGAGGCCTTCCCCGAACGGGAGCGCACGTGGTGGCGGGCCTATGCCTCGTCGAAGGCCAGGCCGCGACGGGTGCAGGCGCTTCAGGCGGAGCAGGAGGAGTCCCTGCGGGCCCTCATCGTCAGGGCGGACGAGGGACCGTCCCTGGTACATGAGAGCCAGAACGCCTATCTGCGGCGTTTCCATGGCAAGACCTACATTTGCCCATGGCAGCGCCGCCTGCGCTCCTGGACGGCTTTCAGCGCCGCGCAGGGCCTGTCGGTGGAGGTCACCGGCCGGCAGCACATCAGGGAGAGCACCTGGCACGTCCCGCGGCAGTGGTTCGTGCCCTTTCTCCGCGAGGAGAGATGGATCTCCCTCGAACGTCCGCGCACTCTCACCTATGTGACGACGATGGCCAGGGCCCGCGATCGGCTCGGCCGGGCCCAGGCCGTCAGGGAGAGGACGTCCGCCCTTCCGTTCGGTGACGTCCGGGGTCTCGCGCGGGCGCTGTCGCGCTTCCACCCGGAGTCGCTGGTCGAACTCGACTACGGCGGGCTGGTCCACCTCCTGGACGACGCCGCGCTCGAGGCCGACGACTCGGTCGGCGAGACGGCCGTGGCCCTGGTGGCATGGGAACGTGACGAGATCGAACTGGCCGTCGCGATGCGCCTGAGACTGAAGGAGCGGTGGCGGGCGATCCGTGCGATCGAGACCGCCAACTGACGTCCTGACGGATGAGCAACTGACGCACTAACGGATGAGCTGGGCAAAGCGGAGGTAAAAACCCCTGCTCAGAGCGCTGAGTGACGAACGGTCACGGAGCGCCCCGGACAAACTCCCGCAGAAAGTTCTCGATTCCACACGCCATGGCACCATACGTGTCGCTAGAATCACGCAGCGTAACGCACTCATCACGAACACGCAGATTTGAGCCAGGGACTTGCTTACTGCGCTGAGTGATGGCAAGGTTACACCTTGTGATGTCATAGTGGCTCGTTCCGGGCTATAGAGGACATCGTGAACCCGCGCGAATCCATACATCGCAGGATCGGCTGTCAGACGGTCCACGGAGGAGAGGCCGCACACATGTCAGCACGTACACCAGAGGCAGAGCCCTTGCTGACCCCGGCAGAGGTGGCGACGATGTTCCGCGTCGACCCGAAGACGGTCACGCGATGGGCGAAGGCCGGCAAGCTGACGTCCATCCGGACCCTGGGTGGGCACCGGCGCTACCGCGAGGCCGAAGTCCGCGCGCTGCTGGCGGGAATTCCGCAGCAGCGTTCGGAGTAACGAACCCCCTGTTACAAGGGGGATGCGCGAATCCGTGCTCGGTTGCTCTCACTGATGTGATCCGACGCAGAGCAGCGGAGCACGGGTTCGCGAAAACTTCAGTCCGGCCGTCGGCCGCCTTTCGGGGGCGCCGGCGGCCGGCAGTGTTTTATGGCTCTTTTTCCGCAGTGTCGCTTTTGCTGCGATTACTGCTCTTGTGCCGCCAGATCATTGAAAACGGCCATCACGGCCGGATCGCGTTGGGCCGCGTTGTGCAGCAGCACGATGTTCTGGTCGACGAGCAGCGCTTCCAGCTCGTCGCGCGGCATGTCCTTGTTCTCGAGCCAGTCGAGGGCGGCGGTCTCCACGCCCGCCATCCAGGAGCGCAGCGTGATGCGCAGGACCGGCGAGGGGTCCTCGAGGCCCATCTCCTTGAGGATCCGGTTCAGCAGGATCGCCCGGACGGACTCGACGATCTCGCCCAGCTCGCCGGAGCGGCTGGCGGGACCGCCGCGGAGCATCGCCAGATAGCCCGGCGCGTGGTCCTCGACGAAGTCGAAGTAGCGCTTGAGCGACAGGGCGAGGCGTTGCAGCGGGCTGCCCTCGGTCGGCGGCTTGAGCAACTCGCCGAGCTGGGCGGCGGCGCTGCGCAGGGCCGCGACGTAGAGCTCCTGCTTACCGCCGAAGTAGTGGTAGACCAGCGCCCGCGAGGCGCCGGCCGCGGCGGCGACGTCATCGATGGAGATCTCTTCGGGCGGGCGGCGGCTGAACAGATCGAGCGCGGCCTCGATCAGCTCGTCGCGCCGCTCGTCGACGCTGAGCCTTCTCCTGCCCCGCCGTCCCTGCGCTCCTGCCGCTTCCCGATCTCCCACCAGCGAAGCGTATCCGAGGTCCAGGCCCACTGCGCGAACCCACAGATCACGACTCACAAATATCCATCTCGGTATTCGGTCGTGTCTGATCCCTGGATAACACCCGTCCGTTACTCGGAGTTCGGACCCGTTTGGCGTTAACGGGGGGCATCATGGCATCTTCTTTCTTGTGAGGTAAGTCCCGGATAGGCGGCGGCCCTGCAGTTCCCCCCGACAGGGAGAGCCATGTCAACTGAAGAAAGCCCCCCCGGGCTCCAGGATTCACGCCTGGAGCCACTGGTGCCACGCCAGGCTGCGAGCAAACCGACCATCCGCAATGTCGCGGAGCGGGCGGGAGTCTCGAAGTCACTGGTGTCGCTCGTCATGCGCGGTTCGCCGCATGTGAGTGAAAGACGCCGGCAGGCGGTGCTGAAGGCCGCCCGAGAACTCGGGTACCGGCCCAACGCCGTCGCGCGCAGCCTCGTCGAGGGGCGCACCCGGCTGATCGGCGCGCTCGTCGCCGACCTGCACAACCCGTTCTTCGCCGAGTTCCTCGACGGCCTGCAGGAGTCCCTGCACGGTGAGGGGCTCCGCATGCTGGTCGGTTCCGGCCGCTGGGATCCGCTGTTCGAGGCGGAGGCCGTCGAGGCCTTCCTCGAGATGCGGGTCGACGGCCTGGTCCTGCTCAGCGTGGTCCCCGACTCGCTGAAGGAGGCGGCGGCGAGCGTGCCCGTGGTCGTCGTCGGCGAGCGGGACGTGGAGGGCGTCGACATCGTGGTGGACGACGACGAGCTCGGTGCGAGTCTCGCCGTGGACCATCTGGTGGCGCACGGACATCGGCGGATCGCCCACATCGAGGGCGCCCCGTCGGCGACCGCGCGCTACCGGAGGGCCGGCTACGAAGCGGCCATGGGGAGGCACGGCCTCGCCGACCAGGTCATGATCGAGGTGGGTGACTTCACCGAGGACGGCGGCTACCGCGCGGCGCGTGCGCTGCTGACGCGGGTGGACCGTCCCACGGCGATCTTCGCCCCCAACGACCTGGTCGCGACCGGCGCCCTCTCCGCCGCCGACGAGCTGGGCCTCCGGGTCCCGCAGGACGTCTCGATCATCGGCTACGACAACACGCATCTCGCGGCGATCCGGCACATCTCGTTGACCAGCGTGGACCAGCCGCGCCGGGACATGGGACGGGTCGCGGCCGAGCTGCTGTGTTCACGGATCGAGGATCCGGGCCGCGAGGTCAGGCAGGAGCTTGTTGTGCCGCACCTTGTGGTCCGCTCCACTACCGGCCCGCTCTCGGGGTGACCCTGGGAGATCTTTCACGTTAACGGCAATGCTTTGCCCCAGAGGGCCTTGAAGCCCTCGCGTCGCCGGACGGCTCGGCCTTTGATGTTCCTCGTGTTCATGAGGCCGTCCGGCGGCAGGGGGAATCCGCCGGACGGCCGCTCTAACGGGGAACCATTGGCTCCCAAAGGGGGTAGTTCCGTTGCGTGATCCCGAACTCGTGTCCTGCGCCCAGCGCGCGGCGAACGAACTCGAGCGCGCGTGGTCGCAGTGGCGGCACATGCGCGGGCTGACCGAGACCGGTCCCGGCCAGGTCACCGAGTCCGTCGCCAGCTATGTCGCCCACTCCATCGACCATCCGTGGGGACGTCCCCGGGTGGTCCTGGGGCTCGACGCCGACGAGGCCCGTGCGCTCGCCGCGCTGCTGTGCCGCGAGGACGCCGCTCTGCTGCGATAGCCGGTCAGGAATGGGGGAAGGGCCGCGACGGTTGCGTCGCGGCCCTTCTTCCTTTGCTACAGGGATCGCTACTTGTTGCTGGTCAGAAAGGTCGTGAGACCGTCGGACAGGGCCAGGGCGATGCGCTGGCGGAACTTGGCGCTCGACAGCCGGGCCGCGTCGCCGGCGTTGCGCATGTTGCCCGTCTCGACGAAGATCTTCGGCACCGTCGAGAGGTTGAGGCCGCCGAGGTCGTCGCGGACCGTGGTGCCCGTGCCGCCGCCCAGGTAGTTGGCGAACGGGGTGCCGGTCTCCTTGCGGAAGGTCTCGCGGACGATCGTGCCGAGCTTGCGCGACGGGACGACGATGGCGTCGTTGTGGCCCTTCACCAGCTTGGGCTCGATGACGTGGAAGCCGTGGCCCGCCGGGTCCTCGTGGCCGTCGGCGTGGATGGAGATCACGGCGTTCGCGCGGGCCCTGTTGCCGATGGCGGCGCGCTCGTCGACGCACGGTCCGGCGCTCTTGTCGTCGGCGCGGGTCAGGACGACCTTCGCGCCGCGGGCCTTGAGGATCTTGCGCATGCGGACGGCGACGTCCCAGGTGAACTCGTGCTCCTCGTAGCCCGCGTTGGTCGCGGTGCCGGAGGTGTCGCAGGCCTTGTAGCCGTTGCCCATGAAGACCTGGCCGCCGCGGACCTTGGCGTTGTGGCCGGGATCCAGCACGACGACCTTGCCCTTGAGGGCGGCTCCGCCCTTGTTCTTGGCCGTGGTGCCGCTGCCGCCCTTGCCGCCGGGTTTCACGGAGGTGTTGGCGGAGACCCCGGTGGGCTTCTCCGCCACCGAGGGAGTACCGCCCGAGCAGGCACTGATCGTCACGGATACGGCCGCGGCCGACCCGAGGGCGAGCGCCAGTGTCTTCCGTGCGGTCAAGATCTACTCCCGTGATCAGTCCGTTATGAACCGAATCAGTCTACGGCGAACTGGAGCGATCTTGACCAGGTTCCGAAGTCACGTCGCATCGCTCTGAAAGCGCGGAGGGCCGGGCCGCGCCGGCCCGGCCCTCCCCGTGCCCCGGCCCGCCGCGTCGCATGGCCGGGAGTCCTCGACGTTCGCCCGTTCGCCCGGGTGACCGCCGGAGCGGCCCGTAGGGTCCTGGCATGGTAGCCAGAATCGATCTGACGCTCGACTGTGCGGACGCCCGCATCCTCGGCGCCTTCTGGAGAACGGCGCTGGGCTATGTCGACGAGCCTCCGCCCGCCCCCTTCGCCACCCGCGCGGAATGGCTCGCCCACCACGACCCGGACGCCTCCCCCGCCGACGGTGCCTGGCTCTGCGACCCCTCCGGTGCGGGCCCCCGCCTCTCCCTTCTCCGGGTCCCCGAGCCCAAGACGGCCAAGAACCGGCTCCACCTCGACATCCGCGTCCCCTCCGGCGGAACCCCCGCAGAACGCTGGGCCCGGACCAGAGCCGAGGCCGCACGCCTGGTCACGGCGGGCGCCACCGTTCTCGCCGAGTACTCCGGCCACCACATCGTCATGGCCGACCCCGAGGGAAACGAGTTCTGCGTCGCTCCCTCCCCCGGATGAGGCGGGATCCCGGGCGTCAGAGGGCGCGGGCCAGGCGGGTGAGGATCTCGGCGGCCGGTTCCGGGCGGGTGTGACGGTGGCCGGTGCCCGCCCAGAGATGGAGGAGACCGGTCTCGGCGGCAGCGGCCGCGGCCTTGCGGAGCGGGCTGGTGAGATGGTGGATCGCCGGGTACCCGGCGGGGGCCAGCGGCTCGTAACGGTCGATGAAGCGGTTGCGGAGGCCCCGGGCGGGACGTCCGGTGAAGGCGCGGGTGATCACGGTGGTGTCGTGCTCGGAGTTCGCGATCGCCTGGCGGTAGGGGGCGGAGGCCCCGCTCTCGTCGGCGCGGAGCAGGACCGTCCCGACCATGGCGGCCTGCGCCCCCGCGTGCAGCACCTCGGCGATCTGGGCCGAGGTGGCGAGCCCCCCGGCGGCGATGACCGGCAGATCGGCCGCGTGCCGGATCCGGGCGACAAGCTCGGGCAGCGGGACGTCCGCGACGGCGCGTTCCGGGGTGAGGGTGCCCGAATGCCCGCCCGCGGCCGAGGCCTGGACGATCAGCCCGTCCACCCCCAGCTCCGCCGCGGCACGCGCCTCGTCCGCGTTCGTGACGGTCTGCAGCACCGAGGTCCCGGCGGCCCGCAGCTCCTTCACCAGCCCCGCGGCGGGCAGCCCGAACGTGAACGACACCAGCGGCACCGGGTCCGACAGCAGCAGCTCGACCTTCTCCGCCCAGAAATCGTCGTCCTCGACGGGCGCCTCCGGAAGGACGGCCCCGAGTCTTCCGGCGTCCCCGCGCAGCGCCTCCGCGTAGCGCCGGTAGGCGTCCTGGTCGACCGGGACCGGATTCGGCGCGAACACGTTGACCCCGAACACCACGCCCTGGGCCCGCACCTCCCGGATCTGCCCGGCGATCCCCTCCGCGCTCCGGTATCCCGCGGCCAGGAACCCCAGTCCGCCGGCCCGCCCCGCCGCGACGACCATCGCGGGCGTGCTCGTCCCGCCGGCCATCGGCGCCGCCAGGACCGGCAGCGACATCCCCCACCGAGCCATCAGAGAACCCATGACCAGCCCCTCCTCATCGCGTCGATCCCCCATCATCCACGGTCCGCCCACCGCCCGATCTCGATACGGCCGTGTCGGAAAAACCGCGCGCCGGGCAGGGGTCGGAAGCGCTTGTGGAGCGTGAAGGCGTACTCGTGGCGGCGGTGGACGTGGACCGGGAGCAGGCTCGCGTCCTGCGCGGTGCCGCCGTAGGAGTGGTCAGTGCGCCTAGGACAGGTCAGGCGAAGGTGGCCTTGCCCGTGCCCGGGATGATCTCGCCGAGGATCCAGGCGGGGAGGCCGCGGGTGGCGGCGATCTCGAGGATGGGGTCGGCGGCTTCGGGGGGGACGATGGCGGCCATGCCTACGCCCAGGTTGAAGGTCTTGTCGAGGTCGGCCTGGGCGACCTGGCCGTAGCGCTGGAGGAGCTGGAAGATCGGGGGGACGGTCCAGGAGGCGCGGTTGAGGACCGCGTCGACCGTGGAGGGGAGCGAGCGGGCCAGGTTCGCGGCCAGGCCGCCGCCGGTGATGTGGGAGAAGGCGTGGACGGTCGAGGTGTTCTTCAGGGCCAGGCAGTCCAGGGCGTAGATGCGGGTCGGGGTGAGGAGTTCCTCGCCGACCGTGCGGCCCAGCTCGGCGATCGTGTCGTCGAGGGTGAGGGTCGACTCCCGCAGGATGTGGCGGACCAGGGAGTAGCCGTTGCTGTGGATGCCGGAGCTGGCCAGCGCGATCACCACGTCGCCGGGGCGGACGCGGTCGGGGCCGAGGAGCTCGTCCGCCTCGACGACGCCCGTCGCGGCTCCCGCCACGTCGAACTCGTCGGGCTCCAGCAGGCCGGGGTGCTCGGCCGTCTCGCCGCCGACCAGGGCGGTGCCCGCCAGGACGCAGGCGTCGGCGATGCCGCCGACGATGTCGGCGATGCGCTCGGGGACGACCTTGCCGCAGGCGATGTAGTCGGTCATGAACAGGGGCTCGGCGCCGCAGACCGCGAGGTCGTCGACGACCATGCCGACGAGGTCGTGGCCGATCGTGTCGTAGATCCCGAGACGGCGGGCCAGATCGACCTTGGTGCCGACGCCGTCGGTCGAGGTCGCGAGGAGCGGACGGCGGTACTTCAGGAGGGCGGAGACGTCGAAGAGGCCGGCGAAGCCGCTGGCGTCGTCCACGCATTCGGGACGGCGGCTGCGGACCACACGGGACTTCATCAGCTCGACGGCGAGCTCACCGGCGGCGATGTCGACGCCGGCCGCTTCGTACGTGCTCAAGATCTAGACACCTTCCAGAACGTGCTTGCCGCGAGCGGACTCTTCGACGGGGATCGGGTAGACGCCGTCGAAGCAGGCCCGGCAGAGCCGGTCCTTCTGCTGCTCGGTGGCCTGGACCAGGCCGTCGAGGGAGACGTAGCCGAGCGAGTCGGCCCCCAGCGACTGGCGGACCTCCTCGACCGACAGGTTCCCGGCGATCAGCTCGGCGCGGGTGGCGAAGTCGATGCCGTAGAAGCACGGCCACTGGACCGGCGGGCTGGAGATCCGGATGTGGACCTCGGTCGCCCCCGCCTCGCGCAGCATCTTGACGATGGCGCGCTGGGTGTTGCCGCGCACGATCGAGTCGTCGACGACGACCAGGCGCTTGCCCTCGACGGCCTCGCGCAGCGGGTTCAGCTTCAGCCGGATTCCGAGCTGCCGGATCGTCTGCGACGGCTGGATGAAGGTCCGCCCGACGTAGGAGTTCTTCACGAACCCCTGCCCGTAGGGGATTCCGGACTCCTCGGCGTAGCCGATCGCCGCGGGCGTGCCCGACTCCGGCGTGGGGATCACCATGTCGGCCTCGACGGGGTGCTCCCTGGCCAGCAGCCGCCCGACCTCGACGCGCGTCGCCTGGACCGAGCGTCCGGCGATGGTCGTGTCGGGACGCGCCACGTACACGTACTCGAAGACGCAGCCCTTGGGGCGGGCGTCGGCGAACCGCTCGGAGCGGATGCCGTCGGCGTCGATCGCGATGATCTCGCCGGGTTCGATCTCCCGGACGAACTGGGCGCCGACGATGTCGAGCCCGGCCGTCTCCGAGGCCACGGCCCAACCGCGCTCCAGGCGTCCGAGCACCAGGGGCCGGATGCCCTCGGGGTCACGGGCGGCGTACAGGGTCCGCTCGTCCATGAAGACCAGCGAGAACGCTCCGCGCGTCACGGGAAGGATCTCGTGCGCGGCGGCGAGGGGACCGCCGGGCCGGGTGGCCAGCAGGGCGGTGAGGACCTCGGTGTCGGTCGTGGCCAGGAGCTGCCCGGCCTCCAGCTTGGCGGCGAGTTCGGGCGTGTTGATCAGGTTGCCGTTGTGGGCGAGGGCCAGGGAGCCGTCGTCGGTGGAACGGAAGGTCGGCTGGGCGTTCTCCCAGGTCGGCGAGCCGGTGGTGGAGTACCGGCAGTGGCCGATGGCGATGTGTCCGCGCAGGGTGCTGAGCACGGACTCGTCGAAGACCTGGGCGACGAGGCCCATGTCCTTGAAGACCACGATCCGCGCTCCATCGGACACCGCGATTCCGGCCGATTCCTGGCCGCGGTGCTGGAGTGCGTAGAGACCGTAATAGGCGAGTTTGGATACTTCGGCGGTCGCGGCGGCGTCTGGGGGGACCCAGACACCGAAGACGCCACAGGCGTCCTGCGGGCCTTTGTCGGAGGGATCGAGCTCGTGGCTCAGGCGTCCATCGGCGTAGGGCGGCACGGTGTCCAGTTTAGGGGCTGCGAACAGATGGTTTTTAAGCGACCCTTGCCGTGGGAACGCGCGTGACCTGTGGGGCAGGGGGAACCCTTGGGACATGACACTGCCCGGCTACCGCACGAGGATCGAGGCCCCGCCCGAACCGCGCGGGCTCGGCATGACCGCCCTCACGCTGGGTGTCATCGGGCTTCTGACCTTCTGGATGTGCGGCCTGGGGATGCTGGTGGCCGCGGTCGGGATCGCCGTCGGGGTGATGGCCGTCATCAAGGGGCAGGGCAGAATCTTTGCATTTGCCGGAATTGCCCTTTCGGTCCTGGCCCTCGCGATCGCGGCGGGCGCGCTCGTGTGGTTCGGACGCCAGGCCGTCGACTGCCGCGGCTACGCCCAGGAGATCGACAGGTCCACCTGCATGGAGGCCAAGTTCCCGCTGCTCAAGGCGCATCCTGCCGGCTGAGCTCGGTGATCGACTCGCTCGTCAGGGCGGTCGCGTAGACCCGGAGATCGGCGACCTGTCCCACGAAGCCCAGCCCCGTCGGATCACAGCCCAGATAGATCGGACCGGCCGGGGTGACCACCGGATGATCTAGCCGGACGGCCATATCGAGCTTGCCGTCGAGATAGAGATAAATCTCGTCCGGATCGACGACCATCGCGACATGGGTCCAGGCGCCCGCCCGCATCAGGGTCTGGGTGTCGGCGTACTCCGCCCCGCCCTTGACGGTGAAGAGCTGGAACCGCAGCCGCTGCTCGTCGGGGTAGATCCACGAGCCCATGCCGCGGGCGTCGTGCGGGCCGACCGGCTTGTAGAAGACACCGCGCCACTGGCCCGTCGGCTCCTCGGCCAGGCGCAGGAAGAACGCGACGCTGAAGCCGAAGAGCTGGCTCAGGGCGAGCTGCGGTGCGGCGGGGATCACCGCCCGGTCGGAGCCGTGGAAGCTGAGGGCGCGCCCCACCCGCCCCGGGACGACCCCCACGCCCGAGTCGAGGGCCGCCCGCAGTCCCGTCCCCGTGACGTCCAGAGCCTGCCGTTGCCGGCCCGACTGCTGGATCGTGTCGTCCTCGAACGTCCAGTGTGCGGCGAGCATGCCGTCACGTTCCTCCCGGTACGTCCAGGGCGCAAGGCCCAGTTACCGGGTGCCGCGAACAGCGGATCAGACGAGGGGGAGATAGGCGCTGAGATCGGCGCGGGTGCCGGTCGCGCGGACCCGGCCGTCCCTGACGGTCTCGGGCCAGGAGAGCGCGCCGGTGGCCAGCCCGAGGAGGGTCCTGGCATCGGTCTCGACGACGTTCGGCGGTGTGCCGCGGGTGTGCGTGGTGCCCTCGACGCACTGGATCGCGGCGTGCGGCGGAATCCGGACTTCCACCGCTTTTCCGGGAGCCCGATCGCCCAAGAGTGACAGAACGTGCTTGACCGCCGCTTTCTCTAGTGAACGGCCGGGAGGCTCATCAGCCTCGTAGGCCGCCAGGGTCGCCGCCAGCGCCTCCCCGCCCGTCCTCGCGTCGGATTTCATGCCAGAGACGTTACATGCGGGGTCGGCTACAGGCAGAATGTCCCGGTTACTTGCGATCTTTCGAGGTGAACGGTTTGTCTGACGTTGTGCCGCTGCAGCCAGGGGACCCCGGCCGGCTCGGCGACCACACCCTGGTCGGCCGTCTCGGCGAGGGACGCCGCGGCGTCGTCTTCCAGGGCGTGGCCCTGCCGGGCGGCCTGACGCCCTCCGACGACGGGTCCGCGCAGAGCCTGGGCCGCGACGCGCCCGGCTACAAGCCGTCCGGCGTGGCCGTCAAGCTTCTGCACACGCGGCTGAGCGGGGACGGCGCCGCCCGGGCCGAGTTCCGCCGGACGCTCCAGGACGTCCAGCGGGCCGAGGGGTCGCGGTTCGCCCGCTTCCTCGGCGCCGACGTGGCCGGTGACTGGCCCTACGTGGTGACCGAGCTCGTCACCGGGCCGTCCCTCCAGGAGATGATCACGGCCACGGGCCGCGGCGACCAGGTGACGGTCGAGCGGCTCGCGGTCGGCCTCGCCCTCGGCCTCGCCGCCCTGCACCGCGCCGGGATCACCCACGGCGAGCTGCGCCCGTCGAACGTCCTGCTCGCGCCGGACGGCCCGAAGCTGATCGACGTGGCCGTGGCCCAGGCCCTGGCCGCCGCGGGCGTCCCCGTCGACGCGGGCCTGCCCACCTACCTCGCGCCCGAGCAGCTCACGGGCGGCATCGCCACTTCCGCCGCCGACATCTGGTCGTGGGCGGCGATCATCGCGACGGTCTCCTCGGGCCGTCCTCCGTTCGGCGACGACACCGCTGCCGCGATCAGCGATCGCATCCAGCGCTCGGGCCCGGACCTGGACCGCGTCCCCGACTCCCTCCGCGAGCTCGTGATCATGTCGCTGGGCCGCGACCCGTCCCGCCGGCCCACCGCCGAAGCGCTGCTGGGCACCCTCCTGCGCAACGGCCTCCCGCTCCCCGCCGACCAGCTCACCGAGGCCCACACCCTGCTGGGCACCGAGCCGCGCAGCACCTCCGGCTCCTTCGCCCCCCTCATCGGCGACCCGCTCGCCACCAGCCTCGACGCCCCTCCGGTCCTGAGCACGGCCCCGAGCCCCGACCCGTTCGGCGCCCTCACCGGAGCCGATCCCTTCGGCGGCGCCCCCGCGGCGCACGAGCCGTTCGGCGCGCCGCCCCTGGCCAACCCGGACCACTCCGCCCCCGCCGCCCCCGAGCCCTTCGGCGCCCCGCCCCTCCCGGCCCCGTTCGCCGCCCCTCCCGTGAGCCCCGAACCGTTCGTGAGCCCGGAGCCGTTCGTGAGCCCCGAGCCGTTCGTGAGCCCCGAGCCGTTCGCGGCGCCGCCGGGTCCGGACGCGGACCTGTTCGCCGCGCCGCTTCCGGCCGAGGCCCACCGGGCGCCGTCCGAGGTGGCGGCGGACGCGTTCGCCGACCCCTACCGCCCTCCGACGGAGACCGCGGGCGACGGCCCGAGCGCCTCTTCGGGCGGGATCGACCCGTTCTCGGGGCCCTACCTGCCGCCCGCGCCGTCGCCCGCGCCCGGATTCGAGAACCGGACGGCCGTCTGGGAGCGCCCCCCGGAGGAGCCGCGCCCGGCCGCCCCCGCGGGACGGACGGCGGGCTTCCAGGACGCCCTCCGCTCGAAGCTGCGCGACAAGCGAGTGATCAAGGGTCTCGCGGCCCTGACCGTGGGAGTGCTGGGCGGGATCCTCGTGATCACGATGCTCGGCGGCCTCGGCGGCGGCGAGAAGCCGGAGGCGAAGACCCCTTCGGCCGCGCCCGCCGCGGACGTCTTCAGCGGCACCTGGAGCGGGACCGCCGTCAACCAGGACGGCGCGAAGTTCCGGGTCGAGGTCACCTTCGCCGACGCCGGAAAGGCCACAGCCAAGATCAGTGCGGGCCCCTGCACCGCCGAGCTCACCAAGACGGGCGGCGCGGGCAAGTCCGTCGAGATGGCCCTCAAGATCACCTCGGGCCGCTGCACCCCCGGCAAGGTGACGGTCACCGACAAGGGCGGCAGCCTGACCTACGCGTGGGTCAACGGAACACGGCACTACGAGGCGACCCTCAGCCGTTAGAGCCAACATAAACGTCAATTACGGTTAAATCGTTACATATCCTCGGGTGGCCCCCTTCGCCGTCCCCCGAGGAGCCCGTCTTGCCCCGCCGTCCCCTCCTGGCCGCCCTGACCGCCGCCGCCGTGACGGCGGCCTTGGTCGTCCCGGTCCAGGTGGTCCTCGCGCCGATCGCCTACGCGGAGGGTGGAGGGATCGAGGGGCAGTACATCGTGACGATGAGGACCGACGCGGCCTCACGCGCCAAGGCCCGCGCCTACGCGGCCCTCCAGGACCTCGACGGCGCCTTCGCCGCCCGGCTCTCCCCGAGCCAGGTGAGCAGGCTCAGGCGCGACCCGTCGGTCACGGCGATCGAGCAGGACCAGATCGCGAAGATCACCGTGTCGCAGAGCAGGCCGCCGTGGGGCCTCGACCGGATCGACCAGCGCAAGGGCGGGCGCTCCCACGGCTACACCTACCGGAACACCGGCGCCAGGGCCAACGTCTACGTGATCGACACCGGGATCGACCTCGCCCATCCCGACCTGCGCGGCCGCGCCGACCTCGTCTACGACTCCGTCAGAGACGGCCGCAAGGGCGACCCCAACGGCCACGGCACCCATGTCGCGGGCATCGTCGGCGGCACCAGGTACGGCGTCGCCAAGGGCGTGAAGCTGCACGCCGTCCGGGTCCTCGACAAGAAGGGCGGCGGCGCCTACTCCAAGGTCATCGCCGCTCTCACCTGGGTGCGCAAGCACCACAAGGCCAACGCGGTGGTCAACCTGTCGCTCGGCGGCCCGAAGTCCAAGGCACTCAACAGGGCGGTGACACGCCTGTCGAACTCCGGGGTCTTCGTCGTGGTCGCGGCGGGCAACGACCACCGCGACGCCTGCAAGACCTCCCCGGCCGGCGCCTCCGCGGTCGAGACGGTCGGCGCGAGCACGTCCTCCGACAGGGTCGCGGGCTTCTCCAACCACGGTCGCTGCGTCGATCTCTACGCCCCCGGCAAGAACATCACGTCCGACCTTCCCCACGCGTCGGTCGGCGTCTACAGCGGTACCTCGATGGCCTCGCCGTTCGTGGCGGGCGTGGCGGCCCTCTACAAGTCGACCCATGGGCCGACGACTTCCGGCAAACTGTCCCAGTGGCTCCACAAGCAGGCGACCACGAAGAAGCTGAAGAAGCTTCCCCGCGGATCTCACAATCGTCTGCTCTATTCCGGGCGTCTGTGACCGAGGCGTGACCATTGGGGCTAGATTGTCCCCCGGGTTCGGATGAAAGGAGCATGATGAAGCGCAGGGTGCCGCTGGCCATCGCGGCCGCCGCCAGTGCCGTGCTCCTGGCCGCGCCGTCGTCGAGCGCCGTCGTCAGCAAGCCGACCGACAAGGCCAAGCTGGCCGCGCTCACCAAGGAGCTCGCGGCCCTCGACAAGGAGCTCGGCGGCGACCTCGCCGACCTCGAGGACCTCAAGGACTCCGCCCAGAAGGCCGTCCAGCGCAAGGACGACCTGAAGGAGGAGCTCGGCAAGTCCCAGAGCGTCGTCAGCAGGCTGGCCGCCGGCCGGTACATGAACCAGGGGCTCGACCCGTCGATGTCGGTCCTGCAGACCGGCGACCCGGCCGTGGCGCTGCAGAACGCGGGCCTCGCCCAGTGGATGCAGAACAACGAGTCCGCCCGGGTCGGGCAGATCCAGGCCGTCGTGAACCTCCAGGTCAAGGCCGCCAAGGACGCCACCTACAAGCTCAACAAGCTCCAGCGCGCCGTCAACGACATGAAGTCCCGCAAGGCCGAGATCAAGAAGCTGATCGAGAAGTTCCAGCCGTCCCCGATCATCGGCAACTCCAGCCTGACGCCGCGGCTGGTCTCCATGCGCGACGCCCTGATCGCCGCCAAGGGCCCGTTCCTGATGATCGGCTGCCTGCGTCCCGGCGACCCCCAGGACCACGGCAGCGGCCGCGCCTGCGACTTCATGGAGTCGACCGGCGGACGGATGCCGACCGCCGACCACATCGCGCACGGCAACGACGTCCTCAAGTGGGCGCTCGCGAACGCGAGCAAGTACGGGATCAAGTACGTCATCTGGCGCCAGCGGTACTACGACGCCCAGAGCGGCAGCAACAAGGTGATGAGCGACCGCGGCAGCATCACCCAGAACCACTACGACCACGTGCACATCTCGGTGTTCTAGTTCTCACCGGACCCCAGACCCCAGTGACCCCAGACCCCCAGTGACCCAGGGACTCCCCTTGAACAAGCGATCCGCACTCAGTACCGGGATCGGCGGCGTGCTGCTCGTCCTCCTCGCCGTGACGGCCGTCGTGGTCGTTCCGCGGGCCGGTCACGCCAAGCACATCGCCGCCAAGGCGACCGGTCACTTCAAGCATCCCGGCGTGCTCGTCAGCCGGGCCCAGCTCGACAAGGTCCGCAAGAACATCAAGAAGGAGCCGTACAAGTCGGCCTACGCGGCGCTGCGCAAGGACAAGCTGGCCGACCCGGCCCGCAAGCCGCACCCGTACGCCAACGTCGTCTGCTACCCCGGCACCAAGCCCATGCCGAACGCGGGCTGCGCCAACGAGCGCGCGGACTCGCTCGCCGCCTACGCCGACGCCCTCGTCTGGTACATCAGCAAGAACAAGAAGTACCTGTACGCCGCCGGCCGGATCATGGACGCCTACTCGCGCACGGTCAAGAAGCACACCGGCGACCCGGGCAACGACCTCAAGGCCGACGCCCCGCTCGAGGCGGCGTGGGCCGGGATCAACTTCGCGAAGGCCGCCGAGATCGTCCGCTACTCGATGCCCAAGGGCAAGAAGTGGAAGCAGGCGGGCCGCTTCGGCACCATGCTCCGCAAGGCCTACCTGCCGCTGGTCGTCAACGGCACGCAGAAGGGCATGAACGGCAACTGGGACCTCGCCTCGGCCGACGCCACCATCGAGATGGCCGTCTACCTCGACGATCACAAGACGTTCGACAAGGCCATCAAGCTGCTGCGCGACCGCGTCCCGGCCTACTTCTACCTGAACAGCGACGGCGACACCCCGCGCGAGCCGGTCGACGGCGTCTGGGGCGTCAACCGGTACTGGTACCAGTGCCCCGAGGTCGCCCCCGAGGACCTGGTGACGGCCCCCGGCAAGGGCGGGCCCGGCGAGTGCCCGCCGTCCGTCGCCGCGCACTACTTCGAGGGCCAGACCCAGGAGACGTGCCGCGACATGAAGCACCCGACCTACGGCATCGACGCCACCATCGAGACGGCGACGACCGCCCACATCCAGGGCGTCAACCTGTTCCCCGAGCTCAAGCGGCGCCTGACCGCGTCGATGGAGTTCCACGCCAAGTACTCCCTCCAGGCCCCGCCCGCGACGCTCTGCGGCGGCAAGCTCGCCGACAAGATGCTGCCCGGCGGCCTCGAGATCGGCTACACGGCCTACCACAAGCAGGTCAACCTGCCCTACACGCGCAAGCTGATCAAGAAGCAGCGTCCGGGCACCCCGCACGAGTTCGTCGCCTGGGACACCCTCGTCTGGGCCACTCCCTGACCGGGCGGCGGGCATGACCACGCCGTCGGTCCGGGAGCTCGTAGGCGGGCTCCCCCCGGAGGGGCTGCCCGCCTACGTGTACGACCTGGCGGCGCTCGGTGAACACGTCGCCGGGGTCCGCCGGGCGCTCGCCGCGCCGGGCGGGCCCGAGCTCTTCTACGCCGCCAAGGCCAATCCCGACGCCGGGATCCTGCGGGCCGTCGCGCCCCATGTCCACGGGATCGAGGTGGCCTCCGGCGGGGAGCTCGCACACGTCCGCGGGGTCCTGCCGGACGCGCGGATCGCGTTCGGCGGACCCGGCAAGACCGACGGGGAGCTGCGTGCCGCCCTGGCCCTGGGGGTCGAGCGGATCCATGTCGAGAGCCCGTACGAGCTGCGGCGGCTGGCCGGTCTCGCGGCCGGGGAGGGACGCGAGGCCGACCTCCTCCTGCGCGTCAACCTCGCCGCCGAGCGCCGGGGCGCCGCGCTGGCGATGGCCGGGCCGTTCGGGATGGACCCGGAGCTGATCGGCGACTGCCTCGGCGTCCTCGCCGGAGCACCCCACCTGCGGCTGCGCGGGATCCACGCCCATCTCGCGTCGGGGCTCCGGGCCGAGGCGATCGTGCGGCAGCAGCGGGAGATCCTCGCCTGGGCGCGGCCGTGGCTGGCCGCCGCCGGGGTCGCCCGCCCCGAGTACAACCTCGGCGGCGGGATGGGCGTCGACTACGGCGACCCGGCCGCCCGCTTCGACTGGCCCGGGTACGGCGCCGCGATCGCGGCCCTGGCCGGGCCCGGCGAGACCCTGCGGATCGAGCCCGGCCGGGCCCTCAGCGTCCACTACGGCTGGTACGTGACGGACGTCCTCGACGTGAAGCGCGCCCACGGCGAGGACCACGCGATCCTGCGCGGCGGCACCCACCACCTCCGCACGCCGGTCGCCAAGGGCCACGACCAGCCGTTCGAGGTGATTCCCCGGCACGCGGCGGGGGTGCCCTCCCTCGCCCGCACCTCCGTGACCCTCGTCGGCCAGCTCTGCACCCCCAAGGACGTCTTCGCCCGGAACCGCCCCGTCGAGGCCCTCGCCGCCGGCGACCTCGTCGTCTTCCAGATGGCCGGCGCCTACGCCTGGAACATCTCCCACCACGGCTTCCTGATGCATCCCGAACCGGCCGTCCACTACCTGTCCTGAGACCTGCTAGGACTCCAGGGTCCAGATCTGGAGGCGGCCGGTCTCGGAGGGAGCCTCGGGGGTGACGGTGTCGGTGCGGGCGAGGGTGAAGCCCAGGCGCTGCGGGACGGCCGCGCTGCGGAGGTTCAGCTCGTCGCAGTGGATCTCGACCCGGGCGACGGCCAGGTCGGCGCGGGCGACCGCGATGAGGGCCGTCACGGCCCTGGTGACGACCCCGCGGCCGGTGGCGCCGGTGCGGAGCCAGTAGCCGATCTCCGTGGCCCCCGGGCCCACCCGGTTCATCAGCCCGATCGAGCCGATCACCCGTTCGCCGTCGAGGATCGCGTAGTTGTGGGCCTCACCGGCCTCCCAGGACTTCTCCACGGCCGTCAGGTACTCCACCTGGTCCGCGATCGTCGCGGGCGCCGCCGCCCAGGGCATCCACGGGTGCAGTGACGGGAAGGAGTCCCTGACGGCCTCGTGGAGGGCCTCCGCGCGATCGGCGGTCCAGCGGCGAAGGGTGAAATCACCCAGGTCAATCGTTTCGGGGACACTCATGCTTCATCGTGACGGATCAGATGGACAACGTCCAAACGGAAAGGGCCCACGTCGCCGTGGGCCCTTTTGCTACGAGCGAAGATCAGCCGACGATCCCCGGGAGGGTCGCGGTGTGCGCCTCGCGGAGCTCGTGCAGCGGGATGCTGAACTGGCCGTCGACCGCGTAGGAGTCGCCGCCCGTCATGCCGATCGTGGTGTAGGGCACTCCGGCCTGCTCGCAGATGTCCACGAAGCGCGCTTCGGCCTCGGGCCGGACGGCCACGACCGCGCGGGCGACCGACTCGGAGAACAGGTACGTGAACGGGTCCTCGCCCAGCGCGACCCGCACGCCCAGGCCGCCGCGCAGCGACGCCTCGACGAGGGCCTGGTTGAGCCCGCCGTCGGAGAGGTCGTGCGCGCCCGACAGGAGCGTCTCGTGCGCCGCGGTGATCAGGACCGAGCCGAGGGCGGCCTCGGCCTGGAGATCGACGCGCGGCGGAAGGCCGCCCAGGTGGCCGTACATGACGTGCGCCCACTCCGAGCCGCCGAACTCCTCGTGGGTCGCCCCCAGCAGGACGACCTTGTGCCCCTCGGCGGCGAAGGCCATCGCGTTGCGGCGGCGGACGTCCTGGTGGACTCCCAGGACGCCGATCACCGGGGTCGGGTTGATCGGGGTCGTGCCGGTCTGGTTGTAGAAGCTGACGTTGCCGCCGGTGACCGGGATGCCCAGCGCCAGGCAGGCGTCAGCGAGGCCGCGGGTGGCCTCGGCGAACTGCCACATGACGCCCGGGTCCTCCGGCGAGCCGAAGTTCAGGCAGTTCGTGACGGCCAGCGGCTGCGCACCGGTCGCCGCGACGTTCCGGTAGGCCTCCGACAGGCCGAGCTGGGCGCCCGCGTACGGGTCGAGCCTGGTGTAGCGGCCGTTGCCGTCGAGGGAGAGCGCGACGCCGAGGCCGGTCTCGTCGTCGAGGCGGATGAGGCCCGCGTTCTCGGGCTGGGCGAGCACGGTGTTGCCCAGGACGTAACGGTCGTACCGGGAGGTCACCCACTCCTTGGACGCCAGGTTCGGCGAGCCGATCATCCACAGGACCGTCTTGCGGAGCTCGTCGCGGTTGGACGGGCGGGCGAGCCGGGTGGGGGCGTCGGCCTGGAGCGAGGCCTGGTCCTCGGGGATCGCGATGGGACGCTGGTAGACCGGGCCGTCGTGGGCGGCGGTCCGCGGCGGCAGGTCGACGATGACCTCCCCGTGCCAGGTCATGACCAGGCGGCCGGAGTCGGTGACCTCGCCGATGACGGTGGCGGGCACCTCCCACTTGGCGCAGACGGCCAGGAACGCCTCGACGTTCTCGGGCGTCACGACCGCCATCATCCGCTCCTGCGACTCGCTCATGAGGATCTCCTCAGGGCTCATCGTCGGGTCGCGGAGCGGGACGAGGTCCAGCTTGACGTCCATGCCGCCGGTGCCGGAGGCCGCCAGCTCGGTCGTCGCGCAGGAGACCCCGGCGGCGCCGAGGTCCTGGATGCCGACGACGAGATCGCTGTGGAAGAGCTCCAGCGAGCACTCGATCAGCAGCTTCTCGGTGAACGGGTCGCCGACCTGGACGGCGGGCCGCTTGGCCTGCGACTCCTCGTCGAAGGTGGCCGAGGCGAGCACCGAGGCGCCGCCGATGCCGTCGGGGCCGGTGTAGGAGCCGTAGAGGATCACCTGGTTGCCCGCGCCGGACGCGGTCGCCAGATGGATGTCCTCGTGCTTCATCACGCCGATGCACAGCGCGTTCACCAGCGGATTGTCGAGGTAGCAGGGGTCGAAGACCGTCTCGCCGCCGATGTTCGGCAGGCCGAGGGAGTTGCCGTAGCCGCCCACGCCCGCGACCACGCCGGGCAGCACCCGCTTGGTGTCGGGGGCGTCGGCCGGGCCGAAGCGCAGGGAGTCCATGACGGCCACCGGCCGCGCGCCCATCGAGATGATGTCGCGGACGATCCCGCCGACACCGGTCGCGGCGCCCTGGTAGGGCTCCACGTAGGACGGGTGGTTGTGCGACTCGACCTTGAAGGTCACCGCCCAGCCCTGCCCGACGTCGACCACACCGGCGTTCTCGCCCATGCCGACCAGCAGCGCCTCGGTCTGGGGCGCCTTGTCGCCGAACTGGCGCAGATGCACCTTGGACGACTTGTAGGAGCAGTGCTCCGACCACATGACCGAGTAGATGGCCAGCTCGGAGGCCGTGGGACGGCGGCGGAGGATGTCGCGGACGCGGCCGTACTCCTCGTCGTTCATCCCCAGTTCCTTGTAGGGCTGGGGATGGTCGGGCGTCTGCTTCGCGAGTTCTACGTTGTCGGTGCTCATGCGCTCACAAGACCCTTGATGATCGAGGTGAAGAAGCCCAGCCCGTCCGTGGTCGGGCCCGTGAGGGACTCGACGGCGTGCTCGGGGTGAGGCATGAGGCCGACGACGTTCCCGGCCTCGTTGGTGATCCCCGCGATGTCGTTCATGGACCCGTTCGGGTTGACGTCCATGTAGCGGGCGATGATCCGCCCGGACGACTCGAGCTCGGCGAGGGTCTCCTCGGACGCGGTGAACCGGCCGTCCGCGTTCTTCAGCGGGATGACGATCTCCTGGCCCGCCTCGTAGTCCGAGGTCCACAGGGTCGTGGCGTTCTCGATGCGCAGCCGCTGGTCGCGGCAGACGAAGTGACCGGCCGCGTTCGGCATCAGCGCGCCGGGCAGCAGGTGCGACTCGGCCAGCACCTGGAAGCCGTTGCAGATGCCCAGCACCGGGAGTCCGGCCTCCGCGGCCGGGATCAGCTCGCCCATCAGCGGGGCGAAGCGGGCGATCGCGCCGGCACGCAGGTAGTCGCCGTAGGAGAATCCGCCGGGAAGAACCACGGCGTCGACCCCCCGCAGGTCGGTGTCCGCGTGCCACAGGGCCACCGGCTCCGCGCCGGCGAGCTTCACCGCACGGGCGGCGTCGCGATCGTCAAGGGAACCAGGAAAAGTGATGACGCCCACCCGGGCCATCGGCGCTCCATTAGCGATCCTCGGCGGTCCGCTCTTAGGAACACACCGTCTCGCGTCTAACTTACCGGGCGCTGTGTACCAGTTCGGATTCGAGGCGGCGCATGAGCGCCTCGTCGTGCCAGGTCAGCCGTTTGCACAGCTCGACGCTCACCCCGTGGGGGGTCGCGGTCAGGGTCAGGTCGTCGACGAGGGCGCGCATGATGCCCATCCCGCGGCCGGACTCGGCGAGGTCCTCCATCGGACGCGGCCGCCGGAAACCGGTGCCGTGGTCGGTGACTTTCAACGAGCAGGTCTCGTCGTCAATGCGGCCGACGACCTCGTATTCGGTGGTCGTCGAATGCCGGACGACATTCGTGCACGCCTCGGAGGCCGCGACGAGAATGTCACCAATGCAATCCTCGGAAACGCCGAGTCCGCGCAAAGCGTCTCCGAGGACCCGGCGGATGACCGGGACGCTCAGGGCCTCACGGGGCAACGTCAGCGAGAACTTCATGTCCACCAGGCCACCTCATGGCTCCGGATCCTGCGTGGATCCGGCCGCCGATCGTAAAACTCGGACGAAGTTAACACTTCCCCGCGGCCTCTGGCGTAATCGTGAGCTCGCCTACTCTTTGGATTCCCCATCGCTTGGAACGGGCCAATTCACAGGGCGTTCCCGCCCTGTTTATTCGGCGTGTACCTCGAATGACTCGATCACCGTGTTGGCGAGAAGAGTTTCGGCGATCTTGCGTGCTTTCTCGAGGGCGGCCTCGTCCGCGGGACCGTCCACCTCGATCTCGAACCGCTTGCCCTGGCGGACCGCGGTCACACCCTCGAAGCCGAGCTGCGGAAGCTTGCGGACGATCGCCTGCCCCTGCGGGTCCAGGATCTCCGGCTTCAGCATGACGTCGACGACCACACGCGCCACTTCGGGTTCCCCCTCGATCCAGGGGACTTACCCCCGGGCTTGATCACTGATTTAGTCTTTTACGCACCGAAGCGTACGGCACCGGCGTTGCTTCGCAGGTCAACCCCCCAGGAGCCGAGCCCCTTGAACGTCGCCGACCTCACCCCCGCAGAACGTCGCGTCTGGGACGCCTTCCCCTCCGGCGAACTCGTCGATCTCGCCGGCAACGGCCACGACCAGACCACCCAGGACACCGCGTGGGGCCCGAACCGCAGGGTCAGGGCGGAGGTGCTGGTCGCGCTGCTGGCCGGCGCCCGCGAGCCGGAGCCGGGACAGGTCGCCGCGGTCCGGCTGACCGGCGCCCACATCACCGACTCCCTCAACCTCGGGCACGCCCAGGTGTCGGTGCCGCTGGCGCTGACGGAGTGCGTCTTCGAGGAGCCCCCTCACCTGTACTGGGCGCAGCTCACCTCGGTCCAGCTCATCCGCTGCCGGCTGCCCGGGCTGGTCGCCTCGGGCGCGCGGATCGAGGGCCATCTCTGGCTGGAGGGCTCGGTGATCAGCGGCGGTCTCGTCCTCGACGGCGCGCACATCAGCGGCATCCTCAACCTCAGCCAGGTCCAGCTCTCCAACCCCGGCGCCGACGCCCTGCTCGGCGACCGCCTCCAGGTCGACGCCAACGTCTACTGCAACGACGGCTTCACCACCGACGGAGAGGTGCGCCTGCCGGGCGCCCAGATCGGCGGACAGCTGATCTTCCGCAACGCCCGGCTCCGCAACCCCGGCGGCCCCGCCCTGTACGCCTCACGGCTCAACGTGGCCTCGAACGTGTTCTGCGACGGGGGCTTCACCGCCGACGGAGAGGTCCGGCTGCGCGGCGGCCAGATCGGCGGCTACCTGTCGTTCGTCGGGGCCAAGCTCACCCACGGCGGCCTGGCCCTGAACGCCGACGACCTGACGGTCGACACCGACGTCTACTGCTCCGAGGGTTTCACCTGCACCGGCGAGGCACGCTTCAACGGCGCCAGGATCGGCGGCCAGCTGAGCTTCAAGGGCGCCCGGCTCGTCAACCCGTCCGGGACGGCCCTGAGCATCCAGCGGATCACCGCGGAGGAACTCCTGCTCCGGCCGGAGACCCCCGTCGACGGCCTCGTCGACTTCTCCTACGCCAAGATCAACCTACTCCGCGACGACCCGGCGACCTGGGCGAAGACCTTCCAGCTCGACGGCCTGGCCTACGAGTCGCTGGAGCCGCCGCTCACCGCTAAGGAGCGCCTGGCCTGGGTCCGCCGCGACAAGGACGGCTACATCCCCCAGCCCTACGAGCGGCTCGCCGCCACGTACCGCACCATCGGCATGGACGCCGACGGCCGCAGCATCCTGCTGGCCAAGCAGCGCGACCGGCGCTCCACCCAGACCCTGCTCCGCAAGGGGGTCGGCTACCTCCAGGACGGCCTGGTCGGCTACGGCTACCGGCCGTTCCGCGCCGCCGCCTGGCTGATCTTCCTCCAGGCCGTCGGCACCGTCGTCTTCGCCCTGCACCCGCCGGAGATCCTCGACGACGGCCACAAGCCGCACTTCAACGCCTTCTTCTACACCCTCGACCTGCTCCTGCCGATCGGCTCCCTGGGCCAGGAGATCGAGTTCTCCCCCGACGGCGTCTACCAGGTCGTCGCCAACATCCTCGTCGCCGGCGGCCTCCTGCTCGGCCTCACCGTCGCCGCGGGCGCCACGCGGGCCCTCTCGCGCGAGTGAGGGCCCCGGGCCGCGCGGGAGGATCCCCCGCGGCCCGGTGACGGTCAGAGCATGCGCAGCGGGTCCTGGAGCATCGCGCCGACGTCGCGGAGGACGGCCGAGCCGAGCTCCCCGTCGACGACACGGTGGTCGAAGGAGAGCGACAGGGTGGTGACCTTCCTCGGCCTGACCTTGCCCTTGTGGACCCAGGGCAGGTCACGGATCTGGCCGAACGCCAGGATGGCGACCTCGCCGGGGGTGAGGATCGGGGTGCCCGCGTCGATCCCGAACACGCCGACGTTGGTGATCGTGATCGTGCCCTGGGACAGGTCCTGCGGGGTCGACCTCCCCTCGCGGGCGGTCCTCGCCAGGGTCGCGATGCCCTCCGCCAGGCCCGGGAGCGTCAGGTCCTGGGCGTCCTTGATGTTGGGGACGATCAGGCCGCGCGGGGCCGCCACGGCGATGCCGAGGTTGACGTAGTTCTTCTGGACGATCTCCTGGTCCGCCCAGGAGGCGTTGATCATCGGATGACGCCGCACCGCGAGCAGGAGCGCCCTGGCCACGAGCACGAGCGGGCTGACCTTGAGGCCCTCGAACTCGGGATACGCGCGCAGCCGCTCGACGGCCTTCATCGTGGCCGTCACGTCGACCTGGAGGAACTCCGTGACGTGCGGCGCGGAGAAGGCCGAGGCGACCATGGCTCCGGCCGTCGCCTTGCGGACCCCCTTCACCGGGATCCGCGTCTCGCGTTCGCCCGGCGCCGCCACCGTCACCGCCACCGTCACCGGAACCCCCGGCGCCGTCGCCGCGGGGGAGCCGGGAACGACCGGCACCGCGAAGGCGCGGACGTCCTCCCGGGTGATCGACCCCGCCGGGCCCGTGCCCGTGACGGCGGCCAGATCGACGCCCAGGTCCCTGGCCAGCTTGCGGACCGGCGGCTTGGCCAGCGCCTGCGCGCCCCGCCGCTCGGGGGCCTGCCTGACCGGAGCCTGCTTGACCGGAGCCTGCCCGCCGGAGACCGCGGGACGGGTCGAGGCGGGCACGGCGGTCACCGGGCGGGTGGAGTCCTTGCGGGCACGCCGCTTGGTAGCGCCCGGCTTGACCCCGTAGCCGACCAGCACCGGAGTCCGCTTCGCGGCGCCGCCGCCGGGCTCCTCGGGAACGTCGGGGCCGGTCGTGGGGGCGATGTGGGTGCCGGGGTCGGCGGCGGGAGAGGGGGCCAGCTCCTCGACCGGGGCGCCGGGGGCGGGATACTCCGCGACGGGCTCCGCGCCCTCCTCGGCGACGCCGATGATCGGGGTGCCGACGTCGACGGTGTCGCCCTCGGCCACCAGGATCTCGGTGACGACGCCCTCGAACGGGCAGGGCAGCTCGACGATCGCCTTGGCCGTCTCGATCTCGACGATGGTCTGGTTGATCTCGACCGTGTCACCGACCGCGACGTGCCACTTGACGATGTCGGCCTCGGTCAGGCCCTCGCCGACGTCGGGGAGCCTGAAGTGCTTCACCATGCGAACGTCCGATCCACCGCGTCGAGGACCCGGTCCAGGTCGGGCAGGTAGTGGTCTTCCAGCCGGGACGGCGGGTAGGGCGTGGCGAACCCGCCGACGCGCAGCACCGGGGCCTCCAGCCGGTAGAAGCACGCCTCGGTGACCCGGGCCGCGATCTCCCCGCCGAGCCCGCCGAAGACCGGCGCCTCGTGGACGATCACGCAGCGGCCGGTCCTGTTCACCGACTCGAAGATCGTCTCGGTGTCGAGGGGCGAGAGGGTGCGCAGGTCGATGACCTCGAGGGAGTGGCTCTCGTCGGCCTCGGCCGCCTCCAGGCAGGTCTTGACCATCGGGCCGTAGGCCAGGAGGGTCGCGTCGGTGCCGGGACGGACCACGACGGCCTTGTCGAACGGCACCGGGGCCGAACCGGACAGGTCGATCGCGGCCTTGTCCCAGTAGCGGCGCTTCGGCTCGAAGAAGATCACCGGATCGGGGCACTCCACGGCCTGCTGGATCATCCAGTAGGCGTCCACCGGGTTGGAGCAGGCCACGACCCGCAGCCCAGCGGTGTGGGTGAAGTAGGCCTCGGGCGACTCGCTGTGGTGCTCGACCGCGCCGATGCCGCCGCCGCACGGGATGCGGATCACGACGGGCATCTCGATGCCGCCCTGCGAGCGCGCGGGCATCTTGGCGAGCTGGGTGATGATCTGGTCGGCGGCCGGGAAGACGAAGCCGTCGAACTGGATCTCGCAGATCGGGCGGTAGCCGCGCAGGGCCATGCCGATCGCGGTGCCGATGATCGCGGACTCGGCGAGCGGGGTGTCGATCACCCGGTCCTCGCCGAACTCCTTCTGGAGGCCGTCGGTGACGCGGAAGACGCCGCCGAGCTTGCCGACGTCCTCGCCCATGATGACGACCTGCGGGTCGTCGGCGAGGGCGCGGCGCATGCCCGCGTTGAGCGCCTTGGCGAGCGTCAGGGTCTGCGCGCTCTGCCCCTGGACGTCGTCGGAGAGGAGTTCAGTCACCGGAACCTGCCGTGGTCTCGAAGCCGGCGAGGTAGGCCTCGTAGGCGGCCTGCTCCTCGTCGAGCTGCTGGTGCGGGGCGCGGTAGACGTGCTCGAACATCGCGGAGACCGCGGGGTCGGGCAGCGCCAGGCAGGCCTCGCGGAGGGTCCGGGAGGCGGCCTTGGCCTCGGCGTCGACCTCGTCGAAGAAGTCGGCGACGGCCAGCCCGGAGCGGGACAGGTAGGCCTTCACGCGGGCGATCGGGTCCTTGAGCTTCCAGGCCTCCAGCTCGTCGGAGTGCCGGTAGCGGGTCGGGTCGTCCGTGGTGGTGTGGGCGCCCATCCGGTAGGTGAAGGCCTCGATGAGCGTCGGGCCCTGGCCGGTGCGGGCGAGGTCGAGCGCCCGCCGGGTGACGGCCAGGGTCGCCAGGACGTCGTTGCCGTCGACCCGGATGCCCGGGAAGCCGAAGCCCTGGGCCCGCCGGTACAGCGGGATCTTCGTCTGCCGCTCCAGCGGCTCGGAGATCGCCCACTGGTTGTTCTGGCAGAAGAAGACGACCGGCGCGTTGTAGACCGCGGCCCAGACGAACGCCTCGTTGACGTCGCCCTGCGAGGTGGCGCCGTCGCCGAAGTAGGCGATCGCGGCGTCGCCGATGCCGTTCTCCTGGAAGCCGTCGCGCTGGATGCCCATCGCGTAGCCGGTGGCGTGCAGCGCCTGCGACCCGATCACGATCGTGTACAGGTGGAAGCCGAACTCCTTCGGGTCCCAGGACCCGTGGTTCACGCCCCGGAACATCTTCAGGATCTCCAGGAACGGCAGGCCGCGGCAGAAGGCGACGCCGTGCTCCCGGTAGGTCGGGAAGACCATGTCGTGGGCGCCCATGGCGCGGCCCGAGCCGACCTGCGCGGCCTCCTGGCCCAGCAGGGAGGGCCAGAGCCCCAGTTCGCCCTGGCGGGTGAGCGCGACCGCCTCGCGGTCCAGCGCCCTGACGACCACGAGATCGCGGTAGAGCTCGCGGATCTGCTGGTCGGACAGGCTCAGCGGATAGTCCGGGTGTTCCAGCCGTTCCCCTTCGGGGGTCAGCAGCTGGACCAGTTCTGCGTCCTGCACGGAGTGAACGTCAATGGTCACACCGTCTCCTTCCTCTGGCCGCACTCACGGGGTCACCGTGAAACCGCGGTCTGCGGATGAGACACCCCTACCCCGTCGGGTCACGACGGATGCCAGAGGGTCTAATTGCGCCCATAGTGGCACAAATCACTCGATGAGCGCCACGCAGGTGAAGGAAGATCTACCCGGCGCGAAGACCGTTAGTCGTCGTCGCGGTTGATGCGGCCGGGGAAGCCCTGACCATTGCCGTTGGAGCGCGGGGCGCCCTCGTTGAGCTGCTTGGCGAAGACCATCTGGAGGACGAACGAGGCGCCTCCGACGATCATGAGGATGACGCCGATCAGGTTGATGTCCACGGGATCGGTGTCCGCATGGATGGCGAACTTGAGGATCGCCCCCAGGGTGATGGTGAAGATGCTGATCCCGAAGCCCAAAGCGTTCACTCCTCAGCCGGCCATGGATGCGTCACCCCCAGTAAAGCGCCGGTGTGGTCCCCGCACCAGGCCTTGATCACTCTCATTGAGGTGAGATACGGGACAGGCTCTCCCTGGCCCGGACGATTTCGGGATGGCCCACGCTGTAGCGGCGTCCGGCCAGGGACAGGACGCGCCGCAGCAGGGCGTCGGCGTCGGCGTCCCTGCCCAGGGCCAGATAGATCTCGGCCAGATCGTTGCCGCAGCTCAGGGCGTCGGGATGGGTGCGCAGCCTGCGGTCGCGCTGCCAGGACGACCAGACGGGCGCGAGCTCCCTCGCCGCCCGTCCCGCCTCCTTGCGGGCCAGCCGGACGCGGGCCAGCGCGGCGCGGGCCGTCCAGGTGCCGGAATCGGTCTCGCCCGCCCGCGCCCGCTGCTCGGACAGGGCCAGCTCGGCGAGGTTCAGGGCCCGGTCCAGATCTCCGGCCGCCCGGTGCGCCTCGACCCGGACGAGCATCGCGCCGAGCCCCGGTGTCTCCAGCTCCGCGAAGGCCTCCTCCGCGAGGTCGGCCGCCTCCTCTCCGCGGCCCTGGGCGGCCCTGACGGCCGCGAGGCCGAGCCGGGCGGCGGGATCGGCGGGCGTCTCGGAGATCGTCCGCTCGAAGACACGGGCGGCCTCGGCGAGGCGTCCGGCGCGCAGATAGCCGCGGCCGAGCCGGTCGCGGCAGTCCAGCAGGAGCGGATCCCCCGCGGGCAGGCTCCGCGCGGCGTGGGCGCTGAGCCGCCGGTACACCCGGATCGCCTTGTCCATGCGGCCCGCCTCCTCGTGCCGCAGGGCACGGTCGCGCAGCAGGACGACGGTTCGCATGACTCCAATCAACGTCCAAGATCGGCTTTCGAACAGGCCCAAAAAGCCCCCGCCCCCCGGAAGGGGAGCGGGGGCCGGGGAAGGGGCTCCTGCGGTGCGGTCCTAGAACGCGGCCTCGGGAACGTCCATGACGTCCAGCGAGGTGACCTCGGCCATGGCGCGGTCGGAGGTGATGCGCGGCAGGACGGTCTGGGCGAAGAACTGGGCCGCCGCGACCTTGCCGGTGTAGAAGTTCTTGTCCGCCTCGGAGATGTCGCCGCCGAGCCTGGCCAGCGCGATCTCGGCCTGGCGCTGGAGCAGCCACGCGACGATCGTGTCGCCGAGGGCGAGCAGCAGGCGCGTGGTGTTCAGGCCGATCTTGTAGATCTCCTTCGGGTTCTCCAGCGACCCGATCGCGGCACCGGCCATCGCGTTGATGATGCCCTCGGTGTCCTCGAGCGCCTTGGCCAGCAGCGCACGCTCGTTCTTGAGGCGGCCGTTGCCGGCGTCGGAGGCCGCGAAGGCCTTGATCTCGTCGGCGAGGACCTTGAGCGTCGCGCCCTGGTCCCGCATGATCTTGCGGAAGAACAGGTCGAGGCCCTGGATCGCGGTGGTGCCCTCGTAGAGGGTGTCGATCTTGGAGTCCCGGATGTACTGCTCGATCGGGTACTCCTGCAGGAAGCCGGAGCCGCCCAGCGTCTGGAGGGACTCGGCGCCCAGGAGGGCGTAGGAGCGCTCGGAGCCGAAGCCCTTGACGATCGGCAGGAGCAGGTCGTTCAGCTTCTCCGACAGGGCGTCGTGCTCGCCGTTGAACTTGGCCATCTGCACGTTGTCCTGGTAGCTCGCGGTGAGCAGGACCAGGGCGCGCATGCCCTCGGCGTAGGCCTTCTGGGTGAGCAGCGAGCGGCGCACATCCGGGTGGTGGGTGATCGTGACGCGCGGGGCGGCCTTGTCGGTCATCTGGGTGAGGTCGGCGCCCTGCACCCGCTCCTTGGCGTACTCCAGGGCGTTCAGGTAGCCGGTGGAGAGCGTCGCGATGGCCTTGGTGCCGACCATCATGCGGGCGTACTCGATGACCAGGAACATCTGGCGGATGCCGTCGTGCTTGTCGCCGACGAGCCAGCCGATGGCCGGGTGCTTCTCGCCGAAGGTGAGCTCGCAGGTCGTGGACGCCTTGATGCCCATCTTCTTCTCGACGTTGGTGACGTAGGCGCCGTTGCGCTCGCCCAGCTCACCGGTCTCGAGGTCGACGTGGTACTTCGGCACGAGGAAGAGCGACAGGCCCTTGGTGCCGGGGCCCGCGCCCTCGGGACGCGCCAGGACCAGGTGGAAGATGTTCTCGGACATGTCGTGCTCGGCGCTGGTGATGAAGCGCTTCACGCCGTCGATGTGCCAGGAGCCGTCCGGCTGCTCGACGGCCTTGGCGCGGCCGGCGCCGACGTCGGAGCCCGCGTCGGGCTCGGTCAGCACCATCGTCGCGCCCCACTGGCGCTCCAGGGCGAGCTCGGCGAAACGCTTCTGCGCGGCGTTGCCCTCGTGCCAGAGGATCTGGGCGAAGCCGGGGCCGGAGGAGAACATGTAGATGGCGGGGTTGGCGCCCAGGACCTGCTCGGCGATCGCCCAGGTGAGGGAGCGCGGAGCGCCGGTGCCGCCGAACTCGGCGTCGAGGTCCACGCGGAACCACTCGGCGTCCATCCAGGCCTTGAACGACTTCTTGAACGACTCCGGCATCTTCACCTCGCCGGTGACCGGGTCGAACTTCGGCGGGTTGCGGTCGGCGTCCTCGAAGGAGTCGGCCACCGGGCCGGTGGTCAGGCGGTTCACCTCGTCGAGGATGCTGCGCATCGTGTCCTCGTCCAGGTCCTCGTAGGGGCCCTTGCCCAGGAGGTCCTGCCGCTTGAACACCTCGAACAGGTTGAACTCGATGTCCCGGAGGTTGCTCTTGTAGTGCCCCATGGCGACACCCCGTCTCGCTCGAGCGGGTAGCCTCGCGCCCCGCAACTACTGGTCAGTAACCAAATAGATGCTACCCGCCAGTAGGGCTTGGCTATGTTTGACCAGAATGTGACGTACAACACACCGGGAACGTATGCATCTCTCCCGGCGACTAACTAGTCGGTGTTAACTGGTCAAGCCTCGGCCGTACGGACAGTAGGAGAGAAAGAACGTGGTCTTCAAGAAGCTTCTCGGTGCGCTCGGCGTCGGCGGCCCCTCGATCGAGACGATCCTGCACAACGCGAACGTCCGCCCCGGCGACGTCGTGACCGGAGACATCCATCTCCAGGGCGGTGACAACAGCAGCGACATCATCGGCATCAACGTCGCGCTCGTCACCCGGGTCGAGGTCGAGTCCGGCGACAGCGAGTACACCCAGAACGAGAAGTACGCCAAGGCGCATCTCTCCGGCGCCTTCCAGCTCGCCTCCGGCGCGCGTCACAGCTTCCCGTTCCAGCTCCAGGTGCCGTGGGAGACCCCGCTCACCCACATGTACGGCACCCCGCTGCGCGGCACGACCGTCGGCGTCGCCACCGAGCTCGAGGTCGCCCGCGCGGTCGACGCCACCGACCTCGACCCGATCGCGGTCCACCCGCTGCCCGCTCAGGAGCGCATCCTGGCCGCCTTCTCCAACCTCGGCTTCCGCTTCGTGAACGCCGACTGCGAGAAGGGCCGGATCCACGGCGTCAACCAGCTCCTGCCCTTCTACCAGGAGATCGAGTTCCACCCGGGCCACAACTACGCGAACGCGTTCAAGCAGCTCGAGGTGACCTTCGTCAGCAACCCGCACTCCACCGAGGTGGTGCTGGAGCTCGACAAGCGGACGATGTTCGGCGACAGCCACGACACCTTCCACCGCTTCACCGTCCCGAACGCGGGCTTCGAGTCCGCCAACTGGGAGCAGCAGCTCGACGGCTTCCTCCAGCAGGCCGGGCGCAAGCGCGGCTTCTTCTAGAAGGTGGCCCTGACGGCCGCCGAACAGCGGCTATGGCGCGCTTATCCGATCGGAGCCACCGTCGATCTCGGCGGTGGCTCCGTCTCGGCCTCGGTGATCGTCCGGCTGCTGCTCGGGGCCTGCGAGCCCAGGAAGGGCTTCGTGCCCCAGCTCCGGCTGGAGAACGCGACCGTCGTCGGCGCCCTGAACGTCAGCGGCGGGACGGTCGGCTGCGACGTCCGCCTCAAGAACTGCATCCTCGACACCGCCCCGGACTTCAGCAACGCCCAGGTGAAGCAGCTCAGGCTGCTGGAGTGCTCGATGCCCGGCTTCGAGGGCGCGGGGATGCGGGCGGAGCGGGCGATCAGCCTGTCGGGTTCGGTCATCGACGGCCAGGTCAACCTCGTGCGGGCCCAGTTCCTCAGCGGCCTGTGGATGAAGCGCACCCGGATCACCAACACCGGCGGCCCCTTCGCCTTCTACAGCGGGAGCATGGTCGTCGACGGCGGCATGTTCGCCCAGGAGAGCGTGATCACCGGCGGGATGCGGCTGGTCGGTTCGCGGCTCAACGCCGGGCTGTTCCTCCAGGGCGCCCGGCTGGTCAACCCCGGGCGCCTCGCCCTGGACGCCCAGAACATCATCGCCGCCGACGCGGTCGAGTGCAGCGCGGGCTTCACCTCCGAGGGCCGGATCAAGCTCAGGAACGCCCAGGTCAACGGGACCCTGTCCTTCGACCAGGCCGGCCCGATGAGCAATCCGGGCCACATCGCCCTGCATCTCAGCCACATGCAGGTCACCGAGCTGATCCTCTCGCCCTCGGCGCCGATCGAGGGCATGGTCTCGCTGCGCTACTCGCGGGTCGGCGTCGTCCTCGACCGGTACTCCTCCTGGCCGGCGAGCATCGACCTCGACGGGCTCGTCTACGAGACGCTCCGCGCCGAGGTCCTGGAGCACGACCGGCATCTCAAGTCGCGCATCGACTGGGTGAACCGGGCCCCGGAGTTCCGGTCACAGCCCTACGAGCAGCTTTCGGCCTGGTTCCTGCGCGAGGGTCACGAACATCTGGCCCGCAAGACACAGCTCATGAAGTTCCGGCGGCGCCGGGCGAAGCTGCCGTGGCCGTCGCGGACCTGGAGCGCCCTGCTCGACTACACCGTCGGCTACGGCTACCGGCCCTGGCAGGCGGCCGCCTGGCTGGCCGTCCTCATCACGGTCGGCACGATCGTCTTCAGCGTCGAACAGCCGCGGCCGCTGCGCGAGCCCGCCGAGCTCCCCGATTTCCACGCCCTCGCCTACGTGGTCGACCTGCTGATCCCGATCAGCGCGTTCGGGCTGCGGGACACCTGGAACCCGGTCGGCTGGACCCAGTGGCTGGCGTACGGAATCATCGCAAGCGGCTGGATTCTCGCCACCGCACTCATCGCGGGCGTGACACGAGTACTCAAGCCCAACTGACTGGGGACACCATGGGGACCTATCTGATCACCGGCGCGACGGGCGGCGTCGGCCTCGCCACCGCGGAGCTGCTGCGCGAACACGGGCACAACCTGATCCTTTCCGGCCGCTCCCAGGAGCGCCTCTACAAGATCGCCCAGCAGTTCGCGGCGACGCCCTACGGCAGGACGCAGGCCTGGACCCTGCCCCAGGCCCAGGCCTCGGGCCACGAGCACGTGCGCACGATCCCGCTGGACCTGTCCGAGCCGCGCCGGATCGAGGCCGCGCTGGCCGTCGCCGAGCTGCCGGGCGTCCTGGACGGGGTGATCCACAGCGCCGGGGTCTGCGACCTCGGCACGATCGCCGACCAGGAGGCGGAGGCCTGGATCGACCAGCTCATGGTCAACCTCGTCGCGGCGGCCGAGCTGACCCGGCTGCTGCTGCCCGCCCTGCGCGCCGCCCGCGGCCATGTGATCTTCGTGAACTCCGGCGCCGGCCTGCGCACCCATCCCGGCTGGGGCTCCTACGCCGCCAGCAAGCACGGCCTCAAGGCCCTCGCCGACGCCCTGCGCGCCGAGGAGCCCGCCATCCGCGTCACCTCGGTCTACCCCGGCCGCACCGCCACCGAGATGCAGCGCAGGGTCCGTGCCCAGGAGGGCGCCCCCTACGACGCCGCCGACTACATCGCCCCCTCCACGGTCGCCCGCACCATCCTCGGCGCCCTGGAGACCCCGCCCGACGCCATCGTCACCGACGTCTCGGTCCGTCCCCGCGCCTGAGGCCTCTCCCGCACTATGTGGCGGGAGAACACAAGGTCGCGGGGAAGCATGGGGCGGTCCTCCATCGTCCGGAGGGCCGCGGAGCCGTAATTTCTGGCGACATGACGTACGCCACATCTGCGCCCGGGCTCCAGGGGCGGCAAGCGCTGATCACCGGGGGCGCGAGCGGGATCGGGCGGGCCGTCGCCGCGCGGCTGGCGCGGGACGGGGCGCGGGTCGTCGTCGTGGATCTGCACGCCGAGCCCGCCGAGAAGCTCGCGGCCGAGATCGGCGGACGGGCGATCGTCGCGGACCTGTCGGATCTCGGGGCGCTCGCCGCGGTGGCGGAGGCCGCCGCGGCCAGCGACATCGTGGTCAACAACGCGGGCTTCCAGCATGTCGCGCCCCTGGAGGAGTTCCCGCCGGAGATCTTCTCGGCGATCCTGCGGCTGATGGTCGAGGCGCCGTTCCGGATCGTCGCGGCGGCGCTGCCGGGCATGTACGGGCGCGGCTGGGGACGGGTGGTCAACCTGTCGAGCATCCACGGCCTCGTCGCCTCGCCCTACAAGGCCGCCTACGTGACCGCCAAGCACGCCCTCGAGGGGCTCTCCAAGGTGATCTCCCTGGAGGGCGCCCCCCATGGGGTGACCTCGAACTGTGTGAATCCGGCCTATGTCCGGACCCCGCTGGTGGAGAACCAGATCGCCGACCAGGCCGCCGCCCACGGCATCCCGGCCGACGAGGTCGTCCAGACGGTCATGCTGCGCCGCAGCGCGGTCAAGCGGCTGATCGAGCCCGACGAGGTGGCCGGCCTGGTCGCCTACCTCTGCACCCCGGAGGCGGCCATGATCACCGGCACCTCCATCGCCATGGACGGCGGCTGGACCGCGGCCTGAACAGACGGAGGACGGTGTGGGGAACCGCATACTGGAGCGCATGACGACGGGTTTCTACCTCGAACTGCTGGCACGTGAGGCGCCCGTGGTCGAGTTCGAGGTGCCCATCCTGGAGGCGCGGGCGGCCGGGGCCACCCCGGAGACCATCGCCGAGCTGGAACGAGGCAAGCTGGCCGCGCTGCAGGTCAGAGCCACCCTGGAGCGTCGGGCGCGGCGCGAGGCCGAGCTGTCGGCGCTGTTCGAGACCGCCGGCGACCTGGCCGGGCTGCGGGACCTCGACGCGGTGCTGGAGGCGATCGTCCGGCGGGCGCGCAGGCTCCTGAACGCCGACGTCTCCTACATGACCCTCCACGACGAGGTCCGCGGCGACACCTTCATGCGGGTCACCGACGGCTCGGTCTCGGCCGCCTTCCAGCGGCTGCGGCTGCCGATGGGCGCGGGCCTCGGCGGGCTCGTCGCCGAGACCGCCACGCCCTACACCTCGGGCTCCTACCTGGCCGACAGCCGGTTCCGGCACCGCACCGACATCGACACGGCCGTCGGCGAGGAGGGGATCGTCTCGATCCTCGGCGTGCCGATGCGGCTGGGCACGCACGTGATCGGCGTCCTGTTCGCCGCGCACCGCACCGACCACCCCTTCGCCCAGGAGGAGGTGGTGCTGCTGAGCTCGCTGGCCGCGCACGCCGCCGTCGCCATCGACAACGCCCGGCTGCTCGCCGAGACCCGGGCCGCCCTGGACGAGCTGAGCACGGCCAACGAGGTCATCCAGGCCAGGGGCGCGGCCGTCGAGCGGGCCGCCCTCGCCCACGACCGGATGACCGGGCTCGTCGTGCGCGGCGGCGGCCTGGAGGACGTCGGCCGGGTCGTGGTCGACATGCTCGGCGGCAGCCTGTTCATCCTCGACTCCGCCGACCAGATGATCGCCTCGGTGGGCGTCCCGGCCGAGCTCCGCCTGGCCGAGGCGGCGGAGGCCGCGCTGGCGTCGCGGGCCGCGGGCAGGACCGTCCAGCGGGGGCGCCTGTGGGTGGCCAGCGCCGCCGCGGGCTCGGAGACCCTGGCCACGCTGGTCCTGCTCCGCGACGACCTGCCCGCCACCGACCAGCGCATCCTGGAACGCGCCGCGCTCGTCACCGCCCTGCTGCGGCTGATCCAGCGGACCGGCGCCGAGGCCGAGGGCAGGGTCCGCGGCGAGCTCCTCGACGATCTGCTGTCCGAGCGCGTCACCGATCCCTCGTCGCTGGCGGCGCGGGCGTCCCGGATCGGGGTGGACCCGGCGGTCCCGCACGTGCTGTGCGTGGTGCGGATCACCGACGGCGCCCCCCGTGAGCGGGCCGCGTTCTGGGCCTCCTCGCACGCCTCGGTCGAGCACGGGCTGTTCACGATCCGGGGCGCCGATCTGGTCCTGCTGCTGCCGGGCACCCACCCCGGCGACGCCGCCCGCCGGGTCGCCCGCGAGCTCGGCGGCTCCCTCGGCTCCCCCGTGACGGCCGGAGCCTCGGGCCCCGTCACCGACCTGACGAGCCTGCGCCCCGCCCACGCCGAGGCCGCCCGCTGCGCCGAGGCGCTCCTGGCCCTGGACCGCACCGGCGACGGCGCCGGCATCACCGAGCTGGGCTTCGTCGGGCTGCTGCTCGGCAACGACCACAACGTGACGGGCTTCCTGGAGACCACGCTCGGCCCGATCCTCGCCTACGACGCCAAGCGCGGCACCGAGCTCGTGCAGACCCTGGAGGCCTACTTCGGCAGCAACGCCTCGCTGGCCAAGACCGCCGAACGTCTCCACATCCACGTCAACACGGTGACGCAGCGGCTGGACCGCATCGCCCGGCTGCTCGGACCGGCCTGGCACTCCCCCGACCGGGCCCTGGAGCTCCAGCTCGCCCTGCGCCTGCACCGGCTCCGCTGACCCTCTTGCCGGATCCGCTCCCGTATTGGACGATGCCTCTAGCAAGTATTGGACGATTCTTCCAACAGGGGGTTGCTCCATGGCCGTTTCCGAGGTGGCCGATTCCGAGGGGCCCTATTCCGCAGGGCCCGATTTCGAGGTGGCCGTCATCGGGGGCGGGCTCAGCGGGATCGGCATGGGGATCGCCCTGCGGGAGGCGGGCATCACCGGCTTCGTGATCCTGGAGCGCGCCGGGGACATCGGCGGCACCTGGCGGGACAACACCTATCCCGGGATCGGGGTCGACGTTCCCGCACAGGCGTATCAGTTCTCCTACGAGCTCAACCCGTCCTGGAGCCGGGTGTTCGCGCCCGGATCGGAGGTCAAGGCCTATGTGGACCGGGTCGCCGACCGCTACGGGATCAGGCCGCACGTGCGGCTGGACTGCGAGGTCACCCGGCGCGAGTGGGACGAGGACGCCCGGCTCTGGCGGCTGACCGTGCCCGGTGGCGAGGTCGCCGCCCGGTACGTGGTCTCGGCGATCGGGGCGTTCGTCGACCCCAAGCCCGTCGACATCGCGGGCGCGGAGGACTTCGCCGGGAAGCTGCTGCGGTCGTCGTCGTGGGACCACGGCTACGACCTGCGCGGCAAGCGGGTGGCCATGATCGGGACGGGCGCCAGCGCGGTGCAGATCGTGCCGGAGATCGCGGCGACGACCGGCCGGCTGGACGTCTTCCAGCGGACCCCGATCTGGGTCGGGCCCAAGCCCGACCTGCCGACCCCCGCGGCGCTCCGGCGGCTGTACAGGCGGGTGCCGCGCGTCCAGGAGGCGGTCCGGCGGGCCACGACCAGGGGCGTGGAATACCTGCTCATCGACGGCGTCGTCCACCACCGGCCAGCGATCACCGGCGGGCTCGCCCGGCTGCTGCGCTCGGCCTGGTACCGGAGCCAGGTCCGCGACCCTGAGACCCGGCGGAGGCTGACGCCCGGCTACGGGTTCGGCTGCAAGCGGCCCTCGGTCTCCAACACCTACCTGCGGACCTTCAACCGGCCGAACGTCTCCCTCGTCACCGAGCCGATCGCCCGGATCACCCGGGACGGCGTGCTGACCGCGGACGGCGAGGAGCGCCCCTTCGACGCGATCATCCTCGCGACGGGATTCCGGCTGGCGTCCGACCCGGAGAACTTCCGGCGCACCCCGGTCAGGGGCCGGGACGGCTTCGACCTCGCCGACCACTACACCGAGCACCGGCTCACCTCCTACGAGGGGGTCAGCCTGCCGGGCCTGCCGAACCACTTCATGATGTTCGGGCCCTACGGCTGGGTCGGCGGCACCTGGCACCAGCTCGTGGAGACCGCGGGCGCGCACATCGTCCGGGTCATCACCGAGGCCCGCCGCCGGGGCGCGACCTCCGTCGAGGTCCGGCGGGAGCCGGCCGAACGCTGGACGGAGGAGATGCGCGCCCGGCTCGGCGGCTCGATCTTCGCCTCCGACACCTGCGCGACCGCTCACAGCTACTACTTCGACCACCACGGCGACACCCCCTACCTGCGCCCCACCAGCTCGGCCCAGGCCCGCGCCGCCAGCGCCTCCTTCCCGCTGGACGACTACGTCTTCACCGTCCCGGCCGCCGTGCTGCGGCCCCCCGCCGAGGAGAAGAGGTCCGCGTGACCGTCCAGCCCGTGCCCGAACGCACCGTCAGGGTCCGCCGGGTCCGCTTCGCCTATCCGCGGGGCTCCCTGCGCCGCCACTACGTCGGCGGCGACCTGGTCATGAGCCACATCGTCGCGGTCCTGTCGGCGACGTTCCCGCCCGGCGAGGACTTCTTCATCCGCTCGGTCCGGCACTACTCCGACCGGATCACCGACCCCGAGCTGAAGAAGCAGATCAAGGCGTTCATCGGGCAGGAGGTGGTGCACGGCCGCGAGCACGACGTCCTCAACCGGACGCTGCGCGAGATGGGCTATCCGACCCACCGGGTGGACCGGTTCGTGGAACGCGCCCTGGCGTTCGGCGACCGGATCATGCCGCCGCGCGTCCGGCTCGGCCAGACCGCGGCGTTCGAGCACTGGACGGCCACCCTCGCCGAGTGCGTCCTGAGCGATCCCCGCGCCCGTGAGCTGCTCGGCGACACCGAGGTCCGCCGGGTCCTGCTCTGGCACGCGCTGGAGGAATCCGAGCACAAGGCCGTCGCCTTCGACGTGTACCGGGCCGTCGGCGGCAGCGAGCGGATGCGCCGCCGCACGATGGTGGAGGCCTCGTTCGGCCTGCTCGCCGTCGTGGTGATCGGCACGTTCCTGTCGCTGCTGGGCGACCGGGCCGCCTACGACCCGCGGCGGCTGTTCCGCAGCCTGGCCGCCCTGCGCCGCAACCCCTTCCTCGACCCGGCCGTCCGCGCCCGGCTGCGCGCCTACAACCGGCCGGGCTTTCATCCCGACGACTTCGACGCCACCGAGCTGCTCGAACGCTGGCGGGCCGAGCTCTTCGGCCCCGACGGCTCCCTCACCGGCCGTCTCTCCTGAAGCCGCCCTGCCAGGAGCCCCGCGGCGGTGCCCCACAGCCCCTTGCGGAACAGCAGGACGATCACCACGAAGATCGAACCGGTGATGATGCCCGTCTCCTCGAAACCGGCGGTGGCGAGGTAGTCGTTCAGCGAGACGATCAGCGCGGCGCCCAGGACGCTGCCCCACAGGGTGCCGATCCCGCCGAGGACGACCATCATCACGGCCTGCCCCGAGGTCGTCCAGTAGACGTCGTGCAGGCTGGCGAAGCCGTGGCTGATCGAGAACACCCCGCCGGCGAGCCCGGCCAGCGCGGCCGACAGCACGAACGACAGCAGCCGGTACCGGTCGACGGGGTAGCCCAGCGCCCGCGCCCTCGACGGGTTGTCGCGGATCGACACGAGCACCTGCCCGAACGGGCTGTGGACGATCCGCCAGAGCGCGGCGAGCCCGAGCAGGACCAGCGGGATCCCCGCGTAGTAGAAGACGAACGGGTCGGTCAGGTCGAGCCCGAACAGCTCCCGCGGGACGCCCTGGAGCCCGTTCTCGCCGCCGGTGACGTCGCGCCACTGGTTGACGACGAAGTAGACCATCTGGGCGAACGCCAGGGTGACCATCGAGAAGTAGATCCCGCTGAGCCGCACCGACAGCAGCCCGATCGGGACGGCCAGCAGCCCCGCCGCGGCCGTCCCGCCGAGGACGGCGACCGGGAACGGCAGCCCGGTGTGGAGCGCGATATAGCCCGTCACGTAGGCCGAGACGCCCCAGAAGGCGGCGTGCCCGAACGACAGCAGCCCGGTGTAGCCGAGCAGCAGATCGACGGCGGCGGCGAACAGCGCCCAGGCGGCGATGTCCATCGCGACCGGTGGATAGACCAGCCACGGCAGGGCGAAGGCCAGGAACAGGCCCGCGGCCAGGAGGACCGGACGGTGGGCGAGACGACGGATGATCACAGCAGGCCTTCCTCTCGGCCGAACAGGCCGGCGGGACGCCACAGCAGCACGACGGCCATCAGGATGAAGACCAGCGTCTGCGAGAGCGCGGGAACGTACAGGTTGCCGAGCGCGGAGATCAGCCCGATCGCGAACCCGGCGGCCACGGAGCCGAACACCGACCCCAGCCCGCCGATCACGACGACCGCGAAGACCGTGATGATGAGGTCGCCGCCCATCAGCGGGTTGATCGCCCGCATCGGCGCGGCGAGCACGCCGGCGAGCCCGGCCAGCGCGATGCCGAAGCCGAACACGGGCGTCACCCAGCGGGCGACGTCGATGCCGAGGGCCCGGGTGAGCTCGGGCTTCTCCGTCGCCGCCCGGACGATCATCCCGACCCTGGTCCTGGTCAGCACGACCCAGACCAGAGCGCAGACCGCGGCGCTGAGGACGAGCACGAACACCTGGTAGGCGGGGTAGTCGAAGAAGCCGAGGTTCACCGAGCCGTCCAGCAGCGCCGGGCGCTCGTAGGCCTGGGAGTTCACCCCGTACCTGCGCTTCACGACGTCCTGGAGGATCAGCGCGAGCCCGAACGTGAACAGGAAGTTGTAGAGCGGGTCGAGCGGCGCGAGCCGCCGGATGAACAGCCGCTCCAGCACGACGCCGAGCAGTCCCAGCACGACCGGGACCAGCAGCAGCGCCCACCAGAAGCTCAGCCCGAAGGAGTCGAGGGCGACGAACGCCCCGAACGCCCCCAGCATGTAGAACGCGCCGTGGGCGAAGTTCACCACGCCGAGCATTCCGAAGATGACCGCGAGACCGAGGGCGAGCAGGGCGTAGAACGCCCCGCCCACCAGGCCGTTGAAGGCTTGGACCAGCATCAGAACGTGCATCCCGCCGCGGGCTGGAAGGCCTCGGCCGCCGGCACCGTCTTGAGGATCTTCTCGTAGTCCCAGGGCTCCTTGACCTCGGCCGCGGGCTTCACCTGGGCGAGCGAGACGTCGTGGAGCAGCAGGTGGTCGGAGGCGCGGATCTCGCCGTTCTGGGCGAAGACGTCGTTGAACTTGAGGCCCTCGAGGGTCTTCACGACGTCGTCGGACCTGTCGGTGCCGGCCTTCTGGACGGCCTCGAGGTACTGGAGGGCGGCGGAGTAGTTCGCGGCGTGCGCGAACGTCGGGCGCTTCTGGGTCTTCGCCAGGAACTTGTCGGCCCAGGCCCGGTTCTCGGGGGTGGCGTTCCAGTACCAGGGGTCGGTGAACTTGGTGCCGGCGAGGGCGTCGGAGCCGAGGGAGTGGATGTCGGTGATGAACATGAGGCCGACCGCGAGGCCGATGCCCTTGTCCTTCAGCTTGTACTCGTTGTACTGCTTCACCAGGTTGACCAGGTCGCCGCCGGCCTGCATGGTGCCGAGCACCTCGGGCTTGGGGCTGAGCCCGGGGGCCTTCAGCAGGAAGGTCGAGAAGTTGTCGTTGGGGAACGGCGCCGGGTCCGCCTTGACGATCTTGCCGCCCGCGCCCTCGATGGCCGTGGTGAACGACTTGTTCATGTCCTGGCCGAACGCGTAGTCGGGGTAGACGATGTACCAGTTCTTGGCCCCGTCGGCCGTCACGACCTTCCCGGTGCCCTGGGCGAGCATGTAGGTGTTGTAGCCGTAGTGGAAGGTGTACTTGTTGCAGCTCGCGCCCTCCAGGGCGGTGGTCGCGGGCCCGATCGCCATGAAGATCTTCTTCTTGGTCTTGGCCTGGGTGGCGACGGCGAGCGCGGCGGCGCTGGAGGGGACGTCGAGGATGACGTCCGCCTTCTGGCGGTCGTAGAGCTCCTGCGCCTTGGAGTTGGCGACGTCCGGCTTGTTCTGGTGGTCGGCCGACAGCACGTTGATCTTCTTGACGACGGCCTTGTCGCCGTACTCGGCCTGGAAGTCGGCGACGGCCATCTTGACCGCCTCGACGCTGTTCTTGCCCGACAGGTCGGCATAGGTGGCCGACTGGTCGTTGAGGACGGCCAGGTTCACCTCGCCGTCGCTGATCTTCCCCCCGCCCCCGCCGGGTCCCCCGCCGCATCCGGCGACCAGCACGACCGTCGTGACGGCCGCAGCCGCGGCACCGAGAGCCTTCATTGTCCTTCTCCTTCTTCCTGGGGTGGGCCGGCTTAGATGCCGAGGTGTTCGAGGAGCTCGTGCTCGCGGGCCTTGACCTGGTCGTTGTCGAGCGACTCGACGACGCGGCCCTCCGCGAGGAGGTGGTGACGGTCGGCCACGGTCGTGGCGAAGTGGACGTTCTGCTCGATCAGCAGGACCGTCACACCGCGGCTCTTGACCTGCCGGAGGATGTCGCCGATCTGCTGGACGATCAGCGGGGAGAGCCCTTCGGTGGGCTCGTCGCAGAGCAGCAACCGCGAGCCCATGCGCAGCACCCGGGCCATGGCCAGCATCTGCTGCTCGCCGCCGGACAGCTTGGTGCCCGGTGAGCGGCGGCGCTCCCTCAGCCGGGGGAAGGCCTCGTAGACCTCCGCCACCGACCACGGCATGGGCCCGGAGACGGGCGGCAGGAGCAGGTTCTCCTCGACGGTCAGCGACGCGTAGACGCCGCGGTCGTCGGGGACGTAGCCGAGCCCGCGCCGCACCCTCTTGTGGGCGGGCAGCCCGGTCAGGTCCTCGCCGAGAAGGCCGATCCCGCCTTCGAGCCGGGAGTGCAGGCCCATCAGGCAGCGCAGCAGCGTGGTCTTGCCCGCTCCGTTGCGGCCGACGAGCGTCACGATCTCGCCCTCGGCGACGTCGAGGGAGACCTCGCGCAGCACCTGCGCCTCGCCGTACCAGGCGGACAGGTTCTCAACGGTGAGCATCGGCGTCTCCCAGATAGGCACTGATCACCCGCGGGTCCCGCCGGATCTCGGCGTAGCCGCCCTCGACCAGCACCTGACCGGCCTGGAGGACGGTCACCCGGTCGGCGAGGGTCGACACCACGTTCATGTTGTGCTCGACCATGACGACCGTCCGGCCCGCCCTGACCTTCTGGACGAGCGCCACGGTCCGGTCGACGTCCTCGGCGCCCATGCCCGCGGTCGGCTCGTCGAGCAGCAGGACCTTGGGATCGAGGGCGAGGGCGAGGGCCAGTTCGAGGGCGCGCTTGCGGCCGTAGGCGAGCGTTCCGGCGTGCTCGCCGGCGTGGCCGAGCAGGCCGACCTGGTCGAGGAGCTCGTCGGCGCGGGGGGTGAAGTCCCGCAGGGCCCGGTCGCTGCGCCAGAACCGCCAGCCGAGGCCGGTCGGCCCCGCCAGCGCCAGTTCGAGATGGCGGCGCAGGCTGAGCTGCGGGAACAGGCTGGTGATCTGGAACGACCTGGCCAGGCCCGCCCTGGCGACGTCCTCCGGTCTCCTGCCGCTGATCTCCGCACCGGCCAGCGTGATCTTCCCGGCGGTGGCCGGGAGGAAGCCGGTGAGCAGGTTGAAGAGCGTGGTCTTGCCGGCCCCGTTCGGGCCGACCAGGGCGTGGACGCTGCCCTCTTCGATGTCGAGGTCCACGCCGTCCACGGCCCGGAACCCGCGGAACTCCTTGGCGAGTCCGCGGGCCGTGAGTATGGCTTCCGGCATCCGGGCCCTCCTCGTGGATTGGGGGGTGATCCAGGACACATCCGGACCACTGTGACGCCGCACACTATGACCGTCCCGGAGCCCGTTCCATGTGGGCCCGCCACACATTGCGATCACGATCAGAGGAGGCGGGCCACACCACATGCCGGACGGGCGACTTGTGTGGCCCGCCGCCATGGGAACGGGCCCCGCCGGGCCCTAGCGTCGCCGCCCGGAGGTGGACGTGTGGACAAGGTGATGTCTACGGCGGACGACGCTGTGGCCGGCATCCATGAAGGGGCGTCGATCGCGGTGGGCGGGTTCGGCCTGTGCGGGATCCCCAGCCTGCTGATCGAGGCGCTGCGGGTGCGCGGGACCGGCGGGCTGCGGGTCGTGTCGAACAACTGCGGCGTCGACGACTGGGGGCTCGGCCTGCTGCTGGCCGAGGGGCGGATCGCCCGGATGACCAGCTCGTACGTCGGGGAGAACAAGGAGTTCGCCCGCCGGTACCTGGCCGGTGAGCTGGAGCTGGAACTGGTCCCGCAGGGCACGCTCGCCGAACGGCTGCGGGCCGGCGGCTGCGGGGTGCCCGCGTTCTACACCCCGGCCGGGGTCGGCACGCCGGTCGCCGAGGGCGGGATGCCGTGGCGCTACGGCCCCGGCGACGAGGTGGCGCTGGCCTCGCCGCCGAAGCTGGAGCGGGCGTTCGGCGGCCGCCGCTACGTGCTGGAGGAGGCGATCGTCACCGACTTCGCGCTGGTCCACGCCGCGCGCGGGGACCGGTTCGGCAACCTTGTCTTCCGCTCCAGCGCCCGCAACTTCAACCCGCTCGCCGCGATGGCGGGCCGGGTGACGGTCGCCGAGGTCGAGGAGCTCGTGGACGCCCTCGATCCCGACGAGATCCATCTCTCCGGGGTGTTCGTGGACCGGGTCGTCGCCGGGGTCTCCGAGAAGCGCGTCGAGCGAAGGACGACCCGGGGAAGGACGGTGGCCTGATGGCGCTCACCCGTGAGCAGATGGCGGCCCGCGCCGCACGGGAGCTGGAGCACGGCACGTATGTGAACCTCGGGATCGGGCTGCCGACCCTGGTGCCGAACTTCCTGCCCGAGGGCGTGGAGGTGGTCCTGCACAGCGAGAACGGGATCCTCGGGACCGGCCCCTACCCGGACGACGCCGACGTCGACCCCGACCTGATCAACGCGGGCAAGGAGACCGTCACGACCCTGCCCGGCGCCTCGTTCTTCGACTCGGCGCTGTCGTTCGGGATCATCCGCGGCGGGCGCCTGTCGGCCGCGATCCTCGGCGGCATGCAGGTCTCGGCCTCGGGCGACCTCGCCAACTGGACCGTCCCCGGGAAGATGATCAAAGGAATGGGCGGGGCGATGGATCTGGTCCACGGGGCCGCCCGGGTGATCGTGCTGATGGAGCACGTGGCCCGCGACGGCTCATCGAAGATCGTCCAGGAGTGCACGCTTCCGCTGACCGGACGCGGCGTCGTGGACCGGATCATCACCGATCTCGCGGTCATCGACGTCGTCCCCGAAGGGCTCGTCCTGGTCGAGACCGCTCCGGGCGTCACCGGGGACGAGGTCCGCGCGGCCAGCGGGGCGCCGCTCCTATAGCGGTCCGGCCGAAAGTGGCGGCGGCCCACATGGTCCGGGTCACACCGGGACTGAACGATGACGGCACCCATCCCCCATCGAGGAGTGCCGATGATCCGCCCGACCCTGAGTCGCCCAACGATCCGCAAGGTCCTGACCGCCGCGTTCCTGCTGGGCGCGGCGGTCGGCCTGCCCGCCGCGCCCGCCGCCGCGGCCGGGTGCCCCGACGCCCTCCGGGTGCCCGGCGCCGAACTCCAGGTCTCCGCCTGCCTGGCCGATCTGACCACGGCCGGAACCCTCGCGAGCGGCCACACCGTCCAGGCCGACTGGGCGGGACTGACCCCGGCGGGCGCGCAGAACCCGTCCGGGGTGCCGGGGATCCAGCTCGACGGCTACTTCCCCGACACCTCGGCGACCAACACCCACCACGGCTGGAACCACGACGCCCAGTTCGTGATCCGGCTGCCCGAGCACTGGAACGGCGGCCTGGTCGTCGCGGGCACGCCGGGCGTCCGGCGGCAGTACGCCAACGACTTCGCGATCTCCGACTGGGTGCTGGCCAAGGGCTACGCCTACGCCGCGACCGACAAGGGCAACACCGGCGCGGCCTTCCACACCGACGGCGCCGAGCCCGGCGACGCGATCGCCGAGTGGAACGACCGGGTCACCCAGCTCACCCGGGCCGCGAGGGAGACCCTGCGGCTGCGCTACGGCAGGACGCCCGCCCGCACCTTCACCGCGGGGATCTCCAACGGCGGTTACCTGGTGCGCTGGCAGCTCGAACGCCACCCCGAGCTCTACACCGGCGGCGTCGACTGGGAGGGCACCCTCTGGACGCCCGAGGGCCCCAACCTGCTGCGATTCCTGCCGACCGCCCTCGCCGGCCGTCCCGAGGAGGTCTATCCCGCGGACTCGGCCCCGCTGTGGGACTACCACCGCCAGGTCTACTGGGGCCTCACCCAGTCGATCTACCGGCAGGAGCTCGACCCCGGCTACACCGGCGACGAGGCCGCCTACGACTACGCGACGCGCCCGCGCTCGGTCGTCAGGGCCGTCCGCAAGATCTCGCTCTCCGGCCGCATCAGCCGGCCGATGATCACTCTGCACGGCACCCTCGACGCCCTCCTGCCGATCGACCAGGACTCCGACGCCTACAGCCGGATGATCGAGAACGAGGGCCGCGGCCGGTTCCACCGCTACTACCGCCTCGAGGGCGGCAACCACGTGGACGGCCTCTACGACGCCTTCCCGTCCCTGCTCCGGCCGATCCTGCCCTGCTTCCGCACCGCGTTCGACGCCGTCGAACAGTGGACCGCCACCGGCCACCGGCCGCCGCCCTCGGCCACCCTCACCAGGCCCTCCACCGGCGACCTCGCCACGACCTGCGCGCTGGAGAACCGATGAACGTCACACGAACCCTCCTGAGCCTGCTGGCGGCCGCCGGGCTCACCGCGGCGACCGTCACCGCGGCCCTGGCGGCCGTTCCCGCTCCGTCGCCCGGAACGCTCAACGGCTACAACGTCAGCGCCGGATACGTCTCCGGGATCTCCTCCGGCGGCTACATGGCCGGCCAGCTCCACGTGGCCTACTCGTCGGTCTTCAAGGGCGCGGGGATCTTCAGCGCGGGCCCGTTCCGGTGCGCGGGCGACTTCGACTACGCCGTCCGGGCGCAGAACTCCTGCATGAAGAACGGCGCGGGGCGCAAGACCCCGGCCCAGCTCGTCGCGGAGACCCAGAGCCTGGCCTCCGCGGGCAGGGTCGACGCGACCGCGAACCTGTCCGGCGACCCGGTCTATCTCTTCCACGGGACCCAGGACCAGACCGTCCTCCAGGCCGTGAACGACGACCTCGCGACCTACTACGGGAACCTCGGCGCGAACGTCTCCTACGACAAGGCCTCCGCCGCCGGGCACGGCTGGGTCTCACCGCTCGGCACGGTCGCCTGCTCCTCCACCGCGACGCCGTTCGTCAACGACTGCGGCACCGACCCCGAGAACGCGATGCTCAGGCACCTGTTCGGGACGGTCACCGCGCCCGCCGCGACGCTCACCGGCTCCCTGGTCCAGTTCGACCAGAACCTCTACGCCCCCGGCGGCAGCGCCCAGGCCATCAGCATGGACGCCAAGGGCTTCGCCTACGTGCCGCCGGGCTGCGCGGCCGGCGCCTCGTGCAGGCTGATGGTCGCCCTGCACGGCTGCAAGCAGGGCTACGGCTACCAGGGCTTCGGCGACAAGTTCATGCGCCTGGCCCACCTCAACGAGTACGCCGACACCAACGCGATGATCGTCCTGTATCCGCAGGCGATCCCCCTGTCCAGCGCCTCGACCACCAACCCGAACGGCTGCTGGAACTGGTGGGGCTACGGCGGCGACACGGCCTACGCCCAGCACGGCGGCGCCCAGATCGAGGCCGTCATGAACATGGTCCGCAAGATCACCGGCGGCTCGACGTCCACCCCGACCCCCACCCCGACCACCCCGACGCCCACGCCCACACCGACCCCCACGCCCACACCGACGCCCACGCCCACCGCGGCGTGCGTGACGGCGAGCACCTACGCGCACACCGCGGCGGGCCGGGCGACGGTCTCGGGCGGCAACGCCTACGCCAAGGGGTCCGGGCAGCTGCTCGGGCTGTGGAACCTCTACGTGACGAGCACGATCCGGGAGACCGCCCCCGGCTACTGGGAGAAGTGCTAGCCCGGCAGGCCGGGAACGGAGGGGGCGGCGGGCAGGTTCCGCTTCCTCCTCCGCAGCACGTAGGCGGAGAGGAAACCGGCGATCAGGCCGCACAGGTGGCCCTGCCAGGAGATCGGCAGGTCGGTGGGGAGGACGCCGTAGAGGATCCCGCCGTACAGGACGCCGACGGCCACCGCGAGCAGGGCGTCGACCAGGTGCCGTTCGAAGATCCCGCGCCCCACGAGGTAGCCGAAGTAGCCGAAGACCAGGCCGCTGGCGCCGAGCGTGAGGGTGTTCGGCGGGGAGATCAGCCACTCGCCGAGGCCGCCGAGGATGATGACGAGCAGGTTCATGGCGACGAACTTGCCCACCCCGCGGACGGCCGCGATGAACCCGAGGACGGCGAACGGCACCGTGTTGCCGATCAGGTGGTCGAAGCCGAAGTGCAGGAAGGGCGAGGTGAACAGGTCGGGGAGGTCGTCGACGTTCCTGGCCTCGAGCCCGTACTGGTCGAGCCTGCCGTCCATCGCGTAGTCGAGGATCTCCAGCCCCCACATGACGGCGAGCAGGAGTCCGATGAGGGCGAGGGCGGCCAGGGCCTGGCTCGCCTGGCCGACGGCCTGGTCGCCGAAACGGCGCAGGCGGGGGGATGCGGGCATCTCAGGTTCCTTCTGGTTCGTCCCCGGGACAACGTCGGGGATACCCGGATGGTGCCTGATCTACCGCTCCGGCGCCATGGCCGTTCCGCCACGTCCGGCCGTTCGCGGCCGGAAACGGGGTGTCAGCGGGCGGCGCGGAGGTAGCGGCGCTCGTCGGGGGTGGTGCCGCCCCAGACGCCGTCGGGCTCGCCCGCGCGCAGCGCCCAGTCGAGGCAGGCGTCGGCCACCGGGCAGCGGCGGCAGATCTTCTTCGCCTCGGCCACCTGCATGACCGCGGGGCCTCCGACGGAGATCGGGTAGAAGATCTCGGGGTCGATGCCGCTGCACTCGGCCAGATCGGCCCAGTGACCATCGGCTTCCTTGCGTACTGCCAGCGGGTTGGCCGCGTCGCGGTACATGGTCGCGTTCATTGGGGGCGCCTCCTCGCGCTTCGTTCTCCCCCACCGTAGTACTACAAGCCGTAGTACTACAAGCGAGAGTTACAAGGACGACCCGGATGAACCCCAAGTGACCGGCAGGTAGCCTGCGCGGCATGAGTGTCCATCCCACTCCGGTCTTCCGGGACGCCACGCTCGACGACCTCGACGCGATCATCCAGTTGCTCGCCGACGACGTCCTCGGCAGCACCCGCGAGTCCGTCGCGGCCGTGGACGCCTACCGCACCGCCTTCGACGCCATCGCCGCCGATCCCAACAACCGGCTGATCGTCGCCGACATCGACGGCACCGTCATGGGCACGCTCCAACTGACCTACATTCCCGGCCTCACCTACACCGGTGGCGAACGGGCCCAGATCGAGGGCGTCCGGATCGCGGGCGACCTGCGCGGCCGGGGAGTCGGCCAGCAGATGCTGAACTACGCGATCGAGGAGGCCAGGACGCGCGGCTGCCGCGTGGTCCAGCTGACCAGCGACCGCCAGCGTCCCGAGGCCCTGCGCTTCTACCAGAAGCTAGGGTTTCGTCCCTCTCACATGGGCCTCAAGTATCCGCTGCGCGAGCCCTGAAAGATTACGATTCACTCATGCGCGTCCTGATGGTCACCACGCTCGGCTCCCTCACGTCGGTCGAGTCGGAGGATCTGACCCCGGGCCCCGGCCAGGTCGTCATCGACGTCGCGGCGGCGGGCGTCAACTATGTGGACGGGCTGTTCCTGCACGGCAGGTACCAGCTGAAGCCGCCGCTCCCCTTCGCCCCCGGCAGCGAGGTCTCGGGCACGATCCGCTCCGTCGGTCCCGGTGTCGAGAGCCTGGCGCCCGGGACCCGGGTCGTGGCCTTCTGCGGGCTCGGCGGGTTCGCCACCCAGGTCGCCGTCCCCGAGCACGCCGCGATCCCGATCCCCGACCGGCTCGACTTCGCCCGCGCCGCGACCTTCTCCCAGTCCTACTGCACCGCGCTGTTCGCCCTCCGCGACCGGGTCGGCGTGCGGCCGGGAGAGAGGGTCCTCGTGCTGGGCGGGGGCGGCGGCATCGGGCTGGCGGGCGTCCAGGTGGCCAAGGCCCTCGGCGCCGAGGTCCTCGCGGGGGCGTCCAGCGCGGGCAAGCGCGAGGCCGCGGCCGTCGCCGGCGCCGACGCGGTCGTCGACACCGCCCACGATCTGAAGAGCGCGGCCAGGGCCTGGTCCGAGGGCGGCGTCGACGTCGTCTACGACCCGGTCGGCGGTGAGCTCGCCGACTCGGCCCTGCGCTGCCTGCGCGAGTACGGCCGCTACGCGGTCATCGGCTTCACCGGCGGGATCCCCTCACTCCCGCTGAACCAGGTCCTGCTGCGCAACCGGGCGCTCATCGGGGTCGACTGGGGCTCCTGGTCGCTGTCGCACCCGCTGGAGCAGGCCGCCTTGCTGACCGAGCTGCTGAAGCTGGTCGAGGACGGCGGGCTCGACCCGATCGCCCCTGCCACCCATCCGTTCACGACGGCCGAGTCCCTGCTCGACGACTTCCTGGAGCGCCGGATCACCGGCAAGGTCGCGCTCATCCCCTGACCGGGCCCCGAGCGCCGCTCACCCTCGGAACGTGCTCCGCCACTCCGCGCAGCCCGGCACGTAGGCGGCGAGCTCCGTGGTCGCGAATCCCGCGACGTCCCAGTCGGCGGCCAGCGCCTCGCCCTTCCAGAGGTAGGCGAGCGCCGGCCTCCCGTCCGTGAGATCGAGCACGGCGATGTCATACTCGACATCCTCATAAGCATGCAGAACGACCAGTTCATCCTCACTCAGCCCCGAGAGCACGACCCCCTCCGCCGCCGCCCCCTCGGCGCGGACGAGCCCCGGATAGACCCGTCCCGCCAGGGCCGCCACCCGCCAGCCCTCGACCCGTCCCGGCGACATGACCGGGACCCTTCCGAGCAGTGCCGACAGGACGTCGGGAAAACGCAGCGTGCCGTAGACGAACAGGTCGGACATACGGACAAAATACTCCGAACCGCTCCGTAAGCTACGGCGCATGTCCCTTCGCAAGTTCCGCCTCGACGACGAGCACGCGGTGTACGACATCTGCCTCCGCACGGGCAGGGCCGGCGCGGACGCCACCGATCTGTACGAGGATCCGCGGCTGATCGGCCATGTCTACGCGGGCCCCTACCTGCGTTTCGCCCCCCAGTTCGCGACGGTGGTCGACGAGGGCCAGGTGCTGGGCTACGTCCTGGCGGCCCCCGACACTCGCGAGTTCGAGGCCCGGTGCGAGGAGGAGTGGTGGCCCGCGCTCCGGAAAAAGTACCCGAACCCCCCCGAACTTCTCACTCCGGACCAGCGTCTTATGCGCGTGATCCATTCTCCCCACAGGACACCGGAAGGACTGGTGGGTGACTATCCGTCACACCTTCACATCGATCTGCTGCCGGCCGCCCAGGGCAGGGGCCACGGCCGCACCCTGATCAACAGGCTCGAGGACGAGTTGCGCGACGCCGGTTCGCCGGGAGTGCACCTCGGATTCGACCCCGCCAACACCGCCGCCGCCCCCTTCTACACCAAGCTCGGCTTCCACGAAGCCGCTCGCGATGAGTGGGTGGTCTGGATGGCAAAGTCGCTGGTGTAGGCACAAAAGCCAAGAAACCGACCTAAGTATCAGTTCAGCTTGTAGCACCTCTTAAGGTCCTTTAAGGTTGCGTGACCGAACCCCCACCTCAGCTCTAGAACCACGCCTGTCACGCCGGGCACGGAGCCCAGTCACGGAGTGTTGTACCTCGATGGTGTCGCCACACACTGTTACCGCCGGCCAGGCGTCTTCGTTCACCCACGACGTCGCCATCATCGGGCTCGGCTACGTCGGACTACCCACCGCACTGACCTTCCACGCGGCGGGCGCGCGCGTCCTGGGCGTGGACGTCAGCGAACGCCGCCTCGACGACATCCGCGCCGAGCGCGTCGATCTCCTGGACTCCGACCGGGTCCGGCTGACCGAGGCCCTGTCCGGTGACGCCCTGGAGCTGACGGCCAGCGTGGCCGCCGCGTCCTCCGCCGCCGCGATGGTCATCTGCGTCCCCACCCCCGTCACCGAAGAGCTCTCCCCCGACCTGCGCGCCCTCAAGGGAGCCTGCGCGGCGGCGGTCGAGCACGCCGTTCCCGGCCAGGTCCTGATCCTGACCTCCACGACCTACGTCGGATGCACCGAGGACCTCCTCGTCAGGCCGCTTCGGGAGCGCGGGCTCGAGATCGGCACCGACGTCTTCGTCGCCTTCAGCCCCGAACGCATCGACCCGGGCAACGACCGGCACGCCCACGAGGACGTCCCGCGCGTCGTCGGCGGCACGACGGAACGGTGCACGGCCGCGGCGAGCAAGGTCCTCTCGCGGTACAACCGCCACATCCACGAGGTGTCCGGTTCGGGCGTCGCCGAGATGAGCAAGCTGCTGGAGAACACGTTCCGGGCGGTCAACATCGCCATGGCGAACGAGTTCGCGAACGCCAGCCGCCAGCTCGGCATCGACATCATGGAAGTGATCGACGCCGCGGCCACCAAGCCCTACGGCTTCATGCCCTTCTACCCCGGTCCCGGCGCCGGCGGCCACTGCATCCCGTGCGACCCGCACTACCTGCTCTGGCAGATGCGCAAGGAGCGCGTCGTCATGAACGTGGTCGAGAACGCGATGAACGACATCGCGATGCGTCCGGGCGAGGTCGTGCACCGGGTGCGTGAACTGCTGTCCGACCACGGCAAGGGCCTGCGCGGTGCGAAGGTCCTCGTGCTCGGTGTCGCCTACAAGCCGGGTGTCGAGGACATCCGCGAGTCGCCCGCCCTCGAGATCATCGAGCGGCTGCTCGACGCGGGAGCCGACGTGTCCTTCCATGACCAGCTCATCCAGGAGGTGACCATCCGCGGCCGGAAGATGACCAGCGTCGACCTCGAGACCGTGGACGTCGACCTCGTCCTGGCGCACACCCCGCAGCGTGGCGGGACCAGCGCCTGGATCAAGCCGGGGCAGCTCGTCCTCGACGCGACTTACCGCATGGCCGGGCTCGCCGGCCGTCACGCCCTCTGATGGACGAGACGACGGGGGACGTGCCGCGGTCGCGGCTGCCCAGGAACAAGGTCTCACCCAGTGTCGTCGGCAAGGTCGCCGCCTTCATCGGGATCACGTCCGTCTGCGCCATCATCCTCTGGCACGTGATCGTCAAGGTCATGTTCATGCGGGGCAACATCTTCATCCCGCTGTACACGATCCTGGTCGCGGGCTACATGCTCAGCCGCTTCCTGCTCGCGGCGTTCTACCGGCCGCCCCGCGACGCCGGCATCACGCCGTCCATCGCGATCGTCGTGCCCGCCTACAACGAGAGCAGCGCGGTCGCGCGGACCATCCACTCGCTGATGGCGCTGGAGTACCCGCCGCACCTGCTGGAGATCGTCGTCATCAACGACGGCTCGACCGACGACACCTGGGACCACATGGTCGAGGCGGCGTCGCAGTACGCGCCGGGCCGGGTCCGCTGCGTCAATCCCGGGGTCAACCAGGGCAAGCGCAAGGCGATGGCCGTCGGCATCAGGGAGACCAGGGCCGAGATCCTGGTGTTCGTCGACTCCGACTCGATGCCGGCGCCGAACGCGGTCTACAAGCTCGTCCAGGGCTTCGCCGACAAGAAGGTGGGCGCCATCTCCGGGCTCACCTACGTCCGCAACGCCGAGACCAACGCGCTGACCCGCATGCAGGCCGCGCGCTACTACGTCTCCTTCCAGCTCCTGAAGAGCGCCGAGTCGGTCCTCAACGCGGTCACCTGCTGCTCGGGCTGCTTCGCCGCCTACCGCAGGGCCGCGGTGACGCCGCTGCTCGACCAGTGGGAGAACCAGACCTTCCTCGGCCGCGAGTGCACCCACGGCGACGACCGCGCCCTGACGGCCCGTGTCATCAAGACCGGCTGGAAGACCATCTACGACTCGCAGGCCGAGGCGTGGACCGACGCCCCCGACGAGTACAGGAAGTTCTTCAAGCAGCAGCTCCGCTGGAAGAAGTCCTGGTCCCGCGAGGGGCCCATGCTGCTGTCGCACGTGTGGCGTTCGCGCCCTCTCGCGCTGCTGCCGATCGCGATCCAGACGATGGCGGGGCTGCTCAGCCCGTTCGTCATCGCCTACAGCCTCGCCGTGCCGATCATGGGCGGCAAGTTCCCGATCATCTACTTCCTCGGCCTCTACATGGTCGCGATGGCGTTCGCGCTCCTCTACCGGATGTTCCGGAACGACGGGCTGTGGCTGTACGCGTTCTTCGGAACGTTCTTCTACATCTCGTTCTCTCCCCAGCTCGTCTGGGCGATCCTGCGGATCCGCGACGGCAAGTGGGGCACCCGGCCGTCGACCGCGGGCACGACCAACATCTCCAAGCAGGAACGTCGCGTCGCGCGGGCCGGAAAGGCCGCGTAGGCATGAGCGAGTCAGCCGGATCCAGTTTCATCCGCAAGATCAGCGGCACGCTGTTCATCGTCGCTCTCGGCTTCGTCATGGTCGCCTGGATCAAGGTCAGCCAGCCCTTCGATCCCGACCAGGTGAAGCCGGCGAGCGGCAGGCTCGACGAGATCGCCATCGCCGACGCCAAGAAGATGCCCGCCTTCGCGGGCTCGGTCGTCACCCTCGCCTACCACGGCGTCTCCGACACCGACCACGCCGGGACCACGCTGTCGCGCGAGCTGTTCGCCGAGCACATGCGGGCGATGAAGACCGCGGGTTTCCAGACCGTGACGCTCGACCAGGTGCAGAAGCTCGTCAACGGCGAGAGCGTCGAGCTCCCGCCGAAGGCGCTGCTGCTGACCTTCGACGGCGGCCACATCACCGACTGGACCAACGTCGACCCGGTGCTGAAGGAGCTCGGCTTCAACGCCGTGACGTTCCTGACCACCAGCGAGATCGTCCAGGCGGGCACCCCGTCCTACTTCCTGTCCTTCGACCAGCTCAAGAAGCTGCGCGGGACCGGCCGGTGGGAGTTCGGCTCGCACACCGACGACTCGGCGAACTCCGTCGACGTCCCGGGCGATGTCGGCGTCTCCTTCACCAACCGCATGATGGTGGACGGCGAGCCGGAGACCCCCGAGCAGTGGGACGACCGGATCACCGCCGACCTCGCCAGGACCCAGGACTTCTTCAAGAAGCACCTGGGCGGCCCGGCCGTCGCGTTCTCCTATCCCAACGGCGACCCGCGCAACAGCAACAACCTCGACCGGATCCAGGTCCGCACCGAGAAGCTGCTGAAGAGCGCGGGCTTCGACTACGCCTTCTACGGCGAGGACGTCCCCTCCGGGCAGGTGGACGGCGTCACCAAGAACTCCAACCGGTACCGGCTGCCGCGCATCGGCGTCCGGTCGACGACCACGGTCGCGACGCTCCTCAAGGACGTCCGGGGCACGATCCCCGCGCCGCCTCCCGCCAACCTGACCCAGGTCAAGTGGACCGGCCCTTACACGGTGGCGTGCCAGACCCTCAAGGGCAACCTGTACGTCTACTCGCGCGAGTACGGCAACTGCAAGCTCGACACCGTCAACACCACCCGCTGGCGCGACTACACGCTGAGCACCGTCATCAAGGCGCCGATCAACCGGCAGATCGCCTTCTTCTCCGTCCGTGACGGCGAGGGCGCGACGCACACCGGCTCCCTGGTCGTGGCCGTGGGCCGCGACGAGATGGTCGTCCGTCAGACGCTCAACGGCGGCGACCTGGTCAAGGAGCTCGGCAAGGCCGACCTCGCCGCCAGTCCCACCCGGACGGTCGCGATCAAGGTGTCGGGCACCGGCCCGGACAACACGCTCGTCGTGAACATCACCGGGATGGCCCAGCCGCTCACCGTGAAGTTCCTGCCGGAGATCGTGGCGGGCGGCGTCAAGTTCGGCGTCGACGGCTACCTCAAGCCGCTCACCTTCTTCAAGCCCCAGCTCAAGATCGACCAGGAGGTCGCGCCGTGATTCGCCTCAGGCTCATGGAGCTGGCGGCGGGCATGGTCGTCCTCGCGGCGACCGGTTCTCTCGCCTACAACCTGACCCGCCCCGAGGAGCTGAAGGACGTCGAGCTGAAGGCGACCCGGGTCGTCGACGAGGCGGCCCTGGCGAGCGCGGACAAGACCAACACCTGCTCCAAGGGCAAGGTCATCCTCTCCTTCGACGACGGCCCCGACGCCTACACCCCGCAGGTCCTGGAGGTGCTGCGCGCCTACGACGTGAAGGCGGTCTTCTTCGCGCTCGGCTCCAAGGCGGTCAAGCACCCCGAGATGATCAAGGCGGAGATCGCCGACGGTCACTCGGTCCAGAACCACAGCTGGGACCACCCGCACCTCGCGGACCTGTCCCGGGCCCAGGTCAGGGAGCAGATCCAGAAGACCCAGGACGCCCTGATCGAGGCCGGCGCCCCCAAGCCGACCTACTTCCGGCCTCCGTTCGGCAACATCAGCCAGAACGTGGTCCTCGAGGTCAACAAGTTCAAGCCCGCGCTGATCTTCGACTACTGGGACATCGACACCAACGACTGGCGCGGCCGCAAGCCGGACGACATCGCCGACACGGTGATCAAGCAGCTCGAAGTGAAGCCTCCCGTTCCGGAGGAGCAAACGGTCCTTCTGCACGATGGTGTGCGAAACTCCTTCGCGACGGTCGAAGCCCTGCCCAAGGTCATCGAGGGCATCCGCAAGAAGGGCTTCTGCACCGCACTGCCATCCGCCCAGACTGAATGAGAGATCGTGAAGAGGCTCGTTCTGAGCTGCGCCGTCGTCGTGCTCGCGGCGACGGCCTGCTCCCCCTCCACCGCGACGCCCGACCCCGTGTCCGCGCCCACTCCGGCCGTCACACCGCCCTCCCCGGGTGAGCCGCTGTTCTCCGCCGACCTCTCGGGCCGGAACAGGCTGCTGACCAACGAGTACGCGCACTGGAACAAGGGCAAGGGCGTCCGGTCCCAGCAGTGGGACGTCACCAGCGGTTCGCTGTTCCTGCGCGACGGCGTCGGCTGGTCCGGCAGGCCCGACGCGAAGCTTCCCGACAAGCTGTCCAGGACCGGGAACAACTCCTCGGTCTTCCGCATGACGACGCGGCAGAAGAACTTCCGCGACGTCCGGGTCGACCTGAAGCTGCGCAACCTCGGGCTGAGCAAGCAGGCCACCTCGGGCGGCTGGGACGGCGTCCACCTGTTCCTGCGCTGGCAGAGCGAGCGCGACCTCTACGCCGTGACGCTCAACCGCCGCGACAACACGGTCGTCGTCAAGCGGAAGCTGCCCGGCGGATCGTCCAATGGTGGCCACTACGCGGAGATCCAGCGGGAGCCCTACAGCGTCCCGGAGGGGCTGTGGCAGCCGTTCAGCGTCACCATCCAGAACACCGGCCCCACCGTCACCATCATGATCTTCGTGAACGACCGGCTGATCCTGAAGGCGGAGGACAAGGGCACCCGGATGCCCCTGAAAGCCGACCGCGGTCCGCAGATCACCAAAGCCGGTGCGGTGGGCATCCGGGCCGACAACTGTGAATTCGAGTTCTCGGATTTCAAGGTGTATGCGCTTTAAGTAGACAAGTGGCGCTATACACCAGTGTTACGCCATACTCTTAGGCCGACATAGGATCACGGGGAGCGTGATGGAACGCCGGTCACTCCCGGTACTGCTGGGACTAGCAGCGGTACTGGTCACGAGCGCGTGCAGCACCGCGCCGCCCAAGGTCGTCACCCCTGATGACGTGCCTTCGACGTCCGCCTCGCCGAAGAGCGGAGGCAAGGACAAGGGCGCGAAGGACGCGCCGCAGGTCCTCGCCGACGGCCCCTTCCAGGTCGGTCCGCTGTACCCGGTCGGCCCCGGTCTCGACGGCAAGACCGGCAAGAAGAAGGGCGGCGGGAGCACTCCCGCCCCCGGCACCACCACGCCGCCCCCGCCGAACGACACGCCCGCTCCCGGCGCCGTCATCAACGACACCTTCGACGGACCGGACCGCCTGGTCACCAACGCCTGGGCCAAGTGGAACCGGGCCGGCGCCACCTCCCCGATCTGGGAGGTCACCAGCGGCTCGCTGTTCCGGCGCAACGGGGTCGGCTACTCCGGCTACCCCGACAGCGCGGAGCCGAACGCCGAGTCCTCCAACGGGACCGGGTCCAACATCTTCCGCGCCGACACCAAGCGGCGCGACATGAAGGACGTCCGGGTCGATCTGAAGATCCGCAACCTCGGGCTGCGCAGCGGCGGGCCCGACACCGACGGCATCCACGTGTGGCTGCGCTACCAGACCCAGTTCGAGCTGTACGTCGTGTCGCTCAACCGGCGTGACAACTCGATCGTCATCAAGAAGAAGCTCGCCGGCGGGACCGAGAACGGCGGGACCTACCACGAGCTCGGCCAGACGGGCTACACGGTCCCCTACGGCAAATGGCAGTCCTTCTCCCTCTCGATCCGGTCCGCGGGCGACGCGGCCGTCATCACGGTCAAGCAGGGCGGCCGTCAGCTGCTCTCGGTGACCGACCGGGGGACCGGCGGGCACGTCATCACCAACCAGGGCGCCGTGGGCGTCCGGGCGGACCGGTGCGAGTTCGAGTTCACGGACTTCCGCGTCTACAACCTCTGATCCCCCCGGCCCGGCCGCAGCTCGGCCGAAGCCGTCTCTTCGCCTGCTCGACCACCCCACAGCTCGGAGCTCGAATGTCCTCACTCAAGATGCGCTGCCTGGCCATCGGCCTGTCGGCCGTGGCCGCGGGCGCCGCGGTCTACCCGGCCGCCCCCGCAAGCGCCGCCCCCGGCAAGGTCGTGGTCAGCCTGACCTTCGACGACGGCCTGTCGAACCAGATCGAGAACGCGCTCCCGGTGCTCAACAAGCACGGGGTCAAGGGCAGCTTCTACATCGTCAGCCGTCGCATCGGCGGCAACGGCATCATGACCGAGGGCCAGATCAAGGGCCTGCAGAACCAGGGGCACGAGGTCGGCGGGCACACCGTGTCCCACTCCGACATGCTGAAGCTGACCCAGAACGAGGTCCGCGACGAGCTGTGCAACAGCCGGGTCGACCTGAAGGCGCTCGGCGTCAGGGTCACGACGCTGGCCTACCCGTTCGGCCACTACGACGCGGGCGTCCAGCAGGCCGCGCGCGACTGCGGCTACAACGCCGCCCGCCGGGTCGGCCCGATCCGTCCCGACGGCGGCCCGGTCGCCGCCGAGACGCTCCCCGCCGCCGACGTCATGGCCGTGCGCGCCCCCGCGTCCTTCGACAACAAGACGACCGCGGCCACGATCGAGAACTACGTCGAGAACGCCATCGACGCGGGCGGCGGCTGGCTGCCGATCACCTTCCACACCGTGTGCGGCACGGCGCCCTGCGCCGACGACTACGGGGTCGGCGCCAACGTCATGGACCAGTTCCTGACCTGGGCGAAGGCCAACCCGAACGTCGAGTTCAAGACGATGGACCAGGTCGTCGGCGGGGCCGAGAAGCCCGCCGTGCCCGGCCCGTCCCGCGCGGCCGACCTGAAGACGGCCGTCGAGGGCCCGGCGCAGGCCAAGGCCGGTACGACCGCCGCCTACACCGTGAGCACCACCAACGGCGGCCTGACGGCGGCCAACGGCGTGAAGACCGTCGTCAACGCCCCCGCGCTGACCGGGATCAAGGCTCCGGGCTGCGCGGTCGCCGGCACGGTCATCACCTGTGACCAGGGCGCGATCGCCGCGACCACCGAGAAGAAGGTCATCGTCACCGGCAAGGTGAACGGCGCCGTCGGCGCGGTCGTCAAGGTCTCCGCCGACGCGACGACCACCTCCACCGAGTGGGCGCTCCCGAACAAGAGCGAGTTCGGCACCCTGCTCCTCAAGGCGTCCGCCAAGCTCAAGGCCGACATGGCGCTCAAGGCGAGCACGCTCGGCGCGCTCAAGTCCAAGAAGACCGCCAAGCTGAAGCTGACCCTGGTGAACCGGGGCGGCGGCACGGCGAAGAACGTCGTCCTGATCGCCCAGCTCCCCAAGGGCCTGAAGATCGTCTCGGTCGCGGGCTGCAAGCGGTACGGCAAGCACGCGATCAAGTGCAAGGCCTCCTCGTTCAAGCCGGGCGCGACCCACACCATCTGGGTGAAGTTCAAGACGCCGAAGCTGAAGAAGGCCGTCAAGGTCGCCTTCACCGCCAAGGTGACCACGACCTCCGCCGAGACCACCAAGAAGAACAACAAGGTGCGGATCGTCCGAAAGTTCGTCAAGTAGCAAAAACTTTCCGAGGGGCCGTCCGAACCGGGCGGCCCCTTTTCGCGTCTCTCATAGACCTGAATGACCGACTTTCGGAGCCCGCATGCCCTCCCTGAAGACCCGAGCCGCGGCCCTCACCCTCTCCGTCCTCGCCGCGGGCTCCGCCCTGTCAGCCGTCGCCGCGCCCGCCCACGCCGCGGCGCCCGGCAGGCCCGTCCTCACCCTGACCTTCGACGACGCCCTCTCCAGCCAGTTCGCCAACGCCCTTCCGGTGCTGAACAAGCACGGGGTGAAGGCGACGTTCTACGTCATCACCGGGCGCGTCGGCGGGGGCGGCAACCTGAGCTGGCAGCAGGTCAAGGACCTCCAGAACCAGGGCCACGAGATCGGCGGGCACACGATCTCCCATCCCCACCTGGCCGGGCTCGGCGCCGACGATCTGCGCCGCGAGCTGTGCGACAGCCGCACCACACTGCTCCAGCAGGGCCTGAAGGTCAGCAGCCTCGCCTACCCCTTCGGCGAGTACGACGGGGCCGTCCAGGACGCGGCGCGGGCCTGCGGCTACGACAACGCCCGTCGCACCGGCCCGATCCGTCCCGACGGCACGCCCGTCGCGGCCGAGACCCTGCCGCCGGCCGACCGGTTCGCCGTCCGGGCGCCCGCCTCGTTCAAGAGCGGGACCACGGCCGACGACCTCAAGCGGTATGTGAACAACGCCGTCCAGGCCGGCGGCGCCTGGCTGCCGCTGACCTTCCACGACGTCTGCCCGGCCGGCACCTGCGCCGATGACTACGGCGTCTCCGCCCAGGTCATCGACCAGTTCCTGACCTGGGCCCGGACCCAGCCGGTCGACTTCGGCACCGTCGCCCAGGCCATCGGCGGACGGGTCCAGCCGCCGCCGAAGCCGCTGGAGTCCGACCTCAAGGTCACCCTCACGGGCCCCGTCCGGGCCAAGCCCGGCACGACCGTCGCCTACCAGGTCACCACCTCCGACGGCGGCGACCGTGACGCGACCGGTGTGAAGACCGTCGTCCGGGTTCCCGGCCTGACCGGCGTCACCGCGCCCGGCTGTGCCGTCGCCGGCACGACCGTCAGCTGCGACCAGGGCGGCATCGCCCAGGGTCAGAGCAGGAAGGTGACCGTCACCGGGAAGCTCACCGGGACGCCCGGCCAGAGCCCGAAGGCGACCGCCGCCGCGACCTCCACCTCGCCGGAGAAGAACCCCGCCGACAACGGGGCCGAACTCGGCACGCTGATCCTCAAGCCGGACGCCGTCCTGCGGGCCGATCTGAAGCTGACGGGATCGGTCAGCGGGAGGCTGAAGTCCGGCCGGACGGCCTCCCTCAGGCTGACCCTGGCCAACAAGGGGAACACGAGCGCGAAGAAGGTCGTCCTCACCGGCACGCTGCCCCGCGGAGTGAAGATCCTCTCCGTGAAGGGCTGCAAGCGCCAGGGCAGGACCGGCATCCGGTGCACGTTCGCCGACTTCCGCGCCGCCCGGAAGGCCGTGATCACGGTGAGGTTCCGTGTTCCCCGGCTGAAGAGGTCCGTGCGGAAGACGCTCTCGGCCTCGGTGCGGACCTCCAGCGTGGAGACGTCCAGGAAGAACAACTCCGTGAAGATCGTCCGTCGTTTCACCCGGTAGGCCCGCCCACCCCGTGAGGTGCCTCCGTCACCTTGAGTGACATCATGGGGGGATGAACAGTCGGACCTTCCATGTCGAGATCACCCGCAGCGGCGATCAGCTGACCGGGACCGTCCAGGAACTGGACGTCCACGCCCACGCGGCCGACCGCGCGTCGCTGACACGGGCCCTGCTGGCCGAGATCGCCGTCCGGCACGGCCTCAGCGCCCTCGGGCCCTTCACGCTCTCCTACGAGGGCGTGGAGGGCTCCTGGGCCGAGCGGGTGGTGGCCGAACACGTCCCGCTGCTCCACGCCGACTCTCGGCGCGGTCCCGCCGGACCCCGTGGGCCCGCGGGACCGCCCGGCGAGCGGGGACTGCCCGGAACGGTCGCCGCCATGGGCCTGCGCGGCCCGGCCGGACCGCGTGGCGAACGCGGCCCCGCGGGGGACGGCGAGGCCGTCGCGGAGCTGCGCCGGTCGATCCTCGATCTCCAGCGGCGCCTCGACGTGCTGACGGCCCACGGGGCCTGGGCGGTGGCTGCCTCGGCCGTCACGGGGACCGGCCTGCCCGGCTCGCTCCTGTCCGAGCCCGGCGACGGCACCCTGCGCACCCGCCCCAGGACGGCCGCCTCCGCCATCCCCGCCAGGCCGGAACGGCCACCGCTGGTCAGCGCGCGGAACGCCGCCGGAGCCGGGCTGGGCCTCGCCGGCGCCGCCGCCTTCCTGATCTGGCGCCGGCGCCGCTGACCCTCTCGGAACTCAGCCGAGATGGCGTTCGATCGTCTCGACCTTCGAGGTCAGGCCGTCGGTGACGCCCGGCCGGATGTCGGCCTTCAGCACCAGGCTCACGCGCGGCGCGCGGGCCTCCACCGCGGCGACGGCGTCCCCGACGACCGCCATGACCTCGTCCCACGAGCCCTCGACGGTCGTGAACATCGCGTCCGTCCGGTTCGGCAGGCCGCTCGCCCGCACCACGCGGACGGCCTCGGCCACGATCTCCCCGACCTCCTCACCGACGCCCAGCGGGGTCACCGAGAACGCAACGAGCATGATCCTCTTCCTCCGTCAGATCTTCTTGATGTCCAGCAGCCCCTGCGCCGCCTGGTTCCTGATCACCTTTTTGTCGAACTTGCCGACCGAGGTCTTGGGGATCTCGGGGACCGTGGTCCAGCGCTCGGGGAGCTGCCAGCGGGCGATCTCGCCGCCGAGGAAGTCGCGCAGCTCGGCGTAGTCGGCGGTCATGCCGGGGCGCAGGACGACCGCGGCGAGCGGGCGTTCGCCCCACTTCTCGTCCGGTACGCCGACGACCGCGGCCTCGGCGACCGCCGGGTGGGCCATCAGATGGTTCTCCAGCTCCACCGAGGAGATCCACTCGCCGCCGGACTTGATGACGTCCTTGGCCCGGTCGGTGAGCGTGAGATAGCCGTCGGGGCTGATGTGGCCGACGTCCCCGGTCCGCAGCCAGCCGTCGTGGAACTTCTCCGGGTCGTCCGCGCGGTAGTACGAGGCGGTGATCCAGGGCCCGCGGACCTCGAGCTCACCGACGCTGGCGCCGTCGTTGGGCAGCACGGAGCCGTCGGGGCCGATCAGCCGCGACTCGACCGAGGCGATGAAGCGGCCCTGGGTGAGGCGGTGGGCGCGGACGGCGTCGGCGTCGGCGCCGCGCGGCGGCCTGGCCAGCGAGCCCAGCGGGGACATCTCGGTCATGCCCCAGGCGTGCAGGAGGGTGATGCCCATCTCGTCGTAGGCGTCCATGAGGACCGGCGGGCAGGCGGAGCCGCCGATGACCGCGCTGGTCAGGGACGAGATGTCGGCGTCGGGCGTCGCCTTGACGTAGCCGAGCAGGCCCTGCCAGACGGTCGGCACGCCCGCGCCCTTGTTCGGCCGCGACGCCTTGACGAACCCGGCGAGCGGCTCCGGGGTGAGGAAGCGGTCGGGCATCGACAGGGAGCAGCCCGTCAGGAACGCCGCGTAGGGCAGGCCCCAGGACAGCACGTGGAACTGCGGGACGATCGCGAGGACCTTGTCGCGGAAGGACAGGTCGAAGACGTCCGGCGCGACGAGCGAGAGCGTGTGCAGGTAGATGGAGCGGTGGCTGTAGACGACGCCCTTGGGGTCGCCGGTCGTCCCGGAGGTGTAGCACATCGCGGCGGCCTGGCGTTCGTCGAGATCCGGCCAGTCGTAGGTGGCGGGACGGCCCTCGAGCAGGGTCGCGTAGTCGTGCACCGTGACGCCCTCGGGGGCGTCGAGCTCGCCGGGGCCGTTCACGATGACGTGCCGGACCGTCTCCATCCGCGGCAGCAGCGGGGCGAACAGCGGCAGCAGCGAGTTGTCGACGACCACGACGGTGTCCTCGGCGTGGTTCGCGATGAACACGACCTGGTCGCCGGGGAGGCGGATGTTGAGCGGATGCAGGACCGCGCCCATGCTCGGCGCCGCGAGGTAGACCTCGAGGTGCTCGGCGTTGTTCCACATGAAGGTGGCGACGCGGTCTCCGTCGCCCGTGCCGAGCTCCTTCAGGGCGTGGGCGAGGCGGGCCGCTCCGGCGCCGATCTCGGCGAACGTGGAGGTTCTCAGCCCACCCGGTTCCGCGGTGTCGACGGTGGCGGTGGAATGCCGGTTAAGGCCGTGTTCCATGATCCGCCGGATCTGCAGCGGGACGTCCTGCATGGTGCTCAGCACATGGTCTCCTCGGGCTCGATGTGCCGCACGGTAGACCATGCGGTCGGCACCCGAAAAGAGGGAAACCGCTGTTAGCGTCGGGATATGGCAGAACGCGTACATGAGGATGGCACCGTCGGTGACTGGGACGGCCGGGACATCGACGGAGAGACCTTCAGGCGCGTGCTGTTCGTGGACCTCGACCTGATGGAGATCGACGTCCGGGGGGCCGTGTTCGAGGAGTGCACCTTCCGGCAGGTGCGGTTCAACGCCTCGACCCACGCCGAGTCGGCCTATCTGAACTGCACGTTCGCCGGATCGTCGTTCTTCGACGCCTCCTTCACCTCGTGCAAGATGACCGGCAGCGGGTTCGAGCGGTGCGACTTCGGCCTGTTCAAGGTCGACGGCGGCGACTGGTCGTTCGTCGCGATGCCGGGCTCCGACCTGCGCGGCAGCTCCTTCACCGGGGTGCGGATGCGGGAGGCGGATCTGACGGGCGTCCGGCTCGACGGGGCGGACCTCCGTGACTGCGACCTGAGCGCGGCCTGGCTGCACCGCTCGGCCCTGACGGGCGCCGACCTGCGCGGCACGGTCTTCTCCGACCTCGATCCCCAGGCCTTCGACCTCAAGGGCGCGATCATCACCCCGCAGCAGGCCGTCACGCTGGCGGCCGCCCTCGGCCTCGAGGTGAAGCCCTGAGGTGAGGCCGCGAGACAAGGCCTTCAGGGCTTGAGCGGGAGTTCCATGTGGTCGGCCAGGTCGTCGACCATGCGGTGGACCAGGTCGGCGAGCTGGTGGCGTTCGGAGGCCGACCAGTCCGACAGGGCCTCCTCCATCCACTGGAGGCCGATGGCGCGGATGGAGTCCATGGCGTCGCGGCCCGCGGGGGTGACGCGCACCCGGTGGGCGCGGCCGTCGATGGGGTCGGGGACCCGCGTGAGATAGCCCACGCGTTCCAGCCGCTGGATCTGCCGGGTGACATGCGGCGCCTCGACGTTCAGCCGGGACGCGAGCTCGCTGGGCCGCATCGGGTCGGCGGCCTCGCTGAGCAGGCGCAACACGGGCAGGGCCGCCCGGTCGATGGGCACCCCGGCGGCCGCGACGGTCCGGTCGTGCTGGCGGGCACGGGTGAGCAGATGAGCGACACGGGTGAGCGCGCGCTCGATCTCGACGATGTCCTCCGGTGCCTGCATGGCCCAAGCGTATGGCTATATTACTTAACTTAAGTAACTACTTTCCTACGCCCCCCGGGAGAGCGCATGACCACCGAGACAGCCGAGACCACAGGACGGCCGGGACCCGCCCCTGCCCTCCCGCACACCGGGCTCACCCTCCTGGCCCTGGCCACGGCCGGGATGGTCGTCTCGGTGCAGCAGACCGTCGTGATCCCGCTGCTGCCGCGGCTCATGGCCCAGTTCGACACCTCCGTCACCGCGGTGACCTGGGTCTTCACCGCTTCGCTGCTGGCCGGCGCGGTCGCGACCCCGCTGCTGTCGCGGTTCGGCGACATGTACGGCAAGAAGCGGATGATCCTGGTCGTCATGGGCCTGCTGGTGCTCGGGTCCGCGGTCGGCGCGTTGTCGGAGTCTCTGCCGGTCCTCGTGTTCGGCCGGGTGCTCCAGGGCGTCTCGACCGCGTTGATCCCGCTGGCCATCGGCGTCATCCGCGACGCGTTCCCGCGCGAGAAGATCATGGGAGCGATCGGGATCGTGTCGGCGACCATGGGCGTCGGCGGAACCCTCGGGATGATCGTCACCGGGCTGATCGCCGACCGGACGACCAGCCACCACCCGGTCTTCTGGATCACCACGGTGCTGGCCGCGGCCGGGCTCGCCCTGGTCGCCTGGGCCGCGCCCGACACCGGGAACCGCTCCGGCGGCCGTCCCGACCTCGTCGGCGCGGCGCTGCTCGCGGGCTGGCTGGTCTGCCTGCTGATGGCCATCAGCCAGGGCAACAAGTGGGGCTGGGCGTCCGGCGGGGTCCTCGGCCTGTTCGGGGCGGCGGCCGTGCTGTGCGCGGTGTGGGTCAGGGTCGAGACGCGCGTCAAGGAGCCGCTCGTGCGGCTGCGCCTGCTGGTCGGCCGGCAGTCCCTGTCGGCGAACGTCGCCTCGGCGCTGCTGGGGTTCTCGATGTTCGCGGCGTTCACGCTCACGTCCAACTTCATCCAGACCGACCGGGACGCCACCGGGTACGGGTTGTCCGGCTCGGTGCTCGACGTCGGCATCTACGGCCTGCCCAGCACCTTCACGATGCTGATCTGCTCGATGTTCGCGGGCCGGATCGCCGCCCGGCTGGGCTCGGCCTACACCCTCGCGATCGGCAGCGTCTTCGCCGCGTTCAGCTATGTCTGGCTGGCCGTCGCCAACAGCCACGTCCACGACATGCTGATCTTCGGCGCGCTCCAGGGAGTCGGCTTCGGCATCGCCTACGCCGCGCTCGGCACACTGGCCGTCCAGCACGTGCCGATGGCCGAGAGCAGCATCGCCAGCGGGATCAACTCCCTGGTCCGCACGACCGGCGGCAGCGCCGCCGGTGCGATCACCGCCGCGATCCTCGCCGGGCACACCCTCTCCTCCGGCGCCCCCACCCTCACCGCCTACCAGATCTGCTTCTGGCTGGTCGCCGCCGCCGCGATCCTCACCACCGGCGTGGCGCTCCTCCACGCCATCCGCCACCCCCACGAGGCCTGAGCGCGCCGGGAACGGTCCCGTGCCCCCGTCTCAGCCGAGGGCCTTCTCCAGGACGGCCCGGCAGGCCTCGCGGCGCACCTGGTCGCGGGGGAAGCGGCGGGAGCACTCGCGGGAGACCCACGCGGGCACCGGGCGCGGCTCGGCCTTCCGCGGCTTCTTGCCGGGCCGGACCTGGTGGGAGACGGGCTTCTCGGCGGAGGGCCGCGGCCGGGCCTGCACGGGACGTCCCTGCGCCGGACGCCCGTCCCGGGCGGCTTCGTCCTGGGTCCTGGACGCCTCGGGCCCGGGGGCGCCGAGCCGGGCCGGCAGCGGCGGGACGCGGTCCTGCCCGCCGGACTCCGTGGCCTGGGCCGTGGGCGTCCGCCCGGGAAAGGCCAGCGGTACCGGGACGTCCCGGGGCCAGGCGACGGCGGCCGCCACGACCAGCACCGCCGCCGACGCCACGGCGGCCGCGCGCACCGTGATCCGCCGGGGCCCGAACGGGCGGAGCGGCGTGCTGTAGAGCGTGCAGGCCGGGAGCCGGTCGGAACGCTTCCCCATGAGTCACCCTTCGCCGCCGTGTCACCACTCCCCGACATTGTCGGGGCGGGGTCACGGCGACGGCACCCGTTCGCGACGCTTTCTGCCTGCCCTTTCTCCGCTGGGCCCGACATACCGGTTTATTCCGCGTCCGTCGGGCACTACATGTGAAGCAAATTCACCAGTAGGAGGAAGGCATGCGCGCCGGATCCGTAATACTCATTCTCTGGCTTCTGATCGGACTCGCCGCTGCCATCCAGCGCGACTATTTCGACGACTCCGACGCCAACTGCTCCAAGACCTCGACGGTCGCCGTCACGATCGTGGCGGGCCCGCTCAACTACCTGGGCGCCAACCCCAAGATCGAGTGCAAGACCCCCGAGCCCAGCAAGTAGGCCGGACGACGGGAAAGGGCGCGGACCCGGTCACACCCGGGTCCGCGCCCTTCCCTGTGCTCCGGAGCTTCGGGTCCGGTCCCCGTCTCAGTCGGAGGAGTCGACCACGTCACGCGGCTGACGGCCTTCCAGCCACCGCTCGTGCAGCCGCCTGGCCGTCTCCTCGTCCACGTCCAGGGCCGCGCCGATGTCGGCCCAGGAGGCCCCGGCCTCCCGCGCGGCCCGGACCGAGAGCTGCTGCCCGTACGCGGCCTTCTTGGCGATGACCTCGCCGAGGGCCAGCAGTTCCAGGCACTCCTCGCGGCCCAGCGGCTTGATGTCGGGCTCGTCGGGGGCCGCCAGCACCTCGCGGGTGCGCAGGGCGTCGTACCGCCCGACGGCCGTCAGCAGCGTGTAGCGGCGCTCGAGCTCAGCGGGAGTGGCCATGTCCTCGACTCTTCGTCAGATGCGGATGATCGTCAACCCCTCGTCGCCGCAGCTGTCCCTGCGCCAGGCGACCCACCGGTCGTAGTAGTGACCCGCGTCGTGGAAGCCCGCGGCGGGCTTCAGCGGCGGGGTGGTCGCCTTCACGAGCACGGCGCAGGCCTCGGCGGGCGGGGCCGTGGTCGTGGGGTCGAAGCGCGGCAGCTCGGTCCACCAGACGCGCAGCATGGTCTGGTAGGGCACCTCCCAGGTGAACCGCGAGTCGAGCGCGACGATCTCGCCGGACTTCACCGGCGGCCTGGACAGCGTGTCGGCGTACTTGTTCCACTCCCGCGTGCCCTTGACCGTGATGGCCTGGGCGGCGGCGCCGTCGATCGCCAGGATCGCCACCGCCAGGACGCTCGCCCCCACGGCGGTGGACTTGGCCTGCCCGATCCACCGCTCGGGGGCCCGCAGGAACAGCGCGAGACCGGTCGCGATCCCCGCCAGCGCCGCACCGGTGATCGAGGCGTCGCGCATGTGGAGAGCGTTCCAGTCACCGGTCAGGAAGGACATCTCGGGGAAGTCCGCCGCGTAGAACTGGTCGGTCGTCAGCAGATCGCCGGCGTAGGAGTAGACCGCGAAGTACCCCCCGGCGATCAGCAGGATGCCGCCGACCCCGGCGAGGAACACCTTCCCGATCCCGGCCCGCACCAGGACGACCATCCCGGCCAGGCTGTAGGGGATCGCGAAGAAGCTCAGGTACCGCCCGTAGGCGTAGTTGCCGACCCGGTGCTCGACCGGCAGCGCGGCGCACGAGGCGACCGCGAGCCCGACCGTCGTCGCGATCATGACGGCCGCGAGCAGGCGTTCCTGCCGGGGCCGCGACGGCATGAAGATCACGGCCACGGCCGCGGCGATGCCGATGGCGGCGAGCCCCCAGGTGCTGACGCCCAGGTACCAGATCTGCCCGGACGCTCCGGAGCCCGATCTGATCAGGCCGTCCACGCTGGTCATCCGCTGGACGAGCAGATCACCGAGGGAGCGGGGGCCGTCCGGGTAGATCTCACTCACGATGTACCGGTTGAGCAGGGCTCCGAGGACGTAGACGAGCCCGAGGACGCCCATCGAGGCGAACGCCAGCAGCCGGTGGGCCCTGCTCTTCCACGCCACGAACAGCAGCGTCAGGAAGTGCACGGCGACGATCACCGACCCGCGGGAGTGCACGGCGGAGGCGTAGCCGGCCAGGATGCTGCACATGAGCGTCGCGGAGACGGTCCGCTTGCGCATGAAGGAGTGGAGCGCCAGCAGCCAGCCCATGATGACCACGGGAAGCAGCGCGTCCGACCACACGAGCTGGCCGTACCAGATCCCGACGGGCAGCGCGGCGAGCGCGAACGCGGCGGCGTAGGCGGCCTTCCGTCCCACGTCGAACCGGCGCAGGCCGACGTAGGAGAGGGGGAACAGCAGCGCGCCGATGAGCGAGTTCAGCCCGACAGCGATCTTGAAGACCTGGTCGGGGTCACGGGTGATCCAGTAGATCGGCGTCAGCAGGAGGGAGTATCCGGCCTGGTAGAAGGTTCCGCCGGAGAGATCACCGCCCACGCCTCCGGACAGCACGCGGGCCGCCATCAGATACCCGATCTCGTCCGCACTGGTGATCGGGGCGCTCTGCTCCCGGGCGAGCCACCAGCGGATGACGGCCTGGACCGCCCATCCGAAGACGAGGAAGGCGATCCACAGACCGCGCCGTGGCGTCTTGCGCTCATCGGCGAGGGGCGTTCCGGTCACGTATTCACGATCCGACATGATCGGCATCGGCCGACTCTAGTTGAGCCAGGTGACCAACTTCAGCACATAAGGCTAAAAAAGAGCGATTTTCCACCCACTGTGACTGGTCCAGTCATCGCCCGGTCACGACGCGTCAGGCTTTGCATCAATCACCGTACTGACAAGTAGACGGGGTCTTTTTCGTTCGCATCGGACTATCCCCGGGCATCCCGGACGCCGCAGGGTGAAAGGCCCACCGCGCAGAAGGAGGCAAGCCCTGTGAGCAGGACACGTGTTGTGGTGACCGGCCTCGGAGCCACGACCCCCCTGGGCGGGGACGTCTCCTCGACCTGGGAGGGCCTTCTCGCCGGACGGACCGGTGTGACGCGTCTCACGTGGGACTGCGTGGAGGACCTGCCGGTCCGTTTCGCCGCGCAGGCCGCGGTGGAACCCTCCGACAGCGGCGTCCTGTCGGCCGAGCGGAGGGAGCGCCTGGACCGCGGCCAGCAGTTCGCCCTGATCGCCGCGACCGAGGCGATGCGCGACGCCGGCTACGACTACTCCTCCGAGGACGGCCTGCGCGTCGACCCCGACCGTCTCGGCGTCGTGCTCTCCACCGGCATCGGCGGGCTCCAGACGGCCATCAAGAACTACGACGGCTATCTCGAGTCGGGCTGGGAGGTCGTCTCCCCCGGCACCTACCCGATGATGCGGCTGGACGGCGGGTCCACCGAGGTCTGCCGCGAGTTCAAGGCCTACGCGGGCAGCCACGGGCTGTCGAGCGCGTGCGCGTCCAGCGCGGAGGCCGTCGCCTACGGCATGGACATGATCCGCAACGACCGGGCCGACGTCGTGATCGTCGGCGGCACCGAGGCGTGCGTCCACCCGCTGCAGATCGCGGCGTTCGGGGCGATGCGGGCGATGTCCACCCACAACGAGGAGCCCGAGATCGCCTCCCGCCCGTTCGACAAGGCGCGCGACGGCTTCGTGCTCGGCGAGGGCTCGGCCATCCTGATCCTGGAGTCCGAGGAGTTCGCCGCGGCCCGCGGGGCGCGCGTCCACGCGATCGCGGCCGGGGTCGGCTACTCCTCCGACGGCCACGACATGGTCCAGCCGCCCGAGGACGGCCGCGGCGCCGCGAAGGCCATGAGCCGCTGCCTCGCCAACGCCGAGCTGGACCCGGAGCAGATCGTCCACATCCACCCGCACGCCACGGCGACCCCGCAGGGCGACGTCGCCGAGATCAACGCGATCAAGACCGCGTTCGGCGCGCACGCCTACAACCTGCCGCTGACCGGCACGAAGTCGATGACCGGGCATCTGCTCGGCGGCGCGGGCGCGCTCGGCGCGCTGATCACCATCCTGACCCTCCGCGAGGGCCTGATCCCGCCGGTCCGCAACCTCGTCGACCTCGACGACGCCGTCGACCTCGACATCGTCACCGACGAGCCCCGCAAGCTCCTGCCCGGACCCGCCTCGGCGCTCGCCAACTCCTTCGGCTTCGGCGGCCACAACGTCACCCTCGCCTTCACCCGGGTCTGATCCCGGCTAGGGTCGGCGCCATGCGGATCACGGTGGCGAGCGAGCCGGGCCGGGCCGACCGGGAGAACGAGGACTTCGCCGGGGCCGTCCCGGGGGCGGCCCTGGTCGTCGACGGGGCCACGGCACCGCCGGGCGTCGCGTCCGGATGCGTGCACTCGGTCGCCTGGTACGCCAGGACGCTCGGCGGCCTGCTGCTCGGCACGGTCACCGACCTGCGGCTGAGCCTGGCCGAGGCGCTGGAGTTGGCCATCGCCCAGGTCGGCCGGATCCACTCCGGCGGCTGCGATCTGGGCAGCCCGCACTCGCCGTCGGCGACCCTCGCGATCGCCAGGGCGCGCGGCGGGCTGCTGGAGTACCTCGTCCTGTGCGACTCCACGGTCCTGCTCGACCACCGCGACGGCACCGCGGAGGCCGTCACCGACGACCGGCTGGACCTGCTCCGACCGCGCATCGCGACCCCGCCGGAGGGCGCCGACCCCCTCGCCTACGAGCGTCTGGGCCCGGTCGAGCGGTTCGCCGCCCACCGCAACCGGCCCGGCGGATTCTGGGTCGCGGCGGCCGACCCCCTGGCCGCCCGTCAGGCCCTTACCGGCGCCGTCCCCCTCGACGAGCTGCGCTCGGTCTCCCTCCTGACCGACGGCGCGACCCGGCTGGCCGACCTCTTCGCCACCCTGTCCTGGCCCGATCTCCGCACGATCCTCACCACGGACGGCCCCGCCGGCCTGATCCGCCGCACCCGCAAGACCGAGGCCGCCACCCCTCCGGCGAGCGGCAAGCCCTCCGACGACGCCACCGCCCTGCACTGGCCCCTCACCGGCTGACGGGCGGCCCGGGGGGCGATGGTCAGACCGGGAAGCCAGGGAGTGAGACGCGGGTGAAGAGCTCGATCTCCTCCTGGATCTCCAGGGCCTGACGGTGCGGGGTGCGCTGGTTCAGGGCGCCGTGCACCAGGTTCATCGTGGTGTTGAGCTCGGAGATCCGCTGTTCGGGCGGGAGATCGAGGACGGGCCGGAGCGACGCGGCCGCGCCCTCGATCTCACCGCTCCTGGCCTGGGCCAGGGCGAGGCTGAGGAAGGAGTCGGCCTGGCAGCTGAAGTCCCATCCGGCCTGGTTCTGGTCGGTGTACATCTCGATCGCCTCCAGCGCGTAGCGCTCGGCGTTCGCCGACTCGCCCGGCAGGCTCGCCAGGGTCCGGGCCGCGTAGTAGGTCTGCCGGGCGGGGAGGAAGGAGCAGATCCCGCCGAACTCGTCCAGATCGTTGGTGACGACCTGGTCCTGGGCCTGGGTCGCCCGCTCGATCATCGCCTTGGCCTGAGCGGCGTCACCGAGGGCCGCGTGCGCCCTGGCCTGGCAGGCGTAGAGCCAGGGGGCGGAGGTCGTCCGGGCGGTGCTGGCGAACTCGGTGCCCGCCAGGGCGTACCTGACGGCCTCCCGCGGCTGGCCGGTCCAGAAGCAGATCAGCGACTGCAGGCCGCGGATCCAGGCGCGCAGCCCGTTGTGGTCGGCGTACTCGGCCCACATGAAGGCGGTGCGGGTGTGGGAGAGCGCCACATGCGGCTTTCCGAGATCGTGCGCCGCGTAACCGAGCATCCCGCCGACGATCGTCGCGAGGAAATAGAGCTGCCGGGCGTTGGCCGGTTTCTGTCTCAGTTCGAGCTGGGAGAAGACCGATTCCTGTGCACTGATCAGGCGGCCGAGAAGATTCGGCAGAGGTGTCACGAGATAGGTCTGGGCGAGACCCATGATCTCGTCGGCCAGTTCCTCCACCCCTTCCGCACTGACCGGAAGGTGCCTTGACATAGCGAATTCCCTCGACCGTTCTGCGGCCGTCATCAGCCTCTCCACATCGGATTGCGTCTGGGTGTTCTCGATGGTGTCAGCGGGGTTCGGTGCCGCGGCCGCGGGGTCGAACGGCCGCAGGAGATCGCTCACCGAGAGCCCGAACATCGTCTGGAGGACCCGCCGGGTCGCCGGCGTCGTTCCCGCCCTCTCCCCGGAGGCGAGCCGCCGGAGATGCCTGGCCGAGATGCTGACACCGCGCTCGTCGAGCTGCCGTGCGACCTTGGAGAACTCGCGGACGAGCTCCTCGTAGGTGTGGTCCTGCTGACGGAGAAGGAACTCGAGTACGGTGCGCGGCTGCTGGGATTCTCTCCCTGCCATGACGGCTCCTCTCGGCCGGCGTCCTGCGATCGACGATACGTGGCGATTTACCGCAGCGGAATGCCGGTCCCGCTCCGGTCCGCTAGCCGTCCCCTTACGGTCCGCCCCGGCATCTCGTGATGTCCGCACATAACAGCCGAGAATTTCCCCAGAGGTCGGGCAAACCGACCACAACGGCCTCAAAAATGGTCTGGGAGATTCACATGAATCGTCGTCGCGGCATTCTGTGCGGGCGCGCCGGGCGCGCCGCCCAAGTGATCCTGCCGCTGTTCCTGCTCGTCGTTTCGGAATCCGTCCAGCTGTTCGCGGCGGCCGGAGTCTCGTTCACCCTGGCGGCCGTCTCGGCCTTCTGCCAGGTCTCGTCGGAGCTCTACAGGACCGCGCGGAAACGGCACCGCGAACCCGATCCCGAGATCATCGCCTAGACGAAGACGCCGTGCGGGTCGAGGGCGGTCCGCACGGCGCGGAGGCGGGCGGGGGCGTCCGGACGGCCCGTGCCCTTCTGGTCGCTGCTGTAGTTCAGGTACGCGTCGTGGTGGCTGAGGTAGGGGGCCAGGACGTCGCGGACGGAGGCGATCCAGTCCATGTTCGCCTCGTCGTCGGCCCGGTCGTGCCAGGCCCCGGTGATCAGTGCGGAGAGCCTCGGCTCGCGCGTCGGGAAGGAGGTGGGCAGCGGCGGCCGCGTGTAGGCGCCGTGCAGGTTCTCCAGGAAGACGATGCTGCGCCCGGACGGGCTGCGCCGGATCCGCCCGGCCAACGCGACGATCAGTTCGGGACGGACCATCGCGGGGTAGCCGGCCGTCCAGTACGAGCGCAGGCCCGATCGGGAGGGTTCGTCGATCATCGTCTGGAGCGAGACGTACGACCTCGGCCGGACGGTGTCGGACATGATCCCCGGCAGCCGTCGCAGGGCGTCGATCCTGGCCAGGTCGCGGGGGCCGGGCCCGTGCATCGCGACATCGACCGAGAGCATCGGCACGCCGTCACGGAACAGGAAGGACGGCCCGAGCATCGTCGACGGCACCGGATCGGACATCAGCTCCGCGACGGCCCCCGCCCAGTCGCCCACCCGGTCGAGATCGACCGCGAACGACCCGCCGTGCACGGGGAGCAGCGGATGCGCGCGGAACCCGAACTCCGTCACCACGCCGAGCCCTGCGCCCGAACCCCGCAGCGCCCACATCAGTTCGGGCGTCGCGGCGTCGTCCGCCTCGATGACGGTGCCGTTTCCGGTCACGACCCTCGCGCCGACCAGGCTGTCGCACGCGAGCCCGTACGAGGGCAGCAGCCACCCGATCCCCCCGCCGAGCGTCAGCCCGCCGACCCCGGTCGACGACACGGTCCCCCCGGTGACGGCGACCCCCGCGGCCTCGCAGACGGCGTCGGTCTTCAGCCACACGGCCCCGCCCCCGACCGTGATCCGCCGCCGGTCCGCCGCGACATGGTCGATCCCCCCGACGTCGACGACCACGGCCCCGTCGGCCACGCTCCGCCCCGCCACCCCGTGCCCGGTCGACCGCACGACGACCCCGAGGCCCGCCTCCCCGGCCTCCACCACCACGGCCCGCACCTCATCCTCGGACCTGCAGTACACGACCGCCGCCGGCCTCCGCTCCACCACCGCGTTGTGCACGGCGCACGCCGCCCCATACCTCCCGTCCCCGGGCCGCACCAGCCGGTCCCCGAACCGCCGCACCAACCCCTGCGATCCCCACACCAGAACCCCCCAGAAGCTCCCGAATCACCCCATGGGAACACATCCCTCCGCCCCCGACACCCCCCACCCGACACACAAATCCACCCCACGCCTTTCTTGGGGGCCAGAAGACCGACATCTCCAAAATAGTGACGTAATGTAAGGGATAGCTAGCTTTAAGCTATTCAGGGAGGTTGTGATGCAGCCGATCCCAGGTCCCGGCGGAGCGGGACAACAGCCCTACTGGCAGCCGCGTCCGCCGGGGAAGAACAACACGGGAATGATCGTCCTCATCGTGGTGGGGGTCTGTGCGCTCTTCTTCGGCGGCTGCGCCGTGCTCTTCGGGATGGCGTTGAACGACGAGGCGCGGAAGACGGCGCGCAACACCGGGACCGCGGAGGAGGCCGGAGAGCCGGCGCCCTCGGCGACGGCCCAGGACGCGGGTACGGCCGCGTTCAAGAGCGTCAGGGTCAAGGGCTGCGAGGTCAACATCCTGGGCTTCCCCGAGGTCACCGGGACGGTCGTCAACACGGCCACCACCAAGGGGCAGGTGCGGGTCGGCTTCGACATCACCGACGCGGAGGGGACGCGCATCGACGCCGCGGTCGCCTATGTCGCGGATCTCCGTCCGGGGCAGCGCGGGAACTTCACCGCCGTGGCTCTGACCTCGGCCGGCACCGATGAGATCGTCTGCACCCTGGCGGATGTCAAGGTCGGGTCCTAGAGGTCAGCGGCGGCCGCCCGGTTCCCAGGGGTGGACCTCGACGGAGGCGTAGGAGGCGGGGGACAGGACGGCGCAAGCCGCGGCGGGGGTCGGGGCCCGGAGGAGGGCGGCGGTGCCGAGGGGGCGGGTGCCGTCGTCGGACAGGAGGGGGCCGAAGGCGATGAGGTCGTCGCGGGCGGCCGGGAGGGAGAGGGCGGAGGGGGTGGCGGGGGCCAGGGCCATGACCAGGTAGCGGGGGGGTGTCGGCGCGGAGGTCCGGGAAGTCCCACATGGTGCGGCCCAGCAGGTTGTGCCAGCGGCGGACCATGACGTCGCGGTAGACGCCCGCCTGGTAGCCGGGCTCCTCGAACGCGAACGTGCGGGCCGCGGCCGGGTCGGGGAGGTCGGCGATGTGGACGCTGCCGGTGGCCGTCTCACCGTCGTCGCCGAGGGTCGGCCCGCGGGCGATCAGCTCCTTCGCGAACCGGTCCATGTACGACCAGTGCGCCTCCAGCAGCTCGTCGCGCAGCGCTCCCGATCCGGGACGGTCGCGGTGGTAGCAGAAGAACTCCATCCCGCCAGTGTTCCCGCCGGTCACGGGCCCCGCAACGAACGGCCTCTGGCCGCCCCCCGCGCCGCGACGTAGCGTGCCTTCAGTGATCGACAATCTCAGAAGAGCGCTCGGCCGCGCGGTGACCGACCCGAACCTCGACCTCTACTGCCTGATCGCGACGGCCCTGCTGTTCACGGTGCTCGGCGGCTTCGGCGTCTCCGACGTCAAGACGCTCTCGTCGGCCGTCCTGGCGCTGCTCGCCCTGCTGGCGCTGTCGCAGATCAGGTCGCGGAACCAGCTCACGGCCCTCACCGCGCGAGGGCCGGAGAACGCCGTCGAGCTGCACGCCGACTTCCCCGACGCCTACCACCTCCGCCGGGCCCGGGCGCGCGACTTCCTCTTCATCGGGACGGCCGGGACGCGCACCGTCCAGACGATGCGCCACGACCTCCGCCGCATCCTCACCGCGGGAGGAAGCGTGCGATTCCTGCTCATCGACCCCACGGACGACCGTCTCGTCCGGGAGGCGTCCCTCAACCAGGTCACCCCGGTCGACGCCGACCGCATCCGCGGCCGCGTCCAGGCGACCCTCGACGAGCTCACCCACCTGCGCGACACCACCGGCGGCACCCTCGAGATCAGGGTCAGCGCGTTCGTCCCCAACATCGGCTTCAACGGCATCGACATCGGCGCCCGCGACGGCGCGATCCTCGTCCAGCACTACGAGCACCGCCCGGAGGCCGAGCCCACGCCGATCCTCCACCTCCACCGCCGCGACGGCCACTGGTACGACCACTACGTCGCCGAGGCCCTCCGCATCTGGGACGACGGCCTCCCCTGGCCGTCATCGCGGCCCGCGCCCACCCCGGCCCCCGCCTTCACCGACGAGCACGGCCCCGAACTCGACGCCCAGCTCGCCTCCGCCCGCCGCCTCCTCGTCACCGGCGTCGCCCGCAACACCTTCGTCCACACCCGCTACTCGGCGCTCGAACGCCTCCTGACCTCCGGCTGCGAGATCCGCTTCCTCCTCCTCGACCCCGCCTCCCCCGCGGTCGAGACCGCCGCCGCCCGCTACTACGCCAACCGCTCGGCCGAGAGCCTCCGCCAGCGCATCCTCCACACCCTCCGCCTCCTAGAAGAGCTCCGCGAGAACACCCGCGGCCCCCTCTCCGTCCGCCTGACCGACCACCCCCTGGCCATCAGCCTCCTCGCCCCCGATCCCGCCCCCGAAGGCCCCCCGGCCCCCGCCCTCCACCTCGAGTACTACTCCTACCGAGCCCCCTCCCAGCCCAAGTTCTCCCTCCCCCCTGCCTCCCCCTGGACCCCCCACTTCCTCACCGAGGCCGAAGCCCTCTGGACCACCGCCACCCCGGTCTGAGCCCGGGCTCAGGGCAGGCGGTGGGTGGAGACGAAGGTCCAGATGGCGGCGTTGGCGTCGATGTCGTGGGTGGTGCCGCCGAGGAGGGGGCCGAGGAAGGGGATGCCGCCGGGCCAGTTGTGGCCGCCGCCCCTGATGCGGAGGAGTGTGACCGGGCCGTCGGACGGGCAGCCGTCGTAGGCGGAGCGGACCACGGTCGTGCCGTCGGCGGGGTCCAGGTCGGGGAGCGTCGTGTCGGTCGTGGTGGGGGCGCAGGAGTTGTTGCGGGCCCAGAACGCGGCGGAGACCGGGGCCTCGGCGTAGTCGACGACCGGGTCGGCGTCGCCGTGGATGAGGATGATCGGGATGTGCCGCCCGGGACGGCAGGTCGCCGGATCGTCGAGCTGTCCCGCGACGGGTGCGAAGGCCGCGAAGCGCCCGTTCTCGCAGGCCATCTTGCTGGTGAAGTAGCCGCCGTTGCTCATCCCCGACGCGTAGAGCCGCCGGGGATCGGCGTTGAACCGCGAGACCAGGATGTCCTGGAGCCGGTCGACGAACCCCGGATCGTCGACATCGGGATCCGGCGGGACGTCATGCTGCGACCCGACCTCCTGCCACGCGATCCCGTGGTGCTCCGGCGTGATCATGATGAAGCCGTGCTTCTGCGCGTAGTCGGCCATCCGCCCGAACAGCTCGGCCATCCAGGGCGTCTCGACGAGCCCGGGAAAGTGGAACAGCACCGGCCGCGGCGTCCCGTCGTAGTCGTCGGGCAGCCGCAGGATGGCGTTGCGCGCCTGCCCGGCGTGGGTGATGCGGATCGCGTGGTCGCCGGGGTCGGGCCGCCGGTCCTCGACCGTCAGCGCGACGTTCCTGAGCGCCGTCCCGCCTCCGCTCCGCACCAGCGCCGTGCCGCGCCAGGCCACCGTCCCGTCCCCGCGCGCCGTGACCCCGCCCGCGACGACCGCGGTGATCCGCACGTCCGCGCCCCGGTCCTCGAAGGAGAGGCTCCCGCCGAGCCCCAGCGGCCCGCGGCTGATCCCGACGGTCAGCGCCGCCCCGCCCGGAAGCGTCGCCGTGCCCCGGATCCTGTTGACGGCGTAGTCCCCGACCGTGTCGGTGACGGCGATCCCGCCCCCGGTCACGTCCGCGTCGAGCCGGTAGGCGGGCCCTCCCTCGACGGCCAGCACCACATGATCGGCCGGAGGAGCGGCGGCCCGTGCCCCGGAGGGCATCACGGCACAGAGGGCGGCGGCGGACAGCACGGCGAGAGCCGGGGGGTGGAGTCTCACCCGCCCAGCGTAGGTTCGCGGGGCGAAGAATCCGATAGTGATCCCGGACGCCGGAGGGCATCGTGGGGGGATGGCTGAGATCGGAACGGACGACGCGCGTCAGCTCGCCGGTGCCCTGCGGCAGGTACTGGAGGCCGCCCACCGGGCACTCGGCGGCGAAGGCCGGCCATCGGCGCTGGTGGAGAAGGTCACCGGACATCTCGGGGTGCCGCCGGCCGAGATGCTCGCGGTGTCGCAGTCGTTTCCGCCGTGGGAGCACGTCAACCTGCAGCGCGGCGTGGACGCCTACCTCACCGAGCCCGGCTGGTTCGGGATGTCCGGGCACGGCCTCGACCACGAGGACTTCCTCAACATCCTGACCAACGCCGCCCGGCACGGCATGTTCGAGCTGGGCAGGGCCAGGTTCGGCACCGCGCCGACCGGGCCCGCGACGAGCACCGAGGTCGTCGAGCTGGGCCTGGTGCACGCGGTGTCCCCCGGCGGAGAGGCCGTGGTGATCGGCCTGCGGACCGCGGGCGAGTTCTCCCCGTCCTGCCGGATTGACGTCCTGGCCGCCTCCGGCCGCGCCGCCACCGAGACCCGCGACGAGATCGTGCGCCTCATGCGCGTCCACGACGTGTTCCGCGGCCAGGTCCTGAGCTTCGGCGTGAGCGAACACCATGGCAACGAGCTGGTGACCTTCCTGCCGCGACCCCCGGTGCGCGCGGCCGACGTCATCCTGCCCGACGGGGTCCTCGACCTGATCGAACGCCATGTCGTCGAGGTGGCCGAGTGGTCGGCGGAGCTGCTCGCCGCCGGGCAGCACCTCAAGCGGGGGCTGCTGCTGCACGGCCCGCCCGGCACCGGCAAGACCCACACCGTGCGCTACCTGATCAGCTCGCTCGCCCACTGCACGGTGATCCTGCTGACGGGGCCCGCCATGCGGTTCATCGACGAGGCCGCCGCGCTGGCCCGGCGGCTCCAGCCGTCGCTGGTGGTGCTGGAGGACGTCGATCTGGTCGCCACGGACCGCGACCTCGACGGCGAGGACGGCCGGCCGCTGCTCTTCTCCCTCCTCGACGCCATGGACGGTGTGGGCGGCGACGCCGACGTCAGCTTCGTCCTCACCACCAACCGCGCCTCGGTCCTGGAGAAGGCACTCGCCGAGCGTCCTGGACGGGTCGATCTCGCGGTGGAGATCCCTCGCCCCGACGCCGCCGGCCGCGCCCGGCTGCTCGCCCTGTACGGCAGGGGAGTGGACGTCCAGGCCGATCCGGGCCCCGTCGTCGAGGCCACCGAGGGCGTGACCGCCTCCTACGTCAAAGAGCTGGTCCGCCGCGCCGTCCTGGCGGCCCTGCGCGAGAGCGGGACGACCGTCCTGCACGACCGCCACTTCGCCGCCGCGGGGGCGGAGATGGACCACGGCGGACGGCAGCTCACCCGGGTCCTGCTCGGCGCGGACCCCGGCGACTCCTTCGACGAGGACTGGGACGACGAGGACTGACGGGCCCGGACGCACGGGCGTCCGGGCCGGTTCCCCGTCAGCGGGAGACGAGGTCGGTCGCGGGCAGCGGTTCGGGCACGTCGCCGGCCTGCTGCGGAGCGGGCCGGGGGGTGTTCATCAGCAGGCCGACGAGGACGGCCCCGGCCAGCAGGATGACCACGGCCCAGACACCGGCCGCGCCGAACCCCTCGAGCACCGCCTGACGCACGGTCTCCGGTGATTTCCCGTGCGAGCCCAGGTAGTCGATGGACGCGCTCGCGGCGATGGTGTTGAGCAGGGCGATCCCGAGGGAACCGCCGACCTGCTGGGCGGTGTTGACGCCGGCCGAGGCCACGCCCAGGTCGTCCGGGCCGACACCGTGGGTGGCGTAGTTCAGCCCCGCAGGCATGATCATTCCGGCGCCGAATCCGAACAGGAGCTGCGCGACGAGCACCCCGCCCGCGTAGTGCGTCCCGGTCTCCAGGGTGATCATCCACAGCATCCCGGCGGCGCACACGAGCATCCCCGGGACGATCAGCAGCCGCGGCGCGACCCTCGGCAGCAGCCGGGTGGTGAGCCCGCCGGCCGACAGCAGCATCGCCGCGACCATCGGCAGGAACGCGACGCCCGTCCTGACCGGCGAGTATCCCTTCACCGCCTGCATGTAGTAGGTCATGAACAGGAACGCCCCGAACATCCCGACGACCGTCACGCCCACGGCCAGGTAAGCACCGCCCCTGGTCCGGTCGGCGATCACGTGCGGCGGCAGCAGCGGCTCCCGCACCCTGCTCTCGACCAGGGCGAACGCGGCGAGCAGCAGGGTTCCGGCGGACAGCAGGCCGAGGACCGTCGCGGAGCTCCAGCCGTCGGACTCGGCCCGGCCGGTGCCGTAGACGATCGCGACCAGCCCGCTGGTCACCAGGAACACACCGGGAAGGTCGAACCGGGCCCGGCCCGCGCGCCGCGACTCGGTCAGCAGGGCGTAGCCCCCGGCAGCCGCGACCAGCGCGATCGGGATGTTGACGTACAGGCACCAGCGCCAGTCCAGGTACTCCGTCAGCGCGCCGCCGGCCAGCAGCCCGATCGCCCCGCCCATGCCGGAGATCGCGCCCCAGATCCCGAACGCCTTGGCGCGGTCGCCCGGCTCGGTGAACGTGATGGTCAGCAGCGACAGCGCGGACGGCCCGAGCAGCGCCCCGAACGCGCCCTGCAGAGCCCGCGCGGTCAACAGCAGCTCGAAGCCGCCCGCCGCCCCGCCGAGCGCCGACGCCCCGGCGAAGCCGATCAGCGCGATCAGGAAGATCCGCTTGCGGCCGACATGGTCGGCGATCCTGCCGCCGAGCAGCAGCAGGCTCCCGAAGGCCAGCATGTACGCGGTGATGATCCACTGCCGGTCGCCGTCGGAGATCCCCAGATCACGCTGGAGCGACGGCAGCGCGATGTTCACGATGGTCCCGTCCAGGACGATCATCAGCTGAGCCAGCCCGATGAACAGCAGCGCGGCCCAGCGGCGCGAGTCCGGGGGCCTTTCCTTCGTGGTCACCATGATCGTCCTCACTCACTACGGTGTCAGATGCCCAAGAGATGCCGGCGGCCCGATCGACGTGACAGGCCGCGAATGTGACATAGACCACCGCCCGCACCCGTCACGAACGGCCGATGAGCGGCATCTCGTGCACATGCGACGATCGACGGCGAACAAGGGGGACCAGGGCATGAGCGCAGGACCGCTGTCCGGTGAGGACGGCATGGACGCCGCGACCCAGGCGTTCGTGACCCATCGCAACCTGCTGTTCACCGTCGCCTACGAGATGCTCGGCTCGGCCGCCGACGCCGAGGACGTCCTCCAGGAGACCTGGCTGCGATGGGCGGGCGTCGACCTCGGGACGGTCCGCGACGACCGCGCCTACCTGGTGAGGATCACCACCCGCCAGGCCCTGGGACGGCTGCGCGCGCTGGGCCGCCGCAAGGAGTCCTACGTCGGGCAGTGGCTGCCGGAACCGCTGCTGACCACGCCCGACGTGGCCGAGAACGTCGAACTGGCCGACAGCGTCTCGATGGCGATGCTGCTGGTCCTGGAGACGCTCGCGCCGACGGAACGGGCGGTTTTCGTCCTGCGCGAGGTGTTCGACCTGGCCTACGACGAGATCGCCGAGGCCGTCGGCAAGAGCCCCGCCGCGGTCCGCCAGATCGCCCACCGGGCCCGTGCGCACGTCGCCGCCCGCCGGCCGCGCGACGTCGTCTCCCCCGCCGACAGCCGGGCCGCGCTCCAGGCCTTCCAGCGGGCCGTCGAGACCGGCGACATGCAGGGCCTGCTCGACATCCTCGCCCCCGACGTCGTCCTGCTGGCCGACGGCGGCGGGGTCAAGCGCGCCGTCCTGCGCCCCGTCGTCGGCGCGACCAGGGTGGCCCGCCTGCTGACCGGCGGACTGACCCGGCTCGCCCTCGACCCGACCTTCGAGCCCGCCGAGGTCAACGGCCGTCCCGGCCTCATCCTGCGCCTCGACGGCGAGATCGACACCGTCATCGCGATGCGCCTCGAGGACGGCCTCATCACCGGCTTCTACTTCGTCCGCAACCCCGAGAAGCTCTCCCGCGTCACCCACGAGACCCCGCTGAGCCGCTGAGCCTCCTGGACGGCCGCCGCCCATCCGGCCACGTGGCCGTCCACGCCACCCCCGCCGTCCCCCACGCCTGACCCGGAGGCTCCGCCGGACGGTGGGTAGGGTCGGGGGATGGCGATCGGGGTGGAGGACGTCGGGGTCTTCGAGGGGGTTCGGGGGCGGCTGGAGGCGATCGCCTACCGGATGCTGGGGTCGGCGGTGGAGGCCGAGGACGTCGTCCAGGAGGCGTTTCTGCGCTGGGAGGGGGCCGACCGGCGGGCGATCGAGGTTCCCGAGGCGTGGCTGACCAAGGTGCTGACGCGGCTGTGCCTGAACGTGCTGGGCTCGGCGCGGGTGCGGCGGGAGTCGTATGTGGGGCAGTGGCTGCCCGAGCCCGTCCTGGACGGCGACCGGATGCTCGGCCCGGCCGAGACCGCCGAGCAGCGGGAGTCGGTGTCGATGGCGATGCTGCTGGTCATGGAGCGGCTCACCCCGCAGGAACGCGCGGTGTACGTCCTGCGGGAGGCGTTCGGGTACGCGCACTCCGAGATCGCGGAGATGCTCGACCTGACCGAGGCGAACTGCCAGCAGATCCTCCGGCGGGCCCGGCAGCACGCGGCCACCGGGCGGATCCGGCGGGAGGTCGACGCGGCGACCGCGCGGCGGATCGTCGAGGAGTTCCTCGCGGCGGCGCTGAGCGGCGACACCGCGCCGCTGCTCGCGCTCCTGACCAGCGACACCGTGAGCCGGGGCGACGGCGGCGGCGTCGTGCCCGCGGTGACCGTCCCGATGGCGGGGGCGCTGCGGGTGGCGCGCTTCCTGCGCGGGCTGTTCCGGCCGAACGAGCACATGTGGGAGCTGATCGGCGGCAGGGCGTCGCTCTACCCGGCGATCGCCAACGGCGATCCGGCGCTGGTCGTGGTCGTCGGGGAGCGGGTGGCCGGGGTCCTGGCCCTGGACGTCTCCGCCGACGGCGTCTCCGCGATCACCATCCAGGTGAATCCGGCGAAACTCGGCCGGGCCACCCGGCACTGGACGGCCTCCGACCACGGGAAACCGCTGTCCACAGGCTGGTGACCCGGATCACGTCCGGGTTCTGTCATGAATCGCGGGCCTGTCCGGTTCAAGAGGCGCCAACGAACACCGGACAGGAGCACAGCCATGAAGCACCGCATCGCCGTCCTGGGCGCCGGATACGCCGGAGCCAACGCCGCCGGACGCCTGGCCCGGCGGCTGCAGCCCGCCGACACCGAGATCACCGTGGTGAACGCCGACCCCGACTTCGTCGAGCGGGTCCGGCTGCACCAGCTCGCGACCGGCCAGGAACTCAAGCACCGCCCGCTGGCGGACGTCTTCGCCGGGACGGGCATCGTCCTGAAGATCGCCCGCGTCGCGACCGTGGACGCCGACGCCAAGACCGTCCTGCTGGAGGACGGCTCCGATCTCGCCTACGACACCCTGGTCTACGCCCTGGGCAGCACCGCCGCCGACCAGGGGGTGCCCGGAGTCGCCGACCACGCCGAGAACGTCGCGGGGAAGGCCGGGGCCCTCCGCCTCCGCGACCGCCTGACCGCCCTGCCCGCCGGCGGGACGGTCCTGGTCACCGGCGGCGGCCTCACCGGAATCGAGGCCGTCACCGAGATCGCCGAGTCCCGTCCCGACCTCGACGTTGCCCTGGCCGTCCGGGGCGGCCTGGGCGACTGGCTGAGCGAGAAGGGCCGCCGCCACCTGACCAGGGTGATGAGCCGCCTCGGCGTCCGGATCCACGACCACACCGACGTCACCGAGATCACCGGGACCCACGCCCTCACCGCCGACGGCCGGAAGATCCCCGCCGAGATCACCGTCTGGACGGCCGGTTTCGCCGCGCACCCCATCGCCGCCGCCACGACCCTGCGCACCGACCCGGCCGGCCGCGTCATGGTCGACGCCTCGATGCGCTCCCTCTCCCACCCCGACGTCTACGCGATCGGCGACGCCGCCCTGGCCCAGGGCGCGGGCGACAAGCCCCTCCGCATGTCCTGCGCCTCAGGCATCCCCATGGCCTGGCACGCCGCCGACACCATCGCCGCCCACCTGACCGCCCGCCCCCTCCCCGAAACGACCATCGGCTACACCCTCCAGTGCATCAGCCTCGGCCGCCACGACGCCCTCGTCCAGCGCGTCACCCCCGACGACCGAGCCAAGCCCTCCGCCCTCACCGGCCGCCCCGCCGCCCGCGTCAAGCAACTCATCTGCACCGCCGCCGCCTGGTCCACCGCCAACCCCACCCTCAAACTCCCCACCCGCCGCCACCCCACCCGCTGACCGCCCTACCGGTCACCCACCCCACCCGGACACGAACGGCCCCGCTCAGCCGTTGGAAATCCCCACCGAGATCCGGTCCCGCTCCACCGGCGGCGCGTCCTCGGCCTGCTCCGGCGGGCAGGGTGCGCTCGACGCTCTGCGGGGCCGCTCCACCCGGTCCGGAGCCGTGGCGCGGGGCGTGAGACGGTCCCCTTCCAGGACGAGCTCCAGCGGCCGGTCCGGGCGAGCGGCTTCGTCAGCCCGCGTCCGCGGCAATCCCTGCCCCGGAGGGCTCTTCGGTGGCCCGGAAGCCGATCTGGAAGCGGGAACGTCCTTCGCCCGCAGCCCGACGAAGATCGATTTGATCATTTCGCGGGGCGTTATCGAGGCGGCGAGGCCTAGGATCACCAGGCTCGCGCATATAGCGGCGGCCCTGGTGTCATTGATGAAAGTCAGGACGTAGCCTCCGCAGAGGGCTCCCAGTGGCCCGGCGCCCCGGGTCGTGAACTGGATGATGCCCATGACCGTTCCGAGGCTCTCTGCCGGGACCCTGCGCGACTGGTAGACCGCGAGCGCGACATTGAGGTTCGCGCCCATGAAACTGATCCCACCCCAGGCCACCAGGCCCACGACCGGCTGATGGGCCGCCGCCATCAGGGCGACGAGCACCATCCAGACCCATACGGAGCAGGCGATGATCCAGGTCGGCTGCATCCTGCCGGTCAAGCGTGGCGCAGCGACAGAGCCGAGGGCGCCGCCCAGCCCCGAGATGCCCAGCAGCAGTCCGAGCTGGCGACCCGACATCCCGGATTTGGACGCCACCACGATGAGGAGCAGATATCCAGCCTGGAACATGAAATTGGTGATGGTGCAGACGCGGAGGACCCTACGCAGGAACATGTCGTCGCGGATGCATCTCAAGCCCGCACTGACGCTATCGCGCATCCCCGCGATCTGTTTCCGCTCCTCCGACGCGAAGCCCTTGGTCTGCACCATCGACAGAGTGACCAGGGCGACGGCCCCGGCCACGGCATCGGCCGCATAGGGCATCGCTCGTCCGAGACCGAACAGCAAGCCTCCGAGCGGACGTCCGAGGAGCAACGCGACATGGGCCCGTGACTCCTGGCGCGCCAAGGCTCCGTTGAGTTCGGTGTCGGGAACGATACTGCGCATGGCCACCGTTTCGGCCATGCTGTAAAAGGCGATGCACGTGCCGTCCAGGATCGCGCCGATGACGAGCAGACCCGGCCACGGATCGTCGACGAACCACAGCGCACAGCCGAGGACGACCGCTGTCAGGACGCGCACCCCCTGGCTGATGAACATGATCCGCCGACGGTCCATCCGGTCGACGAGCAGCCCGGCGGGCAGATTCACCAGAAGGGTGGGAACGATGCTCGCGGCGGCAACCCAGCCGGCGAAGGCCGCCGAATGAGTGATCGCGAGTGCGAGAAGCGGCAGCGCAGTGCTCGTGCTGATGCTGCCGAACTGCGACACTGCGGAACCCGTCCACAGCAGCCTGAAGTCGATGCGCCAAGTAGAGGTCGCGACAGTCACCCTGGTGCCTTCCCCTCCACGATGACGATGTCGCGTGGACGCAGAAAATCGGCCAAAAAATAAAGAAAAGTCCTATTTGGACCTAATTTGGCTGGCTCATAAAACAAAGCGCGAGAATCGTATCGGAAACATCAGGAGGTACTCGGGCCTCATGAGCGCTACTCAGGATGTGCCGTCAAACTTCGCTCACTGATCGCGAGAGACACACTAAGGGTGCGCAACCGCACCCGAACCTGCTCGTCCACCTTCTCCGGCGCGATTCCCTGTCCCCCCGCCGACCACGTGTTGCGGAACGCCCACGCGGCGGTTTCGCACAGTTCCTCGACGGCCGTCCGGGACTCCTCCGTAGGGCAGAGGGTCCACAGGGCTTCGAGCGCGGTCACCGCGGCCGGATAGTCCCCGCGGGTGCGATGGATCTGCTGGGCGAGGTCACCGTTGTCGAGCCGGGCACTGGCGCTGCGCAGCATCTCCAGCGTCAGCTGGACGTCGACGCTGAAGGTGAGGACGGACGAGCGCACCTCGGCGAGGGCCGACCGTAGCTCCCTGATGTCGAGGGCGCGCTGCTCCCATTCGCGAGCGAGCTGCTCGCGGCGCTCCCGATGGCGGGAACGCCACCATTCGACGGCCATGCCGCCGACCGCCGCCATGACGGTGCCGAGGAGGGTGGCGACCCCGATGGTCAGGGTGATGACCGTGCCGGTGTCCATCAACGGTGGTCTCGCAGCAGCCCCGCCGCCAGGCGCTGGTGCTCGGGAAGCGGCGGATCCTTCGCGGCCACCGCGCGGGCTGCCAGCCGCACGGCCGAGTACAGATCACCGCTGATCTTCTCGACCCTGGCGGCACGGTAGAGGACGGGGCCGCTGTCCCCGCCCTCGGCGAGCGCCGGCTCCAGGGCGCGGTGCGCGGCGTCGATCCGTCCCGTCGTGGCCAGTGCGAGGGCGCGAGCCGCTCCGCTGGAGGGATGCGCGAGATCGGCGTCCACCCGGTCCAGGTCGCGCAGGGCGGCCTCCGCCGACTCCCTGTCTCCGAGTTCGGCCAGCAGCTCACCGCGGGTCCGGAGCGCCTCGGGCAGTTCACCGTCGTGGGCCAGCGCCTCGTTGACGGCGGCGAGGGCCGCGCGGAGCTGCCCGGCCTGCCACAGGGCGCGCCCCAGAACGGTCTGGATGAGCGGATCACCCGGGATCCGTCGGGCCGCGGCCTGAAGGTCCGCGATCGCGTCGGCCGGCGCGTTCCGGGGCCGTTGCAGCTTCAGGCGTCCGGTGGCTGCCAGCAGCCGTCCCACTCCGATCGTGTCCTGCAGCGCTTCGAGGAGCGACGCGGCCTGGACATAGTGCTCGATGGCCTTCTCGACGGCGCCCTGCTCGAAGGCGGCGTCGCCGAGAATCGTCCCGGCCTCCGCCCGGATCCGCAGCTCGCTTGGGCCGCTCGCCCCGAGCACGGCCTCGGCCCGCCTGATCGCGGTGGTGTGGTCCCGATGGAAGAGCGCGGCCCTCGCCGCGCGCAGCCCCTCTTCCGCCGTCGGCCCGATCGCCGGGGGCGTCCGCAGCGGGAGATGCTGCACCGGGCGGACCAGGCGCTCGTCGGCCAGGCGGTAGCACCGCGGACCGTCCCCGTGCCGCGTCGTCGTGACGAGATGCCGGTCCTCCAGCGCTCGGAGCACGGCATTGTCCATCCCCGCGGTGCGGCCGTCCTCCTCGCGGACCACGAGCGTCTCCCCCGACCCGGCCACGAAGGTGTCGCCGAACCACCGGGCGATCCGGGGCGTCTTCAGGCCGTGGCCCTCGGCGACGGCGGCCAGCTCACCCGACACGTGCTCGGCGAGCGCCTCGTCCACGGACGGCTCGAACGGAGGCGCCGGATCCCGGGTGCAGACGGCCTGGAGGAGGGACGGTTCGACGCGTGCCGTCCGGCGATCCGGGCGTCCGTCCACGCGCACCGTGATGAGCTCGCCGATCAGCCGTTCGGCGATCGGGCGCGGAAATCCGGCGGGCTCGCCCACCACTTCGAGCGCCGCCTCGCGCGACAGCGTGGCGAGCTCGTAGCTCCGCGGCTCGCCCACGGCGCGCCGCGCGAACCGGACGGCCTCCGGCAGGCAGTCCTCGCGGACGGACAGGAGAAGATGCGCGTCGGGGCGCTCGCGTAGCGCCTCACCGAGGTCGGCCAGGAACCGGGTCCGCTCGCCCTCCCGCCCCGAGATCCGGGAGAAGAGCCTCTCCGCGGCGTCGATGGCGATCAGCGGCTCGGCGGGGGGACCGAACCAGCGCGAGTCGAACCGCCGGCGGAAGAAGCCGCTCACCGACAGCCCCACCATCCAGGACGGAGCGGCCTCGGGCTGCCAGGTGGACAGAACGGACAGGGCGTACCGGTTCTCGTTGGGCACCGTGGCCAGCGGGACCGTCATCCCGTCGGTGGGGTTCCCCAGGGCGCAGACGTTGGCGAACCGGGGAAGGACGCCCGCGGACAGCAGCGAGGTCCGGCCCGCTCCGGATTTCGCATAGAGGATGGTCAAGCGGTGTGCGGTCCACATTTCCGAAAGATCGTCGATCTCCCGGGCGCGGCCGCGGAACCTCCCTCTGTCAGCCGCGCTGTAAGGACGGCTTCCCGGGAAAGGCGAAGAAGGATCTACGGGGAGGTCCACAATGGCGTCTCGAACTTCCGGTGGAGCTACCGTGGCCGGATTCATCACTGCCCGAATCCGGCCAGGCATGACACGTTGATCAGTTGAGGGGTCGAGGGATCCTGGGAAGGTAGCTGTTGAATCCCGCGAACCGGGCTTCCGCGGTCTGCAGCAGCAGATCGGCCAGGACGGGGCTCAGGTTCGACGTGTCGAGGCCGGTGGGATCGAGCGAGAGGAAATCGACGTGGTCGGCGTGCAAGCTCTGCTGGGTCGGCATCAACTCTCCTTGTAGGACGCACGGTACCTCCAATCTTCGCACGGCGACTTGCCGCATTCCAGTTCTCTGACGTCCGATCATGACCGCCGATTGTGTCACCTGAAACAAACCCGGTTTCGGTCTTGTTTGATCTCGGTGAGAAGGCGAGATCAAAACAACTCCTCAGGTGAGAAACAACATTTGCGAGGGTACGATGACACGCACCTCAACTGGTACTACTGCTGTCGATTAACTGAAAAGAAACGTGAGGCTGGTGCAGTGTCGATTTCGCATCCCGCGGGTTCCGGACGCCCGGCAGGACGAGTACCGGACATCTGGGGCCGGGTACCGCCGCGGAACAAGAACTTCACCGGTCGCGAGGAGTTGCTGCAGCGTCTGCGGGGTGGCATCACCCGCATCACGGCCGTCGTCCCGCACGCGCTGCAGGGTTTCGGCGGGGTCGGCAAGACACAGATGGCCGTCGAATACGCCCATCGCTATCAGCATGAGTACAACATCGTCTGGTGGGTTCCGGCCGACCAGCCCGCGCTGGTGCGCGCCACCCTCGCCGCCCTCGCGCCCTACCTCGGCCTCCCGCCGGTGACGGCCACCGGCATCGAGGACGGTGCCAACGCCGTCCTGGACGCCCTGCGCCGAGGCGAGCCCTTCGACCGCTGGCTTCTCATCTTCGACAACGCCGACGAGCCTCAAGGCCTCACCGACATCATCCCGCAGGGGCCCGGGCACGTCCTGATCACCTCACGGAACCACAAGTGGGAGGGCGTGGTCGACACCGTCGCCGTCGACGTCTTCACCCGGGACGAGTCGCTGGACTTCCTGGCCAAGCGGATGCCCAGATCGCTGGGAGATCCCGACACCGACCGGCTGGCGGAGGAGCTGGGAGACCTTCCGCTGGCCCTCGAGCAGGCCGGCGCCCTCCAGGCGGAGACCGGCATGGCCGTCTCCGAGTACCTGACCCTGCTCACCCAGCGCAAGACGGCCGAACTGATGGAGCAGGGGAAGCCCACCGAGTACCCCGTCTCCATGACGGCCGCTTGGGGCCTGTCGGTGGCCAGCCTCAACCAGTCGATGCCCGAGTGCATCGACCTCCTGCGCTGCTGCGCGTTCTTCGGACCGGAACCGATCCCCCGCGACGTCTTCAATCGCCCGTCGGCCGGACTAGGCCAGAAGATGACCTCTCTGCTCAGCGAGCCGATCCGGCTCAGCAGGGCCTTCGGTGAACTCGGCCGGTACGCCCTTGCCAAGATCGACCCGCAGACGCGGACCGTCCAGGTCCACCGGCTGATCCAGGCCCTGGTCCGTGAGGAGCTCACCGAGGCCGAGCGGGACGCCCTGCGGCACGAGGTCCACCTGCTGCTGGCCCAGCACGCACCGAGCGAGCCCGACGAGAAGAACAACTGGCCGAAGTTCAACGGCCTCCTCGGACACGTCCAGTCGGCGGGCGTCGCGCTGAGCGACGACCGCGAAGTGCGGAAGTTCGCCCTCAGCTTCGTCCGGTACCTCTTCGCCTCCGGTGACTACGTGACGGCTCAGGCCTTCGCCGAACTGCTCGACGAGACCTGGCTGAGCGTCGACGGCATCGAGAGCATGGACGTCCTGGAGGCGCGCCGCCACCTCGGCAACGTCCGGCGGGCCCTGGGCGGTTACGCGGCCGCCTTCGAGCTGAACCAGGACACCCTCCAGAAGGTCGAGGCACTCGCGGGACCGACGTCGGACTCCGCTCTCAGCCTCATCAACGGCGCGGGCGCGGACCTCCGCGCCCGCGGCGATTTCCGTGCGGCGCTCGCGCGCGAGCAGGAATCGGTGGACCGGCACCGCGAGAAGTACGGGAACAGCCATTTCCTCACCCTGCGCGCGGTCAACAACCTGGCCCTGGACTACGGCCTGGCCAGCGACTACCCCGAGTGCCGCAAGCTCCACGAGGAGTCCTATCTCGGGTCGGTGGCCCTGGAGAGCGGCGCGATCAACCGGCTGGCGGCCTGGAGCGGGATCGCCCGAGCGGTCAGGCTGTGCGGCGACTACAGCGAGGCCTGCGACGTCGGCGAGGAGGCCTACGCGTTCGGGCGTGAGGAACTCGACCCCGAACACCCGTGGACGCTCCTGTCGGCCAAGGACCTCTCCATCGCCTGGCGCCGCGTCGGCGACTCCGACCGTTCACTGGAACTCGCCCAGGACGTCCACGCCCGGTACGTCCGCCAGTACGGCCTCAACTATCCCGACACCCTCGCCGCGGCGATCTGCCTGTCGAACATCCAGCGGACGGTCGGCGAGTTCGACGCCGCGAAGGAGCTCATCGTCGACACCGTCAACCGCTACGCGAGCGTGTACGGCGAGCAGCATCCCTACTACCACGGCTGCCTCGGCAACCTCGCCCTCCTGCACCGGACCATGGACGACCCCGAACGCGCCAGGACCCTCAACGAGCGCGCGCTCGCGGGGCTCGACGAGGCCCTCGGCCGCGACCACCACTACACCCTCACTGTCGCCGCGAACCTCGCCAGCGACCTGGCCGCCCTGGGGCACCTGGAAGAGGCACGCGTCCTCGGAACGGACACCCTCGAACGGCTGACCCAGGTTCTGGGGGCACGCCATCCGATGACGCTGGCGTGCGCGGCCAACCTCTCCGCGGATCTGGAGACCCTGGACCTCAAGGAGGAGGCGAGGACGCTCTACGAGGCGACCATCGCGCACTACTCCGCCACCCTCGGCCTGTCCCACCCGGACGCGGTCGTGGCACAGGAGCGCCGGCACCTGGACAGCGACTTCGACCCCCCGCCCATCTGATCGGCCACCGTTCGCGTCCCATCGGCCGGTCTCAGCGCCTGCCCTTCCTGACCACCGCCAGGTCCAGGTCCATGCTGACGGTGCTGCGGATATGGCCGATCAGCCGGTACAGGTCCTCGCAGAAGACCGAGGGGTTCAGAAAGCCGGTGCCGGACCGGTACCGGTGCGGGTACAGGCCTCCCCCGCAGGTCCTGCGCAGATCGCAACCCTGGCAGGTCGGCGACAGGGCGCGCGCCCCGATCTGCCGGGCGGCCATCTCCGGGAGCATCAGCACCGCGTCGAAGGCGTCCCTGGCCACATGGAAGGGGGTCGCCGTCGCGCCCTGGAAGGCCGACTTGAGCGAGTCGACCTGCTCGATGCGGCCGTTGGTCTCGACCACGACCACGGCCACCGGGGACAGCCCCACCGCCTCGCTCCGCGAAGGACGGCCGAAGAGCAGTTGCATGATCTCGTTGAACAACCGGATCCGGGTCTCCCGCACCGGCGACCCGTACCAGCGGTCGAAGACCTTGATCAGCCAGTCTCCGTAGCGGGTGGACGCGTCGGGGGGACGGTCCGGCGGCGGACTGTCCCAGGTACCGTGGGGCAGCATGAAATCGATCTGGGGCGGAGCGAAGGCCAGCAGGGATTCATAGGTCGTCACGGGGTCGTTGCGCAGCTCGATGGTGCTGAGCAGGCCGCCGAAGAGATGCCGGTAACCGGGAGAGGTCAGCCGGTCGAGCCCGGCACGGACCTCACGGTAACTGCCGCTGCCGTCCTTCTTCTTCCGGTGCCGCTGGTGAGCGGCCTCGTCACCGTCCAGGGAGACTCCGACCGCCACCCCCAGCTCGTCGAACAGGTCGAGGTACACCGCGTCGAGCAGGACTCCGTTGGTCTGCACCTGGAAGTCGACCCCGAAGTCGTTCCCGGCCTCCGCGCGCATCGTCTCGACGGTGAACCGGAGATGGTCGGCACCGGCCAGCAGCGGTTCACCGCCATGGAGCGTCACCCCGATCTGCTCGAGCCCGTTGCCCCTGGCGTGCTCTCCGATCCGCCGGACGACGGCCTCGACGACGTGCCTGGACATCCGCCGCGGCTGCGTCCGCCAGCTCTGGTCGGCCATCTCGTACATGTAGCAGTAGTCGCAGGCCAGGTTGCAGCGGCTGTGGATCTTGAACACGAACTCCTGGAACGGCGTCGGCCGCCAGCCGCTCTCCAGAAGCGCCTGGACGTCCAGGGTCCTCGGCCATTCCCCGCCGTCATCCACGCCGATCAGCTCCCCGGGCGATCCTCACGCGCGGCGCTGCGCACTATCCGATTTGTAGTCTTATGTACGCCTTTCTACTGATCGTTAAAAGCCGGTGTCCGGCAGTTGCCAGTCCTCGCAGGTCCCCAGCCCACCGGAGATCTCCGGAGTGATGGCCCACCGTTCGTAGTCCCGCCACCGCCCGTCGAGCTGGATGAAGCCGGGCGAATACCCCTCACGCCGGAACCCGAGCCGCTCCACGAGCCGCAGCGACGCCACGTTGTCCGGCTCGACGTCGGCCTCCAGCCGGTGCAGCCCGAGCCGCCCGAACCCGTACCGCACGGCCAGCCCCACCCCCTCGGTCACGTACCCCTTCCCCACCCCCGAGGCGAACCCCGCGTACCCGAGCACCCCCCGCTGATAGGGCCCGCGCACGATGCCACTGATCGTCACCAGTCCGACGGCCCCGCCCTCCCCGCCCCGACGAATCAGGAACGCCTCCGCCTCCCCGCCCCCGAACCGCCCCAGATACTCCTCGAACCCCTCCGGCGTAACCGGCGTGTAGACCCTCCCGGCATGCAGCTCCACACTCTCCACCGCCAGCCCCACGAACTCCTCGAGATCCCCCCCCCCCATCCGCCGCAACCCCACCCGACCCATCCCCGAATCATCCCCCAGGCCATCTCCCCCACCGCAAGACACCGACGACCTTCCGCCTCCGCCCGTCGGCAGGACAGCCGGTCGCCCTGCTGAGCCGATGACGTCGCCACCACCGCAGCGCGCCAGGACCCCTTCCCTCTCCTGACGAAGAGCCCGCTCCGACCTGGCGAGATGGTCCACGTGCACCATGTAGCCAAAGCCCGGCTCAAAATCGATTGTCCACAGGGGGACGGTACGGACGGCGGGGAACCCAGAGGTTCCTGATCGTGCCACTGATGTCGGCCTCCGGCGCCGGCACAGCTTCGATCGCCGCGACAGAACACCGCCCGACGCCCACCGACCGGATCGAAGACCTGGCCAAGGGGATCCGCGACGCTTGTGCGGTCTGCTGCATCCGCCTGCGACCCCGATTGCCCTCGATCACCCTGCCTAATGGCACGTGACCAAGCTCCCTGAGCTTCGGCTCTGCCCCGGTGGACTGGTACGTCCACAGCCTTCCCGGCCCAGAACTCCCGAAGCCCCCAGGACTCGGGGCCGAACCCTGTGCGGGTCCCTGGAGCCGGCTGCAAAGATCAGCCGAGCGTGAACGCCCTGGCGCGGAAACGGCGCCGGTTGGGAGGGTGGACCTCATGACGGAGGACTTGAGGGACGCCGAGCGCCGACTCCAGGCCGCGCAGCTTGCTGGAGACGTCAAGGCGCTGGATCGCCTGCTCGACGATCGGCTGATCTTCACCTTCGGTGCGAACGTCGCGACCAAGGCGGACGACCTGGAGCTGCACCGCACTCGGACGCAGGTGATGACGAAGGTGGCCGAGGAGGAGCTGACCGTCTTCTCCGATGGGCACACTGGGGTGACGTGGTTTCTCGGCACCGTCGAAGGGACCATCTCCGGTACGCCGTTCGCGGCCAGGATGCGCTACACCCGCACTTGGCTCCACAGCGAGACCCACGGCTGGCGAATCATCGCCGTGCACGCCGGCACGACCGATTGACATCGGCCGACACGTTGCCCGATGAGGCCGTGTCGTGAGAGTGACCGGCTGAACGCGGTCGATGCCCTCAACCTGAACCGACCGATCCATTTCCGAACCAGCGAATGGTCCCGAGCCGCCCCATCGCACAGGAGATGGCCTACCTGGTCTCCCCAGCGAACCGTTCCCGGAACCTCAGCCCAGGTGACGGATGAGCGACAAATGATAGAGAGCCACGATCCAAAAGTCGGGATCATGGCTACCCCCGACAGGGCCTCTGACCTGTGGGTGAGAGTCTCCGCGAGTGACCCCTATCGACCCTTGATCGGCCGCTAATTGCCCAGCATTACCCTCGCCGTCCTGCCCGGATCCGTGACCTCGTTGTCCGCCCAGCACCATTTGGGCCAGTTCCGAACCGGCGAACATTGGACACTGCCGGGTGACGTCCTGGGCCTCTGATCGTTATGTCCGATGGTCAGTGCCGGTGCGCTGGCAGTTCTTCTGCCACTCCCGAAGGATGTGCTGGCACGGCGGGCCGTCCTGTAGGCGACTGATACCGTGTCGCCTCTGTCCCTGAATATTCCGATCGGAGCACCCCACAACGGATCTCGGACCCATCGAGTTCGTCATCGTCTTCTTCGGGCTGGTGCTACCGATCGTCGCCGTCTACTGGCTCATCCGCCTGGCGGTCCGCCACGGCATGAAGGACCGCAACCGCCGACAGGCATTCCACCGACCCCGGCCTTGATAGTAGAACCAACGCAGACCTGATCAACTACCTGGCCAGTGCTCCTTCGTTGGAGCGGATACCAGGAATCGAACCCGCGTGGTCAGCTTGGGAGTCCAATGGATCCAGGCCAACAGCAACCCTGACCTGCGACCAGATCTACCCCCGGATGACCCCCATTGACCCCTGTTCGCCCTGCCTAATGGCACGTTAATGGCACGCGCCTTGGGCCACCCCGAGTTGGTTGGAGGCTCCGATACCTGGAAGGGTGAGGAGTTATGGCACCACCGAGGAAGTATGCCCCTGAGCTGCGGGAACGGGCT